>CAYPUR010000041.1:0-25564 GCA_964413865.1 uncultured Verrucomicrobiota bacterium
GTAGTTCCGGTATTCAATAATGATCGGGCGACCAGAGCTGGTTGGGCAGGTTGAGTACGGGCTGAAGCACAGTCCCGTGACGGCGATCCTGGGACCGCGCCAATGTGGGAAGACCACCCTGGCGCGAGAGATCGGCCAGCGGGAGAACGCCGTTTACTTCGATCTGGAGGCCCCGGAGGACCGAGCCAAGCTGGCCAATCCGCAGAATTTCTATTGGGCCGGGGCTTGGATGTCGCCCTGGTGTTGGCACCGGGGAGTGAAGCGGTCAGTGGGGGGGGGCTGGCGGGCATGGCGCACAGAGGGGGGAGTGCCTCATGAAGCGGGGCGGATCATGAATGACGGGCGGTTCCCTGGGTTTCCCTTCATGTTCCGTCCTGTTTCGTGAGGGGTTTAGCCCATTGCGTCGGCAATCCTGTTCAGGCACACTCCGCGGCATGGGCTCTCTCCGACAATTGTTCGGTCCCAGCCAGGCGGAGGTCTGGCGCCGCCTGGCCGAGGAGACCGGATCGAGCTTTGTGGACGGCGGCTTTTGGCGTGGCTCCAAGGTGGTGATCCGGGTGAAGGAATGGACCCTGACCCTTGACACCTTCACCGTCTCCACGGGCAAGCACAGCACCACTTACACCCGTCTCCGAGCGCCCTATGTCAACCAGGATGGCTTCCGGTTCCGCATCTATCGCAAGAGCGTGTTCAGTGGGCTGGGCAAGCTGTTCGGCATGCAGGACATCGATGTTGGCAGCCCGGAATTCGACGAGCCATTCGTCATCCAGGGCAACAATCCCGCGCGGGTGAAGCAGCTTTTTTCGAATGAACCGCTGCGGGCTCTGATCGCGGCACAGCCGAACTTCAGTGTTCAGGTAAAGGACGACGAAGGGTGGTTT
The DNA here is from genome assembly GCA_964413865.1 of uncultured Verrucomicrobiota bacterium. Taxonomy (GTDB): domain Bacteria; phylum Verrucomicrobiota; class Verrucomicrobiia; order Limisphaerales; family J093; genus MWFF01. Next base: position 882 of record CAYPUR010000041.1, read on the forward strand.
GGCGCCGAGTTCCCGGACGGAGTGGACGAGCTGTATTTCGTGGTGCTGGGGGTGATTAAGGATGTGGACCGGCTGAAGTCGCTGTTCAAGATCTTCGCGTTGCTTCTGCATCTGCTGTGCCATCTGGGCTCGGCCTACGAGAGCGACCCGGAGGTCCAACTGAAATAGCCAAGCCGGTCAAGGCGGTAACTGCTCGTGCGGGGTTTGGTGTCGCGTCTTGGCGTCTTTGCGTTGAGCTCGACTCCACCCGAGGGAAACGCAATGGCGCAGCGCGGCAAAGCCGCAACCGAGTCGGCTCTTGGCTGTCGAGTCCGGCCGTGTCATGATATCGACCAATGCGCCGTTTTCTTGTTTTACTGGCCCGCATCGTTCATCGAGTTGTGACTGCGGTAAAGCCGAAGACTCCGAGATGTGTGCCCATGCGGGCTAGCGATTTGTCGGAGAACATCTGCCAACATGTTGTCGTTCGCGATCGAGCCCCGCGCAGCGGGGCCGCATCTTTCCGCGATGCAGGAGCGGAAAGATGGGGCCCGTCCGTGCTTGCGGCCGTGTGCTTTTGCTTTCTGTTGTCAGTTCCCGCGCATGGGGCCGAGACGGCCGCCATCGAGCCCGTCGCACTGCGGACGGAGTTCTTGTCCAATCCTCAGGGACTGGACGATCGGCAGCCGCGGCTGAGTTGGCGGATCGCGTCCGGGGCGCGCGGGCAGAAGCAGACCGGGTATCGCGTGCTGGTTGCGAGCGCGAGCGAGAGACTGGACGCCGAGGATGGGGACCTCTGGGACTCGGGGCGTGTCGCGAGCAGTGAGACAGTCAACCTCGTCTATGCCGGACGACCGCTGGGGTCGCGGCAGACCTGTTTCTGGAAGGTCAAGGTGTGGGACGGCGAGGGCAAGCCCGGCGATTGGAGCCTCCCGGCCCGCTGGACCATGGGCTTGCTCGAACCGTCGGATTGGCAGGCCCAATGGATTTCCTTTAAAGACACGTCTCCCCTGCACTCGGCGCGCGACCGGCTTTTTCTGCCGCCGGCGCGGCATTACCGAAAGGCCTTCCACGTAGAGCGCGAGGTGCGGCGGGCGACGCTTTACGGTTCAGCGCTCGGATTGGCCGAGTACCATCTCAACGGCCAGCGCGTGGGTGACGCGTATTTCGAGCCCGGGTGGGCCGACTACCGACGCCGCGTCCACTATCGGACCCATGACGTGACATCCCAGATCCGGCGCGGCGCCAACCGCATCGGCTCGATTGTCGCCGACGGTTGGTATGCGGGGTACGTGGGGTACGGCTTGCTGGTGGGGTACGGTCCAAACAAAGCCGGCCGCTGTTTCTACGGGAAGACGCCCGCAGTCCTGGCCCAGCTTGAAATCGAATACGCCGACGGCTCGCGCGAAACGATCGGCACCGACACATCGTGGCAGGTGAGCGGGGATGGGCCGATTCGCGAAGCCGACCTGATCATGGGCGAGGCCTATGATGCGCGTCGTGAGGACGCCGGTTGGTGCTCCGCCGGCCCGGCCTCGGCGGCCGGGGGCGGAGCCGGCTCGCCCTGGGCTTGGGAACCGGCCATTCGGGCTGAGGACAACGGGAGCACGAAGGCCCTGTTTTCGGACACATCAGGGAGTCGGGAAGTTGAATTGGGCTTCCAGCGTCCGCCGCGTCTCCAATTCTACGCCGCACCGCCCATCCGGGTCACGCAGGCGCTGCCGGCCCGGCGCCGCACCGAACCGGAACCCGGTGTGTTCGTTTTCGATTTCGGGCAGAACTTTGCCGGCATTGTCCGGATCGGCGTCAAAGGGCCGGCGGGGGCGACGGTGCGGCTGCGATTCGGTGAAATGCTGCATGCGGATGGCCGGCTGATGATCGAGAACCTGCGTCGCGCCCGCGCGACGGATTTCTACACGCTGCGAGGCGATCCGCAGGGCGAGAGCTGGCAGCCGCGTTTCACCTATCATGGATTTCAGTATGTCGAGGTGACGGGGCTGGCCGAGGCGCCCGGTTTGGAGGCCGTGACCGGTTTGGTGCTCCACAACGACACGCCGCTGGCGGGCGAGTTTGCGTGTTCGGACGATGTGATGACGCGTTTCTGGAAGAACGCCCAGTGGACCCAGCGCGCCAACTTCATCGAGATGCCTACTGACTGCCCCCAACGCGACGAGCGGCTCGGCTGGATGGGCGACGCTCAAATCTATGCGGGCACCGCCTGTTTCAACGCCGATGTCGCCGCGTTCTTCACCAAATGGCTCGATGACGTCGACGAAGCCCAGCGCGATTTCGGTCCGTACCCCGATTACTGCCCCTATCCGATGGCGCATGGCGCCCCGGGACAAACCTGGGGAACAGCCTGGACCGACGCGGGGATCATCTGCCCCTGGACCATGTGGATGGCCTACGGCGACACACGCGTCATTGAACGTCATTGGGCCTCGATGACGCGGTTCATGGACTGGCGCAAGCAACGGGCGCCGGATCTGCGGGGGCGCAAGGACGGCAACACGTGGGGCGACTGGCTCAACGTGAATGAGGAAACGCCGATCGAGATGATCGATGCCGCCTATTTCGTCCACGACGCCCAGTTGATGGCCGAGATGGCCGGTGCGATTGGCCGGACCGCCGAGTCCCAGGCCTATCGCGATCTGCACAGGCGGCTGGCCGAGCGATTTGCCAGCGACTACCTGCGTCCGGACGGCACCCTCGAGGTCGACACGCAAAGCGCCCATGTGTTGTCCGCCCGCCTGGCGGGCATCCCAGTCTCTCGCGGCGAGGGGATTGTGAAGCACCTGGCCGACAAGATCGCGAAGAACGAACACCGGATGGCCACGGGCTTTCTGGGGACCAAGCACCTGCTCCCGGCCCTGACTGAAGGGGGCTACGACGACCTGGCCGCGCGCCTTTTCCAGAGCCGACGGTTCCCTTCCTGGGGCTACGAGGTGGTCAACGGGGCCACGACCGTCTGGGAGCGCTGGGACAGCTACACCAAGGAACACGGCTTCAACGGTGCAACCGGCAATCAGAATGCCGCGATGAACAGCTTCAGCCATTATGCCTTCGGCGCCGTCATGGAATGGGCCTTCCGCAACCTTGCCGGCATCGACACTGAAGGGCCGGGTTACAGCCGGATTGTGATTCATCCGCGCCCGCCGGCGCCCGGCAGCAATCCCGAACAAACACCCATTCACTGGGTGAAAGCCGAGTACCGGAGCATTCGCGGGCTGATCCGCTCGGAATGGCGCCGGGACGCCGACACCTTTGAATTGAGGGTGAGCATCCCTGGGAACACGACCGCGACCGTGTATTTGCCGGGGTCGAGCGCGGACTCGATCCGCGAGAGCGGTCAGCCGCTGGCGACCGCCCAGGGGGTGCGGCAGTTGCGCCAGGAAGAGGGTCGAACCATTCTGGCGGTGGAATCCGGGGATTACCGATTCACGTCGAGCCTGTCGCGCTAGCCCGGATTTCGTTGTCATCCTCCCGGTGGTGAGAAATCCGGGCTAGCACGGTCATTTCTTGGCGCTAGGCGAGGAACCGTAACCGGAATAGTTTCAGAGGCAAATTCAGGTCTTGCCAACCGCGCGGGTTGCAGTCTAGGCTCCCGGCTCTTTTGAATCCGCCGATGCGGATGACGCCGGGTCCGCTTGCGAATTGCGGGGCAGGATCGGGCGAAGAATCATACACGATATTATGGCAGTCAGAATTCGCTTGAAGCGGATCGGGACGACCAACGCCCCGGCTTACCGCATTGTGGTCGCCGACGGGCGCAGTCCGCGCGACGGGCGTTTCATCGAGGAAATCGGGGCGTACCTGCCGCAGCAGCGGGAGGACAACGTGACACTCGCTCTGGAGCGGGCCGAGTACTGGCTGAGCAAAGGGGCGCGGCCCAGCGAGACGGTGGCCAGCTTTATCAAGCGGGCCAGGAAGCGCGCGTTATTACCGCCGCAGAGCTGACTGGGTGAGTGCGCATGCAGGCCTGGCTTGAATTCTTGGTCAAGGGCTTGGCGGATCGCCCCGATGCTGTCACGGTGACGCCGCAAGAGCGGGATGGCTTCACGGTGTACGAACTTCGCCTGCATCCGACCGATGTTGGGAAGATCATCGGACGCCAGGGTGCGACCATTCACGCGCTGCGCGCCCTGCTCCAGGTGGGAAGCGCCCGCCGGGGCCAGCGCTGCAGCCTGGAACTGGTCGAGGAAGTCCCGCCCAAGGATTAGTCGCATGCCGGCCTGACTGGGCGCGGGGCGCGGGATGGGTCCTGAGGGCAGCGATTGGGGGCGGAATGAAGATCGATGTGCTGACCCTGTTTCCGGGGATGTTTGCGGGTCCCCTGGACGAGAGCATCGTGGGTCGGGCTCGGGAGCAGGGCGTACTGGATCTGCGGATACACAACCTGCGCGACTACACACACAACCGCCACAAAACGGTGGATGACAAGCCGTTCGGGGGCGGGCCGGGCATGCTGATGAAGCCCGAGCCGATCTTTGAAGCGGTTGAACATTTGCGGCAGCCGGACACGCGGGTGATCCTGCTCTGTCCGACCGGCCGGCTCTTTCGCCAGTCCATCGCCCGCGAACTGGCCGTTCTCCCCCATCTGCTGCTGATTTGCGGCAGCTACGAGGGGGTGGACGAGCGGGTGCGGGAACACCTGGTGGACGACGAACTGTCGATTGGCGATTACGTGCTGACCAATGGCGCGCTTCCGGCCATGGTCGTCGTGGATGTTGTGACGCGGCTCCTGCCGGGCGCGCTCGGAGACGATTCGAGTGCCCGGGACGAGTCGTTCAGCGCGGGCTGGCTCGAGTATCCGCAGTACACGCGGCCCGCGGAATTCAGGGGATGGAAGGTGCCGGACGTGTTGTTGTCCGGGCACCACGCCGCGATCAGCCTCTGGCGGGCTGAGCAGGCGCAGCAGAGGACGCAGCAGCGGCGGCCCGATTTGATGGGCCCGCCGGGGAGCGAGCCGGGAGAGTAGAGAGAAAACGATAGCACGACCATTTATGAATCAGGCACTACTGGACAAGATCGAGGCGGCTCATTTACGCAAGCGCCCTCTGAGATTTGAAGTCGGCGACAGCGTGCGCGTCCATACCAAGGTCGTCGAGGGGGACAGGGAACGCATCCAGGTGTTTGCCGGTGTCGTGATCGGACGCCGCGGACACGGGATCAACGAGACCTTCACCGTCCGGCGCATCAGCTACGGCGAAGGCGTCGAGCGGGTGTTCCCATCGCATTCCCCCCGGATCGAGCGGATCGAGGTCGAACGCGAAGGCTCCGTCCGCCGCGCCAAACTGACTTACCTGCGCAAGCGCATCGGCAAGGGCGCCATCGCGGTCAAGGAGAAGGCACACCACAGCGCCGGCGCCAGAGCGGATGCCGCGGCGAAGGAACCCGAGGCGGTCAATGCGCCCGCGGAGGCCCCGGCAGCGGATGCCCCAGCGGATACGAAGTGATGCCTGGGCCCCGGCGCACGGCATTGACGACACCCAGCCGAAGCCGCACGGGCGCGGCCCTCGATGCATCGGCACGACACCCGTCTGCGGAATCTCGACTGCCATCGAGCAGTTGAAAGACCCGACCGATCGATTTGAGTTCGAGCGCCGCCTGCTCCGCCGCGTCACGCGGATTGCCGGCGTGGACGAGGCGGGGCGCGGTCCGCTGGCGGGTCCGGTGGTGGCAGCGGCGGTGATGTTGCCGACGGGCTTTCTCCGCGACGGGCTTTCGACGGACTTGGAGGGTTTAAACGACTCGAAACAGCTCACGGCACGGCAGCGCGAGCGGTACTTCGAGGCCCTGAGCCTCACTCCCGGCCTGGCCAGTGGCGTCAGCGCGGTCGGGATCGAGGTCATCGACGCGATCAACATCCTGCGGGCAACGCACCAGGCGATGGCGGAAGCGCTCGCCCAACTCGAGCCCGGGCCCGAGCATGTCCTGGTGGACGGGTTGCCGGTGAAATCGCTCCCCTACCCCCAGACCGCCCTTGTGAAGGGGGACGCCCGGAGCTATTCGATTGCGGCGGCCAGCATCCTGGCCAAAGTCACCCGAGACCGTCTCATGCTCGAATACGACCGGCGCTATCCCGAGTACGGATTTGCGCGGCACAAGGGATACGGCACGCCGCAACATCTGGCCGCACTCGCCCGCCACGGGCCCTGTCCGATCCACCGCCGCAGCTTCACCCCGACGCGGCTGTCGCAGCCGCATTTATTCTGATCCAAGCGATGGGCCTGTGGGAGCGATGCAAGAAATGGGCTGGGCTCGCGAGCGAACCAACCCATTTGCACCGCGGGCGCCTTGGCGAGCGCGCGGCGCGCCGGCACCTGCGACGCCTGGGGATGAAATTCCTGACGGCGAATTTCCGGACCAGGCGCGGCGAGATTGACCTGGTCTTCCGGGATCGGGATTGCCTGGTGTTTGTGGAGGTCAAGACACGTTCGTCCGAGGACTGGACGCGTCCCGCGGCGGAGGTCAACGCGCGCAAACGGCGTCTGCTGTCCCGGGCGGCGCTCGATTATCTCCGGCGGCTCGACGATCCGGAGATCAAGATCCGATTCGACATTGTCGAGGTGCTGCTCGAGGCGGGCGCGGTGCGCGAAATCCGCCACCTGCCGCACACCTTCTCACTCGAACCGCCCTACCGCCACGGTTGAGCCCAAAGCCTCAGGCGCGAACTCCGCGCGCTGCCGCAGCTCGTCGCGAGTCCAAAACCGTCCGGACTTCAATTGGTCGCCCAGTTGGCTCGTGCGGAGGCTTGCGCCGGGCTCGTTGAGATGGAACTCGGTGTCGGCGAAATGCCCGAGCACGACATGGGCGCCCAACTGTTCGTCGCGCAGAACGGGGCAGTACTCGGCGATTTCGCAGAGCAGGCCGGCGTTGAGCCGCTGGTAGGCCGGGACGGCATTGGTGGGGGTGTACCGCCAGGGGAGCGAGTAGCAGAGCGCCACCTGATTGCTCCGGCACCACTGGGCCAGCGCTTCGAGCAAAACGCGCGCGTCCGGAGCAAGATGTCCGGCGTGCGATGTCAAACTGGTCAAGGGCGTCCGGACAGGAGTCTGGTGGAAGCCGGTGGGGCGGACCTCGGCGGTGTTGTAGCGGTAGAGTGGGCGGCCCTGGACCAGTTTGCCCAGCAGGGTGAAGACGTGATAGCCGCCCGGACGCAGCGCGAGGAGCGCCGCGGGCCAGGACTTGCGAGGCCCTCCGAAACGGGGGGTCAGCACCCACTCCGGATGCCCCAGGGCAAAGCTGAATTGCACACCGAGCATCGGGATCTCCGCGGGACCGGTCAGCAGGGTTGGCTCGATCGCCATCACCAGGGTGTCCTTGGGACGCGTCTCGATCAGCGTCGCCTCGATCAAGACGCTCGCACCCAGGCCGGCATTGCGTCCGAGGTTGACCGCGGGAAGGCCGTGCCGTTCGAGCAACTGCTCCGGATCGATCGAGAATTCGCAGCTCGATCCGCCAAACAGGATTGTTTTTGCCCCGTGTTCGAGCGTCATCTTCCGCGCCCAGGCGCGTTTGATCCGGTCGCTGCCGCGCAGATAGTTCACCTCCGGGTTGAGCCGCAGCGTATAGAAGGCCGTCGCCATCCCGGTGAGCAGCGCCACCGCAAGAAGCTGCACGACAAACCACGGCACGCGCCGACTAAAAGGCGAAGTAGATAAAGGCATTGTCGTTTCCCGGCGCCAGAAGAACGGTGAGCACCACCAAAATGACCGCCGCCACCGGATGCCGCAGATAGCAGTACGGATCGTCCCGGCGCGCGACTGAAAGCCATTCGACCGCCCAGACAACCGCCACCAGGAGGAGCAGACAGGTGAGGGTGAACAGGTGACCGCCGCTCATCGAGGCCAGCGTCTCGCGGAGGGCCGCCGCCTTATAGGCCATCGGATTGCAGAGCGCCGCCAGCTTCGCCAGCAGGTCTGGAGTGCGCGTCTCGTAGAAGAAGACCCACCCGAACAACACGGCCACCAACGTCACCATCCAGGCCAGGAAGCGCGGCAACCGGATCGCGCCGCCCAATGCCCGGTTCACGATCAGGGCAATGCCGTGGAAGGCCCCCCAAAGCAAGAACCCCCACCCTGCCCCATGCCACAGGCCCGAGACGATGAAAACCACGGCGACGTTGAGCATCCACCATCGGGTGCGTCCCCCGCCCAAAGGCAGATACACATAGGTCCGGAACCATCCGCTGAGCGTCACATGCCACCGATGCCAGAATTCCCGGATGCTTGTCGAGCAATAGGGGCTGAGGAAGTTGAGGGTCAACCGGATGCCGAGGCAGCGTCCGAAGCCCACCGCCACCAGGCTGTACCCGGCGAAATCGTAGTAGATCCGAAGGCCGAACATCAGGTTGGCCAGCCAGATCGAGAACGGGTTGCTGACCGAGGTCCGATCGACATAGATGGCCGCGTTGTCCGCCAGACAGCACTTAAAGAACATGCCGACAGCCACCCAGGCCGCCCCCGCGTTGAGATCCTGGCTCGACCAGCGGAACCTGAACCGCTCCATCTGGGGCAGCAAATCCTCCCTCCGCTCGATTGGGCCGGCGACCACCTGCGGGAAGAACCCGGCGAAATTGAAGAAATCGAGAACGCGCGGCAGCGGGCGGCCAAAGGCGAGCGTGTCGATCACAAACGACATCATCTGGAACGTGTAGAACGATATGCCAGCCGGGATGATCAGGCCGCGCAGGGTGTCGAAAGACCCGCCCAGCGCGTCGTTCAGGATGAAGTCCGCGTATTTGAAGTACAGCAGGGGAAGCAATTGCAGTGGGACGAACAGAATCAATAGGCGGCGCGAATGCCGCCCGCCCCGGCGGACCAGGTAGCCCATCGCACAGTAGGAAAAGACGGCGACGACCACGAAGATCAGGCACGTGACCCAACTGACCGCCAGAAGGAGGAACAATCCGAGGGCGATCAGAGCGAGCCTGTCGAACACGGCCACCCTCGATCCAAGCCAGGCCCCTGCCGGAATGCGCAGCAACGCAATGACCGCCAGACCCGACAACAGCAGGATCCAGAATCGGGTGTCGGCGAAATTCATGCCTTCGCCGCACCCGCTGGACCGCGACCGAGCCCGGGAGCCGCCAGCGAGACGATCTCCGCGGCCCGGTCCTGCGCCTCGAAATCAGGGGCGCGACCGCCGACCTTCAGTTTCAACGCGATGCGCTTGGCCATGTGCGGCGAAGGTTTTGAGTCAACGCGAGCATGAAGTCAACCGCTGATCGACACCGGAAACCGCGGCAGTGCATGTGTCGGTTGCCGGTGGGAATCGAGTGTGTGCCGCGTGGGGGCACGCGGCCTGTCTACACCGGGAGTCGGCATCCGTTGCAGGCCCGGTGCCCTCACGGGGCGACAGAACACCGACAACAATCCGATGCACCCCAAGCGCCCGGAGGGCAGACGGGGCGTAGTTCCGCTTTGACATCACTCAGGCCGGTTGGCAGTGTCTGGCCCAATTTAACTGGACCTGGTGCCGGTCCGTGAGGCAACGGAAAAGGCGGAGTGGAGACGAAAACGATTATGGCTGAACTTGTTGGGAATTTGCTGGTCGCACAGTCGGGCGGGCCGACCTGTGCAATAAACGCCAGTCTGGCGGGGGTGATCCGCGAGGCTGGGAAGCATGAATGCATCGAGGAAATCTACGGCGGGCTCAATGGAATTCTGGGCATTCTCCAGGAGAATCTGATTGACCTGAACGACGAGAAATCGAAGACGATCGAGGGATTGAAGCACACGCCGGCGGCCGCGCTGGGGACATGCCGTTACAAGGTCGACTTCAAGCGCAAGCCGGCGCAGGCAGCCAAGGACATGGACCGTCTGTTCGAGGTCTTTCAGGCCCACAATATCCGGTACTTCTTGTACGCCGGGGGCAACGATTCCCAGGACACATCCCACAAGATCCACGAGGACGCCGTCAGGCGCGGCTACGATTTGCGTGTGATCGGCGTGCCCAAGACGATCGACAACGACCTTCCCTTCACGGACAGTTGTCCCGGGTACGGGTCGGTCATCAAGCACGACGCCACCGTCGTGATGGAAGTCGGCATCGACGTTGGGAGCATGGCGACCGATGACGGCTCGTGCTGCATCATCGAGGTGATGGGCCGGTCGGCGGGATGGATTGCCGGCGGGACGGTGCTGGCCAAGCGGGGCAACCCGGCCGCCGCGCCGCACATCGTCCTTTTGCCGGAAATCCGGTACGACATGGAGGCGGTGATGGCCAAGATCAAAGAGGTGGTCGAGGCCCATCGCTATTGCGTGATGGTGGTCGGCGAGGGCATCAAGGACCAGGAGGGCAAGGAAATCGGCGCCGACGTGACCCGTTTGGACGCCTTCGGGCACCCGGTGCTGGCCGGCGCGGCCGAGAAGCTCAAGGAGCATGTGCAGGGCAGGTTGAACACCAAGACGCGCACTGTGATCCTGGGATACGCCCAGCGCGCCGCGGGGCACTGCGCGAGCCTGACCGACATTGACAACGCCTTTGCCTGCGGGGAGGCGGCGGTGCGAGCGGCCGTCGAGGGACAGAGCGGCTTCATGGTCAAGATCGTCCGCACAGTCCGCGAGGACGGGACGGTGGCCTGGAGCACCGACCTGCATCCGCTGGCCGAGGTGGCCAATGTCGAGCATTTCGTGCCGCGCGATTGGGTGACCGAGGACGGTTTCATGCCCAACGAGAAGTTCGTCGAGTATGCGCGGCCGTTGGTCAGGGGCGAGGTGAAGGTGCCGACGGAAGGCGGGCTGCCGAAGTACGTCACCCTCGACAAGAGCCCTGTTGAGAAGAAGCTGCCGCCCCGGGCCTAAATCGGGCGCCGATTTTTGATTGGAGCGTTTGTCACGGGGTGGTGATGCCAAGGGCGTGATGCTGCCGTTTCTCCGCGGAGGACACGTGTCGGATCAACCGACAGTCCGCGGGTTCGAGCGGCGGCCTCGGGCGCCGCGGCGCGGGCAAAAAATTCGCCAATCGGGACTTGACGCTCCAGAGGACGTCGCATAGACACAACCGCAACCGGAAAACGAAATTGGAGAGACGCATGGCTGAACAATCCATCGAGCAGAGGGTAAAAGAGATTATCGTCGAACAGTTGGGTGTCACTGTCGATCAAGTTGTCCCTGAGGCGAAGTTTATTGAGGATCTCGGGGCCGATTCACTCGACACCGTCGAGTTGGTGATGGCTTTGGAAGAAGAGTTCGGACAGGAGATTCCCGACGAGGAGGCCGAGAAGCTGCAAAGCGTGGGCGATGTGATCAAATACATCGAAGACCTGCAGCAGAAGTAAGAGCCCGCGGATTGAACTGGGCAGCCCCGCCGGATCCAAGCGCGAGCTGCCCTTTCTGTTTATGGCGATCTCGCATACCGAACGACGCGTGGTGATCACCGGACTGGGGGTAGTGTCGTGTCTGGGCCACTCGGTCGACACCTTCTGGACCAATCTCCTCGCCGGCCAATGCGGGATCGATCGCATCTCGCTGTTCGACCCGACACCGTTCGACTGCCAGATTGCGGCCGAGGTGCGGAATCTCAATGCCACCGGCGCATTCCCCTCGGCCAAAGACGAGCGGCGGACGGATCGCTACATGAAATTCGCCCTGGTCGCGGCCAAGGAAGCCTTGCTCGACTCGGGGCTTGATCTGGATCGGTGCAATCGCGATGCCATCGGCGCCTTCCTCGGCTCGGGGATTGGCGGCCTGCACACCACAGAGGAACAGCACAAAATCCTGTTGAGCAAAGGGCCCGGCCGCCTGTCGCCCTTCATGATCCCGATGCTGATCCTGAACATGGCGTCGGGCCTGTTCTCGATGTTTCACGGCCTGCGCGGCCCCAATCTGGCGACGTGCTCCGCGTGCGCGACCTCCTCGCATGCCATCGGCGAGGCCTGGCGCACCCTTAAGATGGGGGACGCCGATGTGATGTTCGCCGGGGGCAGCGAGGCCACGATCACGCCGCTGGGCATCGGCGGCTTTTGCGCCATGCGGGCGATGAGCACCCGCAACGCGGAGCCCAAACGCGCCGCGCGCCCGTTCGACGCGGATCGGGACGGCTTCGTCATGGGAGAAGGCGCGGGTGTGGTGGCGCTCGAGGACCTCGAACATGCGCGTCGACGGGGCGCGCGGATCTACTGCGAGGTGATGGGCTACGGCAACACCGCCGATGCCCATCACATGACAGTCCCCTCGCCCGAGGGCGAAGGGGCTGCCCGGTGCATGCGGATGGCGCTGCGCTCGGCGGGGATGGCGCCCGAGCAGATCAGTTACATCAACGCCCACGGCACGGCCACCCCCCAGGGCGACCTCTGCGAGGCCCAGGCCATCCAGGCCGTCTTCGGCGCGCATGCCCGGCGGTTGGCCGTCAGTTCCACCAAGGGGGCCACCGGCCACATGCTCGGCGCGGCCGGCGCGGTCGAGATGGCCATCTGCTCGAAGGCGATCCAGACGGGCGTGGTGCCGCCCACGCTCAACCTCGATCATCCCGACCCGGGCTGTGACCTTGATCTCGTGGCTCACACGGCGCGGGAAATGACGGTTGACGCCATTGTCAACAACTCCTTTGGCTTTGGTGGCCACAATGCCTGCCTTGTGGCGCGCAGGTGCGTGGGATGACAGAAGCAATTGGCCCTGCCTGATCGTGGGACCAGACAGGGAAAAACCTGGGAGTGGGAGTCCGCCACGCTCCCTTCCCCGGGCTGGCATTAGGCGCCTCTCGATTGGGCTGCCAGCTTCCCGACGCCGTCGATGCGCCGATTATGGAAGGCAAGCCGCTGTGCCGGCAAAGCGCGACGAATGAAGCTCCGCCTCGAACCGCCCAGAGACGCGCAGGCTCGGTCCTCGGAACGACTGGTCGGTTTGAGGCCGAGCTTCATTGGGAGCCCTGGACAATGAACACCCGATTGTGAATCCATGAATCTCAATCGCCCGTCGACACCCGGCATCTGTCCGCATTGCGGGACGGAGGTCCCCGAGGGAGCGACGGCCTGCCCCGAGTGTGGATCCGACGAACGGACGGGATGGTCGGATCAGGCGCGGTATGATGCGTTGGATTTGCCGGACCAGGAGTTTGACTATGACGACTTTGTCGCGCGCGAGTTCAGCCCGGGACAACGGCGGTCGGGGCAACGCGGTTGGGTTTGGTGGGTGGCGATCGGTCTGATCGCTGTCGGACTGATCGTGTTCGTGGCGGGATCTGTGAACTGACCATGTCGCAGCCATGAAGTCCTCACCTCTCATCCCACTTCTGTCGGTTCTCGTGCTTGCGTCGCTTCCGGCCAGGGCCGCCGCTCTGCCGGATGCGCCATTTCGCCAAGCGATGTCGGTGCGTTTGACGCCGGCGCCCGAGCTTGAAGGGGCAGACTACCGTCGTCTGGCGGTCCAGCGGGATGGGATTGCCTACGTGTTGACGGACAAAGGTGTGGGGCGCGTATTTGGGGATCGTGTGGCTCTGGATCAGAGCTTTCGCCCGCTGGCCGGCAGAGTGCCGCTCGATCTGGTGAGCGAAGGCGGCCATGTCTTTTACCTGCTCGAGGAGAGCCTGCTCTCGAACGATTTGGCGGGGCAGTACCACGTGGCTTTGCCCCAGGGCTTCTATCGCGGTGCGGCGGTCAACGCTGAGGGCGTGGCTCTCCTGGCCGCGCCGACGAATCTGCTCCTGGTGGCCGGGGCGTCGTGGACGAATCTGCCCTTTCAGGTCACTCGGCAAGCGGAGCGGATGCACGCGTGGGGCGGTCAGTTTTTCATTCTGGCCAACGACACGATCTACCGCATGACCGGACCGCAGGTCGATGTCTTCCATCGGGGCAAGGATCTGACAGCGCTGGGTTTCAGGGGGGCGGAACTCTTCGTGGGCACCACGCACGGCTACTACGTGCTCGATTTGCGGAGCGGGAAACACCTTGTCCCACCGCAGGAGCGCCTGCCGGCCACGCACATTACCGCGTTGCGTCCGTTGCCTGGCGCATTGTGGGTTGGCACGACGCAGGGGGTGTTTTGCCAGACGGAGCCCGAGTCTTTCAAGTATTATGCCTCGAAGCGCTGGCTGCCGGACGACCACGTCCTCGACCTCCAAGCCGACCCGCGGGGCGACATGTACGTCCTCACCAGGGGCGGCCTGGGCAAGATCGAGTTTCCGCAAATCACGCTGGCCGAGAAGGCGCGGTACTACGACGACAAGATCCGGCAGCGGCACATCCGCTACGGGCTATGCGCGGAGCTGCGCCTGAACAAGCCCGGGGACATCGCGTCAGCGGAGATGATCGACACCGACAACGACGGCACGTGGAGCAGCGCGTATCTCGCCAGCCAGGCCTTTCGGTATGCCGCCACGGAGGACGAGAAGGCGCGCGCCAACGCGTGGGAGACCTTTGCGGCCCTGGAGCGGCTCCAGACGATCAATGGGCTGGACGGTTTCCCCGCCCGGACATTCGAGCGGACGGGATTCAAGGTGTCCGATCCTGAGCGCTGGCACCCGGCGCCGGAACGGCATTGGGAGTGGAAGGCGCACACCAGCAGCGACGAGATCACGGGGCAGACATTCGCCTACGCGGTGCTTTACGAGGTGGCGGCGCGCACGCCCAACGAGAAGAGCCGGATTGCGGCGGGGTACGAACGGATCATGGACCACATCCTCCGTCACAACTACTATCTGGTGGACGTCGACGGCCAGCCGACTCTCTGGGGCCGATGGCATCCCGAGTACGTGAATCACTATCCGCCCACCATCGTCGATCGGCGGCTCAACAGCGCCGAGATCGTCGCGTTTCTTCAATTTGCCCATCACGCCACGGGCAAGCCGGTTTATCGGGACAAGGCCTACGAACTGTTTGAGAGGCACGGCTACCTGCGCAACATCACGAACAGCATGGCCCTCATTCGCCCCACGCCCGGATTCGTTTTTCGCGGGCACGACATGGGCGACGCGTGGAACCATTCCGACGACGAGCTTGCGTTCTACACGTACTGGGTCCTTTACCGCTTCGCATTCACCGAGGACCTGCGGCGCCTTTACGCCGCGGCGATCCGGGAGCACTGGGAGATCGAGAAGGTCGAGCGCAATCCGCTCTGGAATTTCGTGCTGGCCGCGACGGGGGCCGATCCATTCGACATCGCCGGCGCACTCTGGACCTTGAGGAACTTCCCGCTTGATCTGACCGATTGGACCGTCCGCAACTCCGGTCGCCAGGATCTCACGCGCCGGCCCGCCAATTTTCGCGGGCAGGACACCGAGGAACTCCTGCCCCCGGACGAGCGCCCGATCATGCGCTGGAACGGGAACCCGTTCGTCCTGGACGGCGGCAACGGCGGTTTGCGGGAGCTGGCGGGGGACGAGTTCCTGCTTCCGTACTGGATGGGACGCTACCTGAGCCTGATCGAATAGGGTCAACCTTTGGACTTGATCTCCATCGAGTCCGGTTTATAGTCGCGGACATCAGCAATTGCGGTATGTCTCCTTTGGCGCATACGCTCGCGCGCAGACGGCTTCCGAGCCGGAGGGGGGGGAGTGCATTCACACTGATCGAATTGCTGGCTGTTTTGGCCATCATCGGCATCCTGGTGGCGTTGCTTCTGCCGACCCTTTCGTCCTCGAAGGCCAAGGCCCAGGGCCTTTACTGCCTCAAGAATTTGCGCCAGTTGCAACTCGGGTGGACGATGTACGCCGACGAACACCAGGACCATCTGCCGGGCGTGATCGGCGGTTCGTCTCCCGGGCCGGGGGTATGGGTTTCGGGTTGGATGGACTTCAGCAGCAGCCCGGACAACACCAACACGCTTTACCTGACGGACCGCAGGTTTTCTCAGCTCGGGCCGTATGACGTGCCCGCGCGGGTCTATCGCTGTCCGGCAGATCGGAGCACGGTCAACATCGGCGGTGCCGTGTTCTCGCGGGTGCGCAGCATGTCGATGAACTGCTGGATGAATTACCTAGGCACCGTTCCCATGGGCCAGGACAAGTACCGCATCTTCCGCAAGACGGGGGACATCGTGGATCCGCCCCCCTCGAAGGCGTGGGTCTTCATGGACGAACGGGAGGACAGCATCAATGACGGCTTGTTCCAGACCAATCTGAAGGGCCAGGGCAAGCTGGCCAAGATCGTCGACTATCCCGCCAGCTACCACACGAGGGCGGCGGGCATATCCTTTGCCGACGGCCATGCGGAGATCAAACGGTGGCACGATCGGCGCACGACCCCGGCCCTGCGCAGCAATCAGGCGATCCAACTCGACGTGCCTTCTCCTGACAACCCGGACGTGGCGTGGCTCCAGGAGCACTCGAGCAGCCCCCTGGGGGAATCCAACTAGCCCGGTTACGGTTCCTCGCGATGGGTGTGAATTAACCGGGCTAGCACGACTCACCGTCTGCTTCGCGGCAAGTCCAGCGCCCACGGCACAGCCGTCCTCAGCGCGAGCGTCCTTTCCTCCGTCGGGGCGTCCAGGCATGCGAGAATCGCCGCTGTCCGCACCCCCGGATTCGAACTGCGTAGGAGGCGGGCGATATCATCCCAAGCCAGGCGTTGCTGCAAGAGCGCGCGCGCGGCCTCGTCAAACTGAGGCGGTCCGAATCGCCGGGCCTGGACTTCGCCCATGCGCACGTAACGTTCGAGAAACCGGCGCGACGTGCGGCACGGCAATTCCCCCAGGGCCCTCAGCACGTAACCGGTCCTCCGGAACTCGAACGTCTCCCGCAGTTGGGATCTGGAATCCGCACCGTGGCTCCCCTCACCCGCTCTCGATGGGCGAATCGGCGGGAGATGTGCAGGGGAATCGGTGGGATGTGCGACACCGTCACCCTCACCTGGCCCCTGGGCACCCTCTTCCATCGCATGGGAGAGGGCCGGGATGAGAGGGCTTTGCCGCGTATGCTGCGGCGCCCTCAGCAGGAGGCCGATCAGATCGCCGGCGCACTCAGTCGCCTCGATCTGACCCAGCGCCCGAATCGCAGTCAGTGCGTCCAGTCCGCTGCATGACCGGTCCGGATGGGGAGTTGGCTTTCGCGCCTGGCGCAGCAGCGCCGAAACGACCATGCGCGGCTTCTGTCCCATCTCGCCGAGGTGGCTGGCTGCCCAGGCGCGCTCAGTCAGGCGCTGCTGCGGGCCGGCGGGGTTGTGCCTGCCGGCGATGAGCCCGAGCAACCAGGCCGTCGAGTTCGCTCGCGGGAGGGCGGCCAGGGCGCGCGTGACAGCCAGAGGCCCGCGATCGCCGGCAGCGGGCAGGCTGGTGGACAACGGCGGTTCCGCGACAATTCGCAGGGTTGCGGTGTAGGGCTGCGGTTGGTAAGGCGCACGGCTCAGAAGACGGGCTGCCACGCGCGGATCATCGACCAGGATCATCTCGCCGGGTTGAGCCAAGGCGGCGGCAACGGCGGCAGGATCCATGTCGCGTCCGTGTTCACACAGCCGGGCCTTGTAGGCGAGCGGCCGCAGGCGCGGATCCTCGGCCGGGCGGCCGGTGTTCGGTCCGCTCACATGGATGACGTGGTCCCAGGCGTCGGCCTCTTCGAGCAAGCGGGCGACGTCGGATTCGAGTCCAGGTTCTCTGAGGTGCAAGTCGAGCAGCATGTTCTGCTGCCTGGCCACGTCGAGCAAAGCGGGGAACGTCGGCGGGGAACTGAACAGGGGGCGGCCATGGACGATCTGGGGTTTCAAGGACACCAACTCGCGAAACGTCGCATCGCGCATGCGGCCAAAGCCGTCGGTGATCCGGTCCAAAGCCTCATCGTCGAAGAGCACAAGAACGCCGTCACGCGTCCGGCGCAGGTCGACTTCGCATCCATCGGCGCCGTAGGACAATGCTGCGACACAGGACTCGATCGAGTTTTCCGGGGCCATTGCAGTCGCCCCGCGGCGGACGATCACCACGGGCCCCTGGCGCCGGAGGGCGACGATTTGATGCCGCGTTTGGCGGGCGGCGGGACACTCATCACTGAGCGTTGTGGCGTACTGACGCACCAGCACCAGATCGCCCGATCGCGCCGCGACCATCGGCAGGGCAAGACAGAGAACCCACTGGGCCAACAGCCTTCGAACGAGGCCCCGCGCGGCGCAATTCATCCACGGATCACGGGAGCAGGAGAACACGATAGAAGCGGGAAGCAGCCGGGCCGGGAGGATCGCTGAAGACCAACTCCGTCCCGGACGCAACCCTGGCTGCACCGGAGGGCACCCAGTCTCCATCCGGTAATGCGCCCGTCCATTCCAAAAGGTACGTCCGCCCGGCCACCGTGCGGACCGCCAACTCGATGGCGGCATCGGCGGCAAGGCGAATTCCCACGATTTGCGGCGTGGGATCGGCAGGCCCAGAGCTGTTGGAGGTCCGCGGCGTCGGCAGTGGCAGGTCCTGAACGAGGACTCCGCCATCAGGCGATCGGCCCTGGCTGGTGTTCTCGGTCTGCGGACCGAACACGACCGAATCGGCGACGCTGCCATCGGGACGCGAAAGCACGATGGCCTCGCCGTCCTGGCCGAGCTTGAAGTTGACGTGGAGATCCGGGCGTTCCGGCTGGTTCTGTTCGGTCTCTTCGTCGGCCCAAACCAGCAGATAGCCGCGGGGTGGAACGGAATAGCCCGATGGGATGCGGAACTTGAGGGGGTGGGCGGGGTCGTCGCTCAGGTTCCACCCCTCGAGATTCACTGCCCTTTCACCCGTGTTGAAGAGCTCGAACCAGTCCTGATACCGATTGTCCGCGGGATCGGCAATGCCGCTCGAGGCGGTGTTCGACGCCATCCATTCATTGATGAGGACAATGGCGGACCCGAAGGCGCCGGCATTCGCGGTGCCGGGTGTGGGTGCGGGGAGGATAGTTCGGGGATCAGGTTCGCCATCCTGCACACTGCCGTAGGAATCATCCGCATCGAGCCCCCGGTAGCTCAGATAGTCCAGGATCTCAGATCCGGCGTCGCCTTGCCGGCTCAGGAGGACGATCCCCTGCCCGCCTTCGATGCGAAAGCCGGTGTGCAGATGATCGGCGGCGGACTCCATCGGTTCGCCATCGGCCCACACGATCAGGTGCTGGCCGGGTCCGAGGCGCGTGCCGATTGGAAACGCCCAGTCCGCTGGATTGGCCACGTTATTCCCCAGGAACAGGCCGCCCAGGTCCACCGGATCGAGACCCGCGTTGAACAGCTCGATCCATGGCTCGCGCTCGGCCTGGTTGTCCATGAAGCCGCTGAGGTTGATGGGCTGGACTTCATTGAGCCACAGCGGCGGGAACGGCGCCAGCGCGCGGGCGACTGAGTTCGCGGCGCCGGGGGTGTAAGGGCCGGTCACCGCCGGTGCCGGATCGACCGTCACCGTGATCCCATGCAACGACAACCTGAGGGTGAGCGGGCCGCCATTTGTGCTCTGGCGATACCAGAAGCTGAGCGTGTAGGGCTGGTCCTGGACGAGTGCCGGCGAGAGTTCCTGGTAGATCGAGCTGGCGCGCGTGGTGCCGCCGCTGCTGGCCACCATGTGGAGGCTCGACGCGCCGGAGTGCTTGATCGCGCTGCTCAGCGAGGAGTCGGCGTGGTTGGGGGACACGGTCCAGGAGCCGCTCAAAGGCGACTCGAAGCCGCCGTTCTGGACCGAGCTGATCCCGACATCGGGCACCGTCCCGGGCACGATACGGACATCGTCGATGTAGAGGTCGCCGGCGGACTGCAAGTACATGTAGAAACTCGAACTCGACGCCGTGCCCTGGGCGACCACGCGCACCCAGCGCAATTCGCCCGGGCCGGTCGGATCCGCGGCAGCCCAATTGGCCACGCGGCGGTTGTCCCGGCTAGCATCAACGAGCTGCAAGGAAGGGCCGAGTCCATTCGCCGACGCCGGCCAGGGCGGGCCGCTTTCATAACGCACCCGGTCAACGACGATCTCCTCGCCCTCGATTGACCCCGGTCGCAGCAAGGTGAGCGTCTCGCCCTCGTTGCGGAGGTTGCCGGGAAACACCGCCCAGGGCGCCGGGCCGACCGCTGGGTAAGCGTCCATAAAGCCGATCCGATCCCCCGCCAGCACGAGGTGCTCTCCGGCGGCCAGGCTGGCGCCCGGCGGGAAACGAAACCCCAGTCCGTCGATGCGCCATCCCGAAAGGTCGAAGGCCATGTCGGCCGTTGCGTTGAGCAGTTCGATGAACGAGGCGTTGGGAGCGGCGGGGTTGTACATGATCTCGTTGAAGACGATCCGACCGTCCGGGACCACATCGGAACCGGTGTAATGGACCGTCACCGTGGCCGCGGCGTCTGGCAGAGGATTTCCGCGCACATCGAGTCCGGTCAATTCGAGACGGTTGACCGGCTCGCTGACGGGCACGCGCAGTTGCCATTGGGTGAGGGACGTCCAGGTGACCGGCCATTCGACCCCGTTGACCAGCAGCGCGCGCAGGGTCACGGGGGCCGCGCCCGAGAGGGTCACCAGGTTGTTTGCCGTGGTGATGGTGCCGGCGCCGGCCAGGGTGAACGGCGTGTTGCCTCCGGCGGAATCGATCGCCGACACGGCATAATTGCCGCGCTGACGAATGTAGTCGTTGATCGAAGCGAAGCCCTGTTCGGGGACGAAGCTGTTGTAGTGCGCGATCCAGGATCCCATGTATGCGGGATTGAAGCCCGCGGCGATGATGTCCAGGAGATGGGCGTAGAAGAGCCTGAGGTTCCCCGGCAGGCTGATGACGCGGCTCAGGTTGCGGTCGCCGACCAGGCCCGAGGCCGGGCCTCGCACGAACGAGAAATCCATGTCGACGGGGAAGGGAACGAAACGTCCGTCGGCGGGCCGGCGATACATCATGAGGTTGTGGTCATTGCCGAATGTGTAGCTGTCGCCCACCCCGCAGAGCGTGACCAATGCCCAGGCGCGCATCCACGCCTCGATGTCCATCACCGCGCGTGCCTGCTGGTCGAGCGCCGCGCCGCTCAGACTGAGGGTGCGGGCGAAACGGATGAACGGACCGTAGTTGTCCTCGTCGCGATGGTTCTTGATCAGGAAGTTGTAGCGATACAGCTCCGGGTCCGGGCCGAGGTCCTCGAGATCGACACCCAAAACATTGTCGGGCTGAGGATTCTTGTAGCCCGCGGCGTTTGCGGTCGTGGGGTAGTAGATGAGCTCCAACTCGAAAAGCGTCCCGTCGCCCCCATTCTCGTAGGCGGTGTCGATAAACTCGTCCTCGTGCCGGGGAGCGAGAATCGCCGAACTGGAATGGGCGCTGCGCGGGGCGATGACTTTGCAGAGGTCGGCTGGCGGTCCCGCAATCCCGCCGACGCGTGTCAGCAGATGCTTGATCAGGATTTCAAGCTGCTTGTTGCCGGTCGAATCGCCCGCGCCGGAGCGGTCGATCAGCATGACCGGATGCACATCACGGAACAGGTCGTCGGGCTGGAACGCGAGATGGAAACTGACGCGTGTGTCGCTATAGCGCCCCCGCTGACTGCCCTTGAGCCGGAGGCCGACGTCGTAATAAGCCCGGCGCTCGTCATAGATGACCGTCGCCGGCAGTTCGGCGTTGCTCATGACGTTGGTGAATGCGTGGAGCAGGTCGCGGTTGGCCGGCGTGAGAAGCAGGCGCAGGTTGTGCCCGCGGCGCGCCTCGAACTGCCCGTCGTTCACCACATACAAGGCTCCCGAATCGGAACCGTCCGGCGGGTAGGCAGCCACGGCGTCCAGACCGTCCACGGCCCGGACAAAGAACTGCACGACGGTTCCGGCGGCCTGGCCCGGGATCTGGGCTGCGAACGTCCTGCCCTCGAGAGTGCTCAGCGGAGCGTTGCGCCATGATCCCCCGTTTGCGGACCACCAAAGCGTTGCGGAGGCGATCCCCTGCGGATCCTGGGCAACAACCGAAACGATCACGGGCACGCCCGGATTCGGCACCAGCGGCGTGTGCCGGAGCGCGCTGAATGTCGGCCCCAGATTCGCTGTGAAACGCGAGTTGCGCGCGCCCGGGGTGCCGTTGCGGGCGGGCATCTCGAGGAGCGCTGTCCGGGCGACGCGATTGAAATAGAGCCGTGTGTTGAGCCGGTTGTTGCCTGCAAGCCAGCGCGCACGGTACGAGACCTCGTATTCCCGCCCGTTTGCCACGGTTCGGCCGTTGAGCAGAGTGGTCTCGATGTGATTGTGCATGTGCTCTTGCGGCCCTGTCGCCACAAGGTGCAGCACGTGGTTGTCCGGGTTGTCCGGATCGGCGATCACCCGGCTGTGGCGGTGGGTCCCCGGCAGGCGCCAACCGGACAGGCCGTTCTCGAAACCGCCGTTGCCAACCAGGGCCACGGGCGTGCCGCCGGGCGATTCGACCACGGCGAGATCGTCGACCAGACACTCGCCCGCGCCGAGCAGGCCCAGGACGAAATCATTCCATTGGGTCGGCTGTGTTCCGCCAGGATAACCGGCCGTCATGCGGTAGGTAACCGTCTGCCATGCCGAGCGCATCGTTTCGTCGCTGGCCGCCCAGGCCTCCGCGCGCGCATTGTCGGCGAACGGATCGCACAACTCGAGGCTGGAACCGCCTCCGTCCGCATACTCCGGCCAGTGTCCGCGATCGAAGTAATGAACCTCGTCCGCCGGATTGCCAGCCGCGTCCTCGACGCGAACCGCCTCCCCACGCCGCGACAATTGGCCAGAGAAGTCGCCCACGATGTCCACTCCAGGGCATTCGCGGCGCAGCGCGACGGCGTCGCGCGCCACGACCAGGTATCCTCCTGGCGCCAGGTGCTGGCCGGGGCCAAATCGGTAGCGGACGCCGCCTTCCAGTTGCCAGCCGGCGAGGTCCACGGTGTTCGTGCCGCGGTTGTAAAGTTCGATCCACTGCTCAGACGAAGGGGCGGATGCCAGACCGCCGGGCGTTGCCACAAGGGCATGGTGATACATGATCTCGTTGATCACCACGTCGTCGTCCAGGTCGGCCCGGTTGGCTGCTCCGGGCGTGGGCGCCGACGGCCGCAGCCAGCGGCCCAGGCCGTCCGGGAAACGCGCGGCCGCACTGCGCTCGGCGACCATGCCATCGAGCACCTGGTCCAGACCGGGCGAGAAGAAGAACAGCCGGTCGCCCGGCCGCGGCCTGAACCCCAGAGAAGCCTCGTCCAGCGCCAGAAAAGCCGACGGCTCCAGCATGAACCCGTCCGGCAACACACACTCGGCGGCATCGGCGCCCGCCCAACGGACGACGCAGCCACCAAGGTCAACGGTGACCGGGCTGCGATTGGCCAATTCGACCCAGTAGGTTCCGTTGGTGGTCCCGGACGATTCGTTGAAGCTCACAAACCGGAGCGGCTCGGACTCGACGGTGGGCCCGGGTGCCGGGAAGTTCACTCGTCCCGGCGTCCCACCCTTCTGTTCGCTGGCGGCCCAGTTCGCGGGCGAAGCGCTGCCGATGTCCCGATCCCGCTTGGCCAGGGACACACCGCTCCCATCGGGGGTCACCGGCCAATCGCCGTCGGATTCATACCCCAGCCGATCCATCAGGCGCCCGTCGCGATTGCGAAGTTCGAGCGTCCCGCCGCCATTGGACAGTCGGTTTGTGAAGGGGCCAAGCACGGACGTCAAACCGGTGGCTGCAGACAGGGCGGGAGGGTCCAGGGCAAGGACGAGATAGCCTTGGCCGGGCGCGCGGGTGCCTTCAGGAAAGACATACTCGACATCGCCGGCGACGCGCCATCCCGACACATCGAGGTCGACCGCCATCTGGTTGTAGAACTCGATCCACTCCATTGCCGGCTCGTCCGAGACCGGATGAAACATCACCTCGTTGAAGACCAGGGCCGTATCGGCCTGGAGACCGAGGGTGAAGGCCATCGCCAGGCAGGCCCAGGCCTCGCGGAGCTCGGCCCTCCCAACTAACAGGTTCGTGGGAACGGGTCTATTGCTCATGGCAAGTTTTTCCCGGCCACAGCCCGCACTTCATCCAGCCAGGCGCGGCGTTGGTCATCCGTGCTGACGATGACCGGACTGAAGACGCGTCGCGCGACATCGGTGACGCCGCACAGGCCGAACACCACCTTGCGCCAATGGACTTCGAGCGGGTCGCCCAGGGCCTTCTCCTCGATTTCCTGAGGCGTGTTTGCAGTGTTGAAGACCATCCCCCACTGGGCCTTGACCAGGCCCTGTGCCTTGCCGCCCCCTTTCCCGTCGGGAACAAACTGGTAGGCCCGACCCGCCCGCAGGACCCGGTCCACCCACCCGCACAAGATCGCCGGAGGCCGGCTCCAGTAATTCGGGTGGACAATCACAATTCCATCGGCCGCGATGATTTCATCGACCTGCCCCGCGATCCGAGCATCGAGCGCGGCGTCTTTCGGGAGTTCGCCCGAAGGCAGGACCGGATCGAAGCCCTCGGCGTAGAGGTCATGCCAGTGGACGGTGTGGCCGCGGTTTGTGGCGACGGCGCGCACGGTTTCGGCGATGGCGTGATTGAAACTGCCGGGAGTCGGATGGGCCAGGATGATCGAGATCGTCATGTGCAAGCGTCAACAGATTTGCGTCGTGTATCCACCATTCAGGGCTCGGCGCGTCGTGCGACCGAACGACCCTGACGGACCGCAGCGGCTGGCCTAATCCATGCCGGGCCGGACATCTCGGATGGCGGCTCGACCCGGCAAACAGGGGCAAGGGGCATCAGCCAAAGTCCGGGCAGTGTGCCAGTCTCTTGCATCGGAGTGCAAGCTCCCGACAGCAGTTCTCACTTTGCGTGCGGGGCTTTGACGCCGGGTGAGGGCACCCGGCCTACAGCATCGAAGAATGCAGCGGTTGCAG
>CAYPUR010000042.1:0-13201 GCA_964413865.1 uncultured Verrucomicrobiota bacterium
ATGCTCCCTCGTCGCGCATGGACAGCGAGACAAATCCCCTCCAGCAAAACGGGAATTAATTTTTGCACAGACCCTCAGTCGATGTTGGCGCTTGTTTTTTCAATTAGCGGTCCCCGAGGGCCGGTCGTAGAAAAGCCCCATGAACGAGACGATAGGCGCGGATCGCGGGACGATGCTGGTGCGGATGAGCGAGGCGATGCCGCTGGGGCGGTCACCGGCACGTCGGGGGGCGGCTGGGGGGCCGTTCCAGGGCGATCAAGCTGTGCCGGGGTTGGCGCCTTCGGCTGAGGCGCAGCTTGCAGAGGGGGTCCAGACGCGTGGCGACCGGTTCTTTGCCAGGATCGCCAGGGAAGCCCCGTTTACCAAGATGCATCCGAGGGTGGCGGCGTTCTTCAAGGACTATCTGGCGAAGGAGAAGGCGGTGTCCTTTGGGGAGCGCTTTGTGGTGAACACGCACCTCCCGCCCTATCCGAGCGCGGCGTTCGATCGGTTGGCCGAGCAGTTCGGGGAGATCGGCACCGCGGCCGCGCGCCGCCTGTACTCGGTGACGCTGGCGGTGACCAATCGGTGTCCGTTCCGGTGCTGGCACTGTTACAATGCGGGGCGCAGCCAGCAGGACCTGCCGCTTCCTGCGCTGCGCGATCTGGCGGCCCAACTGCAGGACCGAGGCGCCGTCATGGTGACCCTGACGGGAGGCGAGCCGTTGCTGCGGGAGGATCTGCCTGAGATTGCCGCGGCGTTCGACGCGCGTTCGTGCCTGATTCTGGGGACCACGGGCGAGGGGCTGTCGCCCGAGCGCGCCGTCGAGCTGAAGCACCGGGGTGTGTTCGCCGTGGGCATCAGCCTCGACTCGCACCTCGCGGTCGAGCACGACCGGCTCAGGGGACGGACCGGGGCGTTCGAGTCCGCACTGCGCGCCCTGGGTGTGGCGCGGAGCGCGGGCTTGTATCCGTACGCCGTGTCGGTGGCGACCCGTGAGTTTCTTGCGCGGGAGCGTTTCATGCCCTTCCTGCGCTTTGCCGGGGCGGCTGGCGCGTGCGAGGTGCATCTGCTCGAACCGAGCGCCACCGGGCGGCTCGCCGCGCAGGCCGGGGTGCTTCTCACCGCGGCGGAGCGCCGCCAGATCCTCGAATACCAGGCTGAAGTGGCTCAGGACAACACGTTGCCGATCCTGTCGAGCTTCGCCTACCTCGAGTCTCCCGAGGCGTTCGGCTGCGGCGCCGGCCTCACGCATCTCTACATCGACGGCAGCGGCGAGGTCTGTCCGTGCAACCTGGTGCCGCTCTCCTTTGGCAATGTGGCGCGCGAATCGCTCGACACAATTCTCGAGCGCATGGGGCGCTGTTTTCAACGGCCGCGCACCGTGTGTGTGGGTCGGATCCTGGCCGGGCGGATCCCGCCGACCGGCCTGCCCCTGGGACCTGAACAGTCTCTGGCGGTTTGCGAACAACACTTGCCGCAGGCCCACGCTCTGCCCCGATTCTTCAGAATCCGGGATGTGGCGGGCGGTGCGGACGTGGGGGCGGCCGAGCTGCGCAAGGCGTATGACCGGGTGCGGGACGACTACGACGCGTTTTGGGTGACGGCAGCCGGGGCACCGGTGGAATGTCTGATTGCGGGCCTGGCGCTCAGGGGCGGCGAACGTGTGTTCGAGGCGGGCTGCGGCACGGGATTCGCCACGGCCCAACTCGCCCGTCACGCCCGGGACGTGCTGGCCGTCGACCTGTCGGAAGGCATGTTGACGCGCGCTCGAAGGCGCCTCGAGGAGTCGGCTGTCAGGAACGTTCGGATTCAGGCCGGGGATGCGCTTGCTGCTTTGGAGGGGGGCGGAGTGTTTGACCTTGTGTTTTCGAGCTGGGTCCTGGGTTACATCCCGTTGGCGCCATTCCTTGCGGCGGCGCACCGGGCCCTGGCGGGCGGCGGGCGTCTGGCGTTCATTGTGCACAAGGAGCAGTCGCCGCGAGAGCCGCTCGAGATCTTTGGCGAGCTCGTGGCTGAGGATCCGACCGTCCTTCTCAAGCGTGTTGCATTCGATTTCCCGCGCAACGCCCACCACGTCCGCACACTCGTGTCGGCGGCCGGGTTCGTGGTCCAAACCGTCAGCGAGGGCGAGGTTGTCTTTCGGTATCCGACGGCGCGGCAGGTGCTCGATCATCTGCTCAAGTCGGGCGCCGGAACCGCCTTTTACGATGCGATTGACCCGGACCGTCGTGAGGCGCTCACCGAGCGTTTTCTCGAGAGCCTGGCGCGGCGCCGGGCGCCTGAGGTCGGGTTCGAGGTCCGACACGAGTATGTGGCGTGCGTGGCCGTCAAATCGTGACGTTCGGAATGGAACAACGCCCCGGGATCAGCGCGATTCCGGGGTGTCGCTGGCGGAGGCTGGCGCGGCCGGGTGCGGCTCGGTGCGGAGCCGGAGTTGGCCGCAAGCGGCGTCAATGTCGTCGCCCCGCTCGCGGCGGAGCGTGGCCTTGACCCCCTCCTTTTGGAGGGCGGCGAGGAAGAGTTCCTGGCGGGGTTGGGGAGGCCTTTCCCAAGGGAGGCCCTCGACGCGATTGTACGGGATGAGATTGAGCTTTGCGTGGAGGCGTCGGGCGAGGGCGGCGAGAGGCCGGGTCTGGTCGAGGCCGTCATTGACTCCGCTGATGAGAATGTACTCGAAGGTGATGAGGCGTCCTTTGACCGTCTGGTAGGCCTCGCAGGCCGCGATGAGATCGCGGAGCGGGTGCTTGCGGTTGATCGGCATCAGGCGATTGCGCACGGCGTCGGTGGCGCCGTGGAGGGAGATGGCGAGCCGGAACTGGTGGGGCTCGCCGGCCAGGCTCCGGATCTGGGGGCAGAGGCCGCTGGTGGAGACAGTGATTCTGCGGGCGCCGATTTTGGCGCCCCAGGGCGCATTGAGGATGCGCAGGGCGCGGATGAGGTTGTCGTAGTTGGCCAGCGGCTCGCCCATGCCCATGACGACGAGGTTGTCAATGCGGCTGCGGCGCTGGCCGGCCAGGACCTGCTCGACGATCTCGTCGGCACCGAGGTTGCGTTTGAAGCCGCCGAGTCCGCTGGCGCAGAAAGCGCATCCGTACGCGCAGCCGACCTGGGTGGAGATGCAGAGCGTGTGGCGGCGGGTGTCCTCGCCGGCCCCGGGTGCGGTTGGGCTGGCCGGGATCAGGACGCTTTCGATGAGGGCCCGATCATCGAGGCGCCACAGGAACTTCTGAGTGGCGTCGGACGATCCCTGTTGGGCGACAAGTTCGAGCGTGGTGAGCGCGTAGTGTTGCGCCAGGCGTTCGCGCAGGCCCCGCGGCAGATTGGTCATGGCGTCCCAGCCCGCCACCCGCCGGGCGTAGAGCCACTCGACCACCTGGGCGGCGCGGTAGCCGGGCTCGCCCCAGGCGTGCAGTTGGGCCCGCAGATCCTCGAGCGATTGGGACGTGATGGGGCAGAGCGGCACGGATCACTGTTTCGCGGGGCGCAGGTAGTACTGTCGAGTGTACTCTTGCACCATGCGCCAGGTGTTGAACTGCGGTGTGAGAGTGGCCATGGCGCGGCGGATCTTCTGAATCCACGCGCGCGGGATGCCGTTGGCCGAGCGGTTGTAGTAGGAGGGAATGACTTCCTCGGTCAGGACCTGGAAGAGATTCTCGCTGTCGCGCCGATCCTGTTCCTCGACGCTGTCGGGATGGGAATCGTCGCCAATGGCGAATCCGTTGGTGCCGTCGTAGCCTTCGCGCCACCAGCCATCGAGGATGCTCAGGTTCAGGCACCCGTGGGTGCATGTCTTCATGCCGCTGGTGCCGCTGGCTTCGAGGGGGCGACGCGGGTTGTTGAGCCAGACATCGCAGCCGGATACCATTTGGCGGGCGACATGGATGTCGTAGTTGCTCATGAAGATGAGGCGTCCGCTCAACTCGCCGAACCGGCTCAGGTGGATGATGCGCTGAATGAGCTTCTTGCCCTCGTCATCGCGCGGATGGGCCTTGCCGGCGAAGACGAACTGGATCGGACGCGCCCGATCCTTGACCAGCTCGACGATGCGTTCGAACTGCTGGAAGATGAGCGGGGCGCGCTTGTAGGTGGCGAAGCGGCGGGCGAAGCCGATCGTCAGGGCGTCGACGCTGAGCAGGTGATCGAAGGCGATGAAATCGCCGGGACCGAGGCGCTCTCCCTGGAGCAGGAGGCGGCGCCGGCTGAACTCGATCATCTCGCGCTTCAGCTTGTGGCGCAGAGCCCAGATCTCTTCGTCGCTGATGAACTCCGGATCGAGCACGCGCGCCCAGAACTCGGGCGTGTTGAGCCCCTTCTCCCAGTCGCACCCGAGCTTTCTTTTCCAGAAGGTCCGCACCGTCCCCTTCATCCAGCCCGGCAGGTGGACGCCGTTGGTGATGTGGCCGATGGGGACTTCGCTGACGGGGCGGTCGGGGTAGAGGGGGTGCCACATCGCGCGGCTGACCTCGCCGTGCAGCGCGCTGACGGCGTTGGCGGCGCGGGAGGCCTTGAGCGCCAGGACGGTCATGCAGAACGGCTCGTGCTCATCGTTGGGCCGGATGCGTCCGAGCCCCATCAACTCGGCGGCGGGCGTTCTGATGTGCCGGAACAGGCGGTGCATGGTGAAATGCATGAGGTCGTTGCTGAACCGATCATGCCCCGCCTCGACCGGCGTGTGGGTGGTGAAGAGGCACTCCTCGCGCGTGGCGGCCAGCGCGTTGGCGAATGTCATCCCTTCGGCCATCTTTTCCCGGATCAGTTCGAAGATCAGAAACGCCGCGTGGCCTTCGTTCATGTGGTAGACCGAGGGCTGCACACCCAGGGCGCGCAGCAAACGGACCCCGCCGACGCCGAGCATGACTTCCTGCATGATGCGCGTGGCCGTGTCCCCCCCGTAGACATGGAGGGTCAAGTCCCGATAAAGCTGCTCGTTTTCCGGCAGGTGGGTGTCGAGCAGGTAGACGGGATTGCGGCCCACGTTGGCTCGCCAGGCCTTGAACAGGACCTGGCTGGTGGCGATCCCGACCGAACAAATCAACGGGTCGCCCTTGGGATCGAGGACCGGCTCGATCGGGAGATTTCTGGGGTGGAGCAGCGTGTAATACTCCGTCTGCCAGTTGTCCTGGTTGATCGCCTGCATGAAGTACCCCTC
Organism: uncultured Verrucomicrobiota bacterium; assembly: GCA_964413865.1. Taxonomy (GTDB): domain Bacteria; phylum Verrucomicrobiota; class Verrucomicrobiia; order Limisphaerales; family J093; genus MWFF01. The sequence goes on from CAYPUR010000042.1 coordinate 5,132, forward strand.
CCGATAGAAGAGGCTGACGCCGACGAACCCGATGCCCAGGTCGCTGGCGGACTTGGCGTGGTCGCCGGCCAGAACGCCCAAACCGCCTGCCGCAATCGGCAGGGTCTCGTGAAAGCCAAATTCCGCGCTGAAATAGGCCACCGGGCGCTCCCGCAGTTCGGGGGCGTTCGTGTGGCCCCAGGTGTCTGTGCTCCGCATGTACTGGTCGAAATTGCGCAGTACGAGCTGCACGTGCTGGGCGAACTTCCGATCTTGCAGCCGCATCCGCAGCTCGTAGTCGGAAACCTCGTGCAGGACGGCGACGGCATTGTGATAGAGATTGCGCCAGCCGCGCGGAGACAGTTCCTGAAAGAGGTCCTGGGCTTCCTGATCCCAGGTCCACCAAAGATTTCGAGCAAGGCGGTTGAGCCCGACCGCCATGTCGTTGATTTCGTTCGCTGTGAATGGTTTCTGCGTCATATGGAAGTTGTGCCGGCGCCGCCCAGCCCCCAGGCCGACAGCCAAAGTCCGCGAACGCTAGACATCACCAGCCTCCATCGCAAACCATTTTGTGCCTTCCATGCGCCCGGATTTGGCATTTTGGGCTTCCCCCGGCCAAATCGGCTCTCTACGGTTTTGGGCGACGTCTATGGCCCGAGAATCGCACGCCGCGCGCCGGGAGCGCTCGGTTCACATCGCTGAGCGCTTGCGCCGCACATATCCCGATGCGCACTGCGAACTCAACCACTCGAATCCCCTCGAACTCCTGGTCGCCACCATCCTCTCGGCCCAGTGCACCGACAAGATGGTGAATCGGGTGACCGAATCGCTCTTCCGAAAGTACAAAACCGCCGCCGACTACGCCGGCGCCAGCCCTGAAGAGTTCGAGAACGACATTCGGAGCCTGGGCTTCTTTCGCAACAAGGCCAGGAGCATCCGCGCCTGCTGCGAAAAACTCGTCGCCCGCCATGGGGGGCGTGTGCCGCGGACAATGGACGAGTTGACGCAACTCGATGGGGTGGGCCGCAAGACCGCGAATGTCATCCTGGGCAACGCGTTCGGCGTCAACGCCGGGGTGGTGGTCGATACCCATGTAACCCGTCTGGCCGGACGGTTGGGTCTGACGGCTGAGACACAACCGGAGAAGATCGAGCGGGCGCTCATGGAATTGGTGCCGCAGGAAGACTGGACCCTCTTCAGTCACTGGCTCATCTGGCACGGACGCCGCCGCTGCAACGCGCGCAAGCCCGATTGCGCCGGGTGCGAACTGTCCGCGTGGTGTCCCTCAGCCGGACAAACCGCGAGGGGTGCGCGTCGACCCGGAACGTCGCAAAAACGGGTCGCTTCCGCGTCTCATCCGGCCTCGGATTGACGCGAATCATGATGACCAGCGAACCGTCTGACCACCCGGCCCGGCCCGGCCCCGACCCCTGGCTCTGTCTCGTCGACGGCCCGAATCCGGGCGCGTTTAACATGGCGATGGACGAAGCCCTCCTCGATGCGGCGCCGACGCTTGGAAGTCCGCTGTTGCGCTTCTACGAATGGTCGGAGCCCGCCGCGACGTTCGGCTATTCCCAGTCCTACGCCGAGGTGGCGCGCCTGACGCCGCTCCGCCCGCTGATCCGCCGGCCGACCGGCGGCGGACTCGTGCCGCACGATCACGATTACACCTACACCGTGGTCGTGCCGCCCGTGCACGACTGGTATCGATTGCGCGCCCGGGAGAGCTACCGGCGTGTCCATGATTGGCTGCGGCGCGCCTTTGACCGGCTTGGATGGCCGACAGACCTGGCCGCCGCAGCCCGCACTGGAGCGCCCGGTCAATGCTTCGTTCGCGCCGAGCAGTTTGACGTTCTGCGCGACGGCGCCAAGATCGCCGGCGCGGCGCAGCGCCGCACCCGAAGCGGTCTATTGATCCAGGGTTCGATCCAGCCGCCCCCGGGCGCCCCGGCGCGGCGTGCGTGGCAGGCGGCGATGCGGCAGGTGGCGGAGCAGGACTGGTCTGTGCGGTGGAGTCCGTTCGCGGTGCCGCCGGCCCTGATCGAGCGGGCCGAACAACTCGCCGCGGAGAAGTACGGCCGAGCCGACTACAACCGTCGCCGCTGTCGATGAGCGCCTATGTACCCAATGGGGTCGCATCTGAACAGTTGACAATTCACATCTGAGCTTTTCAACAGCGCGCTTGCGCTCCGCATCATCCAGGAACAGCGCTCCTCCACGGCGCCCGCGGATGCATCGCATGACACCTCACACCCGCCGCGTCGATCCGCAACAGCCTCGCCACAGGCCCGGAACACAGCCCCCCAGGCATCCAATTGTCAACTATTTAGATGCGACCCCATTATCGTTGCGTCGGCGCGGCAACAGGTCGCGGACCATCGCGCGTTCTTCCTCGAGCTCGCGGATCGTGGCGTCGAGTTTGGATCGGCCGAATTCGTCGAGGGGCACTCCCGGGACGATGTTCCAGCTCCCGGCCCGGGCGCGGAGCGGGAAGGAGCTGATCAGGCCGGACTCGACGCCGTAGCTGCCGTCGGAGCAGACGCAGACGCTGTGCCAGTCTCCGGGCGGTGTCGGTTCGAGCAGGGAACGGACGGTGTCGATGGCGGCGTTTGCGGCGCTGGCGGCGCTCGAGGCGCCCCGGGCCTTGATGATCGCGGCGCCGCGCTGTTGGACGCGGGCGATGAACTCCCCTTTCAGCCAGGCATCGTCCGCGATCACCTGGGCGGCCGGGCTGCCGCCGATCCGGGCGTTTTGGAAGTCCGGGTACTGCGTCGCGGAGTGATTGCCCCAGATCGTCATGTTGGTGACGGCGGTGACATCGGCGCCGGCCTTTCGCGCGAGTTGCGACTTCGCGCGGTTCTCGTCAAGGCGGGTCATGGCGAAGAAGCGGTTGGGCGGCACGTCCGGGGCATTGCGCATGCAGATGAGGCAATTGGTGTTGCAGGGGTTGCCGACCACGAGGACGCGGACAGTGGGGGCGGCGTTGTTCTGGATGGCCTGGCCCTGGCCGACGAAGATCCGTCCGTTGATGCCGAGCAGATCCTTACGTTCCATGCCTTGCTTGCGCGGGACGCTGCCGACCAGCAAGGCCCAATCGACGTCCCGGAAGCCGCGGTTGAGATCCGCGGTGGGAACCACGCCTTTGAGGAGTGGGAAGGCGCAGTCGTCCAGTTCCATGACCACGCCTTCGAGGGCGCCCAGGGCGGGTTCGATTTCAATCAAATGGAGGATGACAGGTTGTTCAGGGCCGAAGAGGGCCCCGGACGCGATACGGAACACGAGGGCGTATCCGATCTGGCCGGCGGCGCCGGTGACAGCGACTCGAATGGGAGAGCAGCTCATGTGAAAACAGGGATCATTGGGTGTGCAATCGCTTGAAAGTCGGGAAACAGAGCGGTGTTGAAGTTTCAACTCTCAACTCTCAACTCTCAACTTTCAACTTCCGGGTGCACCCACGGGGCGCGGTACGGGCGCCGCAGGAGGCGGTTGGCCTCGGGATCGCCGGCCACGTGTCCGAGCGCGGGATCCCATGCGAGGGATCGGCCCAGTTGGGTCGAGAGGTTGGCCATGATGCTTGAAGCGCTCGAGATGTACCCCTGCTCGATGTCGGCCACGGGGCGCCCGCGGGAGACAATGGCGGCGAGAAAGTCCCGCATATGAGAGCGGATGGCTGAGGCGCAGTGTTTTTCGAGGTCTTTCTCGGTCTGGTCTTCGGGGAACGTGTCGTATTCGTAGAGCGGTTCGCCGTGGGCGGCGGCTTTGTCCTGGCCTCGGGGGAAGAAGTCGTAGCTGAAGACGCTGGTCTTGAGGGTGCCTTTCTCCCCGTAGAATGTGGCGCTCCAGGGGTACTTGGGGTCGACGGCGTCGCCCCAGGTGCGATGGGTCCAGACGACCTGGAGGTCGCCATGGTCGAAGATCGCGGTCTGGGTGTCGGAGATGTTAGCCTTGCTGGCCTTATCGACGAGGATGCCGCCGGAGGAACTGATTCGCCGCGGCCAGCCTAGATCCAGCATCCAGCGCACCATGTCGTACATGTGGATGCACATGTCGCCGACGATGCCGTTGCCGTACTCCATGAAGGCGCGCCATCCGCGCGGATGGGTCCATTGACAGAACGGGCGCATCGGGGCCGGGCCGGTCCACAGTTCGTAGTCGAGATGCTCGGGCGGGGCGATGTCGGGCGGGTTGCCGCGGGCTCGCATGTGCCAGTAGCAGCAGATATCGACGTGGCTGATCTTGCCCAGGAGGCCCTCGCGGAGGACGCGGTCGCGGGCCTCGATGAGGTGGGGTGTGCTGCGCCGCTGGGTGCCGACCTGGACGACCCTGTTGAGTCTGCGGGCGGCCGCGAGCATGGACTGGCCTTCGACGACGTCGACGCTGACCGGTTTTTGGACCCAGACATCGGCGCCGGCGTTCATGGCGGCGATGCTGGCCAGGGCGTGCCAATGGTCGGGCGTCCCGACGAGCACGATGTCGAGATCCTTTTCCTTGAGCATTTCCCGGTAGTCGCCGTAGGTGCGGGGCTTGCGCCCGGATTTCTGGCGCCCGGCCACGATCTCCGCCGCCTCCGCCACCATCCGTTTGTCCACGTCGCACAGCGACACCACCTCGACCGGCGCGACCTGGATGAGGCGCAGCAGATCGCACTTGCCGTACCAGCCGGTGCCGATGAGGCCCACGCGTTTCTTCAGGTCGGCGAACTCCTCGGCGTAATTGCTGCGGGGTGCGAACATGAGACCGGCGGCGCCGAGCCCGGCGGTTTGGAGGAATGTGCGGCGGTTCATGGGTGTGTTCTTAGTCGAAAGCCGGGCGTCGTGACAAGCTTAGGCGACATAAGGGATCGTCAGCGGTCCCTGGGGCAGGACGGCCACCCGGGCGGATGGGCCGAATTCGGCGAGTTTTTGGGCCACAGTCGCCCCGATGTCGCGGCACGGGGTGAAGAAGGCGGCCCGTGTGAGTTCGTCGGAGAGCGAGCTGTAAAGGAGGACCGATGCCCGGCGCTGGATCAGGGCCTGGATCTGGGCCTGCCACTGTTCGGGGCGCACGAACCCGGGCGTCGCGAGCATGGTCAGGATCGCCTCCGGACTCGACGCGCTGCGCAAGAGGCGGTCCAGGGGGCTGTTCGAGGGAATGCCTTCGCGGCATTCGCAGGCCAGGATGAGAGTGCCGCCCGTCTTCACAATCCGGGCCCCGGCGCTGAGCCCTTTGACGCCTTGATAGAGGTTGAGGTCAAGCGGGTAGCCGCTGTTGGTGGTGACGACGATGTCGAACGGGGTCTCGACGCGCTGCATGGCGGATTGGCGGACGAATTCGCAGCCGACCTGGTGGGCGGCGATGAGATCGCCGGCGAAGACGCCGGTGATCTGGCGCTGTTCATTCAGCGCGACGTTCAGGAGGAAGCTCGGGCCGGCCCGGAGCGCAATTCGGCGAATGTCCTCCCAGAGGGGATTGCCTTCCGTGATGCCGAAGGTGGCCTTGGGATCGCCGATGTTCTTGGCGCCGTGATTGCTCATGACGGTCGACATCCCCGCGACGCCGGGCATGATGCCCTTGGGCCCGCCGCTGAATCCGGCGAAGAAATGCGGTTCGATGAAGCCGGTGACGATCCGCACGTCCGCCTCGACGAGGTGGCGATTGAGCAGGGCCGGCGTGCCGTCGCGGGTCTTGCCGCGTTGGACCAGCATGGCGGTGTTCTCGCACTCGTGATTGACGACGCGGTAGTTCCTCACCACCGCGGAGCCGAGCATGCGTTCGAGTTCCTCGGGCGTGTTGGGCCGGTGCGTGCCCGTCGCGTTCAACAGCGTGATCTGGTCGCGCGGGACGCCGTCCAGCTCCTCGAGCAGCCACGGGATCAGCCGGTCGTTCGGCGTGGCGCGCGTCATGTCGGTGAACACGACACAGACCCGGGCCGAGGGGCGGAGCCACTGGCGCAGCGGCAGGCATCCGGCCGGTTGGCGCAGCGCGCTCAGCACGGCGGCATGCTCGTCGGGCAGGCCCGGGCGATGGGCTGGTGTGATGACAGTGGTGCGGCTGTCCGGCAGATCCACTGTCAGGTTTCCCTGACCATAGGCGAGATTGACATTCATGGCGGCAAAGGCGGATGCGATTTAAACGGCGCCCGGGCCCAGTGCCAAGGCGAAAGGCGGTGGCGGGCCAGTGTGTGGGAGATGGGAGACGGGAGATCGCCAATGCATTTGAACGTTGTCGGTGGGAATCGAGTGTGCGCCGCGTGAGGGCACGCGGCCTGCAGCGGGGGGCTCCATCCGTTGTCGGCTTGGTGCCCTCACCGGGCGACAGAACACCGACAACAACCAGATGCACCGGCGGCAAACTTGCGTGGGGGGCGGCCGAGGTTCATGCTGCGATGCACTATGAAGCCACGCACGTTCCTCTCCCGCCGCGCCGCCATCACCCGCTTGAGCGCCGCCGGCGCGGCGCTGGCGGGCCTCGCCGCCGCCCGTGCCGCCGACGCGGATCAGCCCGCGCCTGCTGGCCGATCCACTGCGCGCTCCGGCAACGCCCGCCAGCTCATTGCCGAGCGTGTGAATCAAACGCCCCTCCTTGACACGCACGAACACCTGATTGACGAACCGGAACGATTGCGGGGCGCCGGACAATCCGGAGTGCGATGTGATGACTGGGCGTTGCTGTTGAGTCATTACCTCGATTCGGACCTGCTCACGGCCGGGATGCCGCGGTCGGAGCTGGACCGGTTTCTCTCGGCGGAGGTTGAGCCGGCGGCCAAGTGGGCGTTTCTTGCGCCGTACTGGCCACTGGTCAAGCACACCGGGTATGCCCAGGCCGTCCGCATTGCCATGCGCGAGTTGTACGGGGTCGAGGATCTCTCCGCGGCGACCGTCGGGAGAGTTCAAGCCGAGTACGAGAAGACGCGGTGTGCCGGTTTCTATGAGCGCATACTCCGCGACCGCGCGAACATCGAGTCGTGCCAGGTCAACTGCATCACCGGGGCGCCATTCAAGGAATCGGTCTCTCCGACCCTGCTGATGCAGGACTTGAGCATCGTGGGGATGTTCGCCGGCCCCAGTCTCGAGCAATACGGGCGGCCAACGGGGATCGAGGTGAAGGCGTTGTCCGACTGGCACAGGGTCATCGACTGGTGGTTTGACCGCTACGCGAAGTACGCGGTGGCGGTGAAATCGCAGAATGCTTACAGCCGCGACATCGATTACGCGCGCGTGCCGCCGGAGCAGGCCGCCCCGGTCTTCAAGCGCGTGCTCGACAAGGAACCGGTCGGTACCGAGGAGCGCAAGCTCATGCAGGACCACCTGTTCTGGTACGCGGTGGACCAGGCGACGCGGCACGGTCTGCCGGTGAAACTGCACACCGGCTACTATGCCGGGCAGAACTCGATGCCACTCGATCGCTTGGCGCGGAACGCGGCGTCGGCGGGCGAATTGTGCCGGCTCTCCCGCGACACGCGATTCGTCTTCATGCACATCTGCTATCCCTTTTACGAAGACCTGCTCGCCGTGGCCAAGCATTGGTCCAACGCCTGGGTCGACATGTGCTGGGCATGGATCATCAACCCCATCGCCGCGAAAGATTACGTCAAGAAACACCTTGTGACCGCTCCGGTGAACAAGCTGCTGCCGTTTGGGGGCGATTACATCCCCGTCGAGCCGGTGCTCGGACACGCCGTTCTGGCGCGGCGTGGCCTTGCGCGCGCCTTGTGGGAGCTGGTCGGTGAGGGCTGGCTGTCCCTGGGCGAGGCGCTCGATTTGGTCGAGCCCATTCTCAGGGGCAATGCCCGCCGGCTCTTTCAGATCGAAAAGAAGACCGAGGCCTTGCGCCAGGCGCCCTGGGCGCGTTGACAGAGCAGGCGGTCAATCCTAGAGTGCGCAGTTATGCCGGGGACTGTTGGACGTGTGGACCGATTGGAAGCCGTCTTTGCTTCCTTCATGGAACGGACTGAAGAAGCGCTGGCTGACATACGCGCCAGTACCGCCGAAATACGCGCCAGCAACCAACGGACCGATGCTCTGCTGCTGAAGATGCAGCAACAGGCTGACAAGGAGCGGCAGCAGGCCGAGAAGGACCGGCAGCAGGCCGAGAAGGACCGGCAGCAGGCCG
>CAYPUR010000042.1:13301-25370 GCA_964413865.1 uncultured Verrucomicrobiota bacterium
GGCGTCCGGCGAGCGCGCTGAGATCGCCGCCGCGCGTCCACTTCACGATCCGATCGATCTGATCGCCGATGATCTCGGGGCAGTCGTTCAGGGCGAATCCGGGCAGGGGATTGCCCTCGGGATCCTGGATTTCCACGCGGAGAAAGCCAGCCGCGCCGGTTGACAGGTTGACTTCGAGTTCGCGTCCGGAGAACCGCAGCGGCTTGGTGGTCAGTGCGCCGCCCTGGTAAGAAGCATGGGCGGAGGCGAACCCGTCCGGGCGCAGCGTGAGGCGTTCGACGAAGATGGACGGTTGCCCGTAGTGGCGGACGACGTAGAGAGACATCTCGAGGGGGCCGGTCGGGACCACGCCCAACGCGGGGTAATTCGCGCGCGCGACCCAATTGCGCGGATCGGGTCCGGGCCGGATGAAACTTTCGAGGAAGGTCCGGTCATAGTGCGTGCCGCCGCGGCTGGTGAGCAGGACGGCGTCGGAATCGTCGTTCTTGAGGCCGCTGTAATTGCGTGGGTGTTCCAGTTCGAGCGCCTCGACCTGCGCGTCGGTGAGGGCGTGGCGCCCCGGGTTGAATCGCGCCGCGGTGGCGATGTAGATGTGCGGCGCCCGGAAGTATGGCTGGGTCTGGTTGATGTAGATGTGCTCGGGCGGCGCTCCGCCAAAAGACATGTCCTCGGGCTTGGTCCAGTTGAGGAAGTCGGGCGATGTGGTGCGCGTCACCCAGCGGACGCCGTTTCTGGAGGTGCGGAAATAGCAGAGGTAGGACTGTTCGCTCGACGACCAGAAGCCGATGTTCTGCGAGTCGAAGGCGCCGTCGGTGATCAGGGCGCGCTCGGACGCCTTGTTCCAATGCACGCCGTCCGGGGAAACGAATCCGAACAAACCGTCGGCGCCGCTGCCGCCCAGCGCTTTGAAGCGTTCGGCCGGCGGCACGCCGGGGCGGGTGTCGAGGAACGGCGCGAAGTTGTGGGTGACGCTCTTGGGCTCGACCAGGATCACGTTGTTCTGGCGCGTGCCGGCGACCTCGTGGAGGCCGAGGCTGGGCCGTGTCCAATGGACGCCATCCGGGCTTTCGGCGCAGCAGGCGACTTCGCGGCTCTCGGGCGCGCCGTCGCCGCCGGTGGGCGAGGGGCGTCCGCGGTAGTACATGAGATAGCGCGAGCCATCCTGGATCACCGTGACGTAGGCGCTGACGATGCCTTCCCACGGCTGGTCCAGGCGGAGAGCGGCCCCGGCCGGCACCGGGTGATGCAGGCGCAGATCGAGGCTGTCGAGCCGTTCGATGAGGAACCGGTCGACCATCAACTCGCGCCGGGTGCCGAGGTCAATCGGGTCCTGGGCGATGGCGACACTTCCGGCGGCCAGGAGCAAGCCGGCCAACAACATCCCGCGCGTTCTCATCAAATCAGATCGGATAGTCAAGCGCTTCCGGGATCATGGTTTGGGTCAGGGCTTCGGCGGCGCGGTCTTTGGCGAGGCGGCAGCCGGTGAGGCATCCGTCGAGCTTGGCCCGCAGGCGCAGGAATGGTTCGAGGCTGGCGCCGGCGGCGCAGGGACCGGCCTTGCGCGGGTGCGCATCGCCGGGCTCCGTGACGTCGGAGCAGGCGCGTGCGGAGCTTTGGATGCCGGGGATGATGGCTTCGAGCGAGGCGAGTTCATCATCGCCGTAACAGGCGTTGCAGGCCTCGGTCGTCCAGGCCGGGTGGCGATTGTAGCCAAACACGATCTCGGCGGCGATGCGCCCGGTCTCGCCGGCTGCGCGTGCGCTCTGGACGTGGCAGAGGTCGGTGAAGAAGCGGACGAAGCCCGGCAATCCTTCGGCGAGTGCCGGGTTTGCGGCGCCCTGGGTGTCGAGTTCGATGGCATCGAGGATGAACTGGCGGGCGGCGAGCAGCCAGCAGAGGGCATCGGCCAGCGGGAATGTCACGCCCTGGCGTGTCTTGTGATAGAGCTTGTCGCCGTCGGCATCGGTCGCCTTCTGCACGTGTTCGAGGGTCCAGAGCCAGAGGCTCATGGCGGTGGCCAGCGTGCAGGCCCCGGTGCCGGGGCGGTCCGAGGCGATCCGGCGCATCTCGGCGATCCACTGCCGGAACTGGGCGAGGAAGAGTGGATTGGTCATGGTGATCGAGAGTTGGAGGCGCTGCACGGCTTCCGGGCCCTCGTAGGTGGCTTCGAGCTGGGCATCCATCCACTTCTGACCGAGGAAGCCGGGGCAGTCTTCCGTGACGCCGTAACCGCCCATGAGGCTGACGGCCTCGCGCATCATGGTGGCGCCGTGTCCGGTGTTCCAGAGCTTGCAGGCCGGGCAGAGCACGTTGGCCAGCGCATCAAGGAGGACGAACCGGACCAACGGTTGATCGCGCAGGGCGGCGAAGCGGGCGCTGTCGCGGCGGTCGTCCGGCTGGCCGGAGAGGGCGAGGTATTCGAGAGCGTCGGTGTGTGTCGCCGCGAGGGCCTTGAACGCAGCGCGTCCGGCCAGCTTCTTCTCGGCGAGGTAGGCGTCGCGTTGTTTTTCGAGCGGATCGATTTCATCGAAGATCCGGGCGGCGGCGAACCCGAGCGAGGCGCTCGCCTCGCCGGCGGCCCAGATGTCGACAAGGCGCTGGACGGTATCCTGCTTCTGTTGAAGACCGAGCTCGTACCGCGGCGTGCCGGGCGCGCCTTCGCCGCCGCGGAACCGGCGCCGCTGGTAGGCCATGATCGGCTCGATTGCGGACAGCAGTTTGGCGGCGGTCATGAGGCCCACGGTGACGCGGGTGCGCCGGAACACCGCTTCGATCACTTCGCTGTGCGAGTAATTCGGGATGATGACGCCGTCCTTGACTGTGTACCCGCCCACAATCCGGCCTGCCGGCACGCGCAGGCTGAGGACGGGGTCCGTGGTCGAGGAGAGTTGGTGGACGAGTTTCTTGGTGGGCGTGCCGCGGTCCCAGGTTCCCGGATCGCCCTCTTCGAGGATCACCAGGCAACTCCCCTTGATGCGGGGATCGCCCGAGTCCACCGCGGCCGTCACCACGTTGGCAAATCCCATGTTGGTGATGAACCGGCCCCGCTTCTCGACCTGCAAGACCGGTTCCTGGCCCGCCGGCCAGTCCGCGACCCGCACCCGCCCCGCCAGCATCCCGGTCTCGACTCCGACGAATGGCAGAGGCTCGGTCAGGGCAAAGGCGGCGCGGACCTGGCGGCGGTCTTCACCCGGCTGGACGGGCGTTGCGCCGGCCAGGTAACGGGCGCGCTGCTCGGGTGTGCCGCGCTCGTGGATCGGCGCGAGACCCAGGTTGCCGGCGAGGCTGCACGTCGCTGCGCCGGCGTCGACCCACGACAACTCGAAGGCGATCAGAGCCAGCGCGAGATTCTTGGGGCCCTGGATGAACCCGCCGTGTTCGGGATCGAGAAAGGCCGCGGTGATTCCGCTTTCGTCAAAGGCCGGCAGCAGCGCGGCTTTTTCGGGCGTCCAATCATGGGCGTTGCGTCCCCCGTTTGCGACGAGCCGGGCGACGGGCCCGCGGGCCACCTGGCGGGCCGACTGGACAAGCATCTGCAGATCATAGCGATCGGCAAAGCGCCACATGATCTGGCGCAGGTCGTCTCCGGGCAGAGTGCGCAGGCGATCGGTCGACGGCGCGGCAGTGCGAGTTTCCATGCGTCGATTCTAACGGCTGACCGGGTCCGCGCACGCCTAAAAACGCCCGGTCCAGCCGCCCCGCGGCGCGGTGGATCCGCGGTGTTTACGATGGGGCCGCGCCCGCGGCCGGACCGGTCTGGGCCTCCTGGTGTTTGCGGACGGCGGTTGCGATGGCGGAGACGCTTTCAAGCGCTTGTTTGGCGGCGGCGGGGTCGGGGAGTTTCAAGCCGTACTGCTTGTCGAGGGCGACCACGATCTGCAGGGCGTCCACAGAATCGAGTCCGAGGCTGCCGGGGCCGAACAGGGGGGTGTCGTCGCCGATCTGGTCCTCGGTCACCTGGAGCATGAGGTTGGCAACGAGCAGTTGCTTGACTTCAGCCTTGAGCGCGTCTGTTGGTTCCATTGAGAAAGTGCCGCCGTCAGTTTCAGGCGTCGAGTCTGTGGCATGGACAGCCCTGCAACAAGCCAGAAACCGCAGCCAGAAGACCGCCAGTGCATCTCCAGGTTGTCGGTGGGAATCGAGTATGCGCCGCGTGGGGGCACGCGGCCTACACCGGCAATCTCCATCCGTTGTAGGCCCGGTGCCCTCACCGGGCGACAGAACACCGACAACAATCAGATGTACTGGAAAACCGCAGGCGGCCGAGGCAAGGCCACGGCCACGGGCATGTGTTGTCACTCCTCAGCCAGCTCGAACCGGGCGCCGACCGACTGCAGGTTGGCGCCGACGACGCTGATGTTTGCGGCGCATGCCCAGCCCCGCGACAGCGCGGCGCGAGCGGCGACGAACTGCCAGGCGGTTGCCGCGCAGAGCCCCTCGCCGAGGGCGAGCCGGGGCGAGATCCTGGCGCCGCCCCAGTCGGCCCAGGCGAGGGCCTCCGCGCGGTCGAGGCGGGGAGCGCCGGAGCGCGAATCCACAAGCAGTTCACCGGGGCTTTCGGCGGGCAACTGGCTGCGCATGGCGCGCGCGGCGGGCTCTTTGGTTGCGGCCGCCGCATAGAGGTGGGCGTCGGTGATGCATTTCAGTTCGACCGCGGGCGGGATGCCGGGCTGGCGCGTGAGCAGGAGCGCCCCGGCCCCTTCGCTCAGGGGGAGGCCGTGCGCGAAGTGATCGAGCGCATCGGCCAGTGGCCACGCGGCCTCGTCCATGCCGACGACCAGGCAGGCGTCCACCCGCTCATCGACGAGCCATTGACAGCCAACAACCAACGCCTGGACGAAAGCCGTTTGGTCGGCAACCAGGCTGTAACAGAGGCCTGTGCAGCCCAGGAAGGCCGCCATGTGGCTGGCGGGGGCGTTCATCACCGTCTCCGGAAAGAGCATCGGGCTGGCGGTCGCCGGATTCTGGAGGACCTCGCCGAAGAACCGCTCCGAGTAGCGGATCGAGGCGGTGTGTGTCCCGGTGACGATTCCCAGCCGTGTTGCGTCGAGGGCCGTCCCCGGCGCGGACTCGAGGGCTTCGAGCGCGGCGGACAATGTAAACTGTGAAATGCCGCTGGCCCGCCGCAGACGCGGGTGCGCGAGCCAGGCGGGACGCGGCGCCGGGGCCGGAACGAGCCGGGCGGAGAAGCGGCGGCTGCCCGAGGGCGTGCGCAACTCATGCAGAAGGGCCTGGTCCTCTTTGGACTGCCGAGTGAACTGGCACGCCGCAGCGGCCGACGTCAGTCGGCGCTGAGCGTTCAAGTCTCTCTGTTCGGCGGCGCGAGATGGCGCGGACTCACGTCCGCGGCCACAGGACTCAACGGAAGGCAACGGATCTCCGGCGCGCAACGCGGTGAGCAGCGGTTCAACACCCCAGCCCGCGGGGGAGACGGCTCCTGCGCCTCGCACGAAGATGCGGGTCATGGCCACCTCCGGAACAGCAGGGTGGCGTTGGCGCCGCCGAACCCGAACGAGTTTGACAGGGCGATCTCGACGCGGGCGTCGCGCGGTTGACGCACCAACGGGAAGGCGCAGACGGGATCCGGGGTCTCGACGCATGGTGCAGGCGGCAGCCACTGCTCGCGCAGCACCATGAGGCAGACGACAGCTTCGACTGCGCCGGAACCGCCCAGGAGATGGCCCACGGACCCCTTGGTCGAGCTCACCGGGAGATCCCGGGCCCGGAGGCCGGCCCAGCGATTGATGGCGAGGGCTTCGGACGCGTCGTTCAGGACCGTGCCTGTGCCGTGGGCATTGACGTAGCCGACCGATTCGGGCGCAACGCCCGCGCGGGCGCAGGCTTCCTGCATCGACAGGAACGCGGCATGGCCTTCGGGGTGGGGCTGGGCGAGGTGATGGCAATCGGTGGCCGCGCCGTAGCCGATGATTTCGCCCAGGATGTCCGCGCCGCGGCGGCGTGCGGAGTCGAGCGATTCGAGGGTGAGAACGGCGGCGCCTTCGCCGAGGCCGAGTCCATCGCGCCCGGCATCGAAGGGGCGGCAGAGGGTTGTCGAAAGCGCGTGCAGCGAGTCGAACCCGGCGAAGGTCAACTGGCTCAGGGCATCGTAGCCGCCGGCGAGGACGCGCTCGGCGCGCCCGGTGAGGACGAGTTCCCAGGCGTGGCCGAGGGCATTCGATCCGGACGCGCAGGCGTTGGCGATCATCGTGACCGGGCCTTCGAAGCCGAAGGCCTCGGCGACATCGAGGGCCTGTCGCTGGCATTGATGGCGAAGGGACCGGGTGGGTTGGCCGCGGCGGGCCGGAGCCGGTTCAAGCGCAAGACGGTAGTACTGCTCGCCGGATTCGGTTCCGCCTCCGGTCGTGCCCAGCACCAGCGGCGGATTGTCCCCCGCCTCCCAGCCGGCCTGGCGCCAGGCCTCGGCTGCCGCCCAGAGCAGTTGCCGGCTGCCGCGGGTCAGCCGCCGCGACGACCGGGCGCTCAGGCGGGTCTCGGGAAGCGCATGAGGAAGATCCACCTCGGCGGCCTCCTTCGCCCTCTGCCGGGTGACGTCGAAAAGGGACACCGGATGGAAAGCACGGCGTCCGACCCGGAAGCCGTCCGCGTTGGCCCGCCAGCCGAGGCCGAGCGCGGTGACGATGCCGGCGCCGGTGACAACCACCCGCTGCGGGCCTGTGCGAGTCAGGGGAGGAAAGAGCACGGTTCGGGGCTGGCCGGCGCTCAACCCTGGCAGCGCGAGAAGTCCATTGTGTCGCAGCCCGTCAGGGTGATGAGAGTCAAGGCGCCGAACAGGATTAATCGTTTCATGGTCTGACGGGCCAGGAATCTCGCGATCGGCCCCGGCTTGGCAAGGGAATTCTATGGAGCGAGGCGCGGGAGAAAGGGGCGCGGAAACACGGGGACATTTCATGGAAACGAGATCTTGGGTCGGAACTGCCCGGGCTTTGCTTCTCGATCATTGCGCGCCCGTCCCTCGATCGCTTACTCTGCTGCAAATCCGCATGAAACCGAAAGCACCAACACGGCTTCGAGCGATCGTTGCGGGCTGTCTCCTGGCGGCCAGCGCGACCGGGGCGAGCGATCCACGACCGAACATCATCGTCATCCTCGTCGATGACATGGGGTATTCTGACATCGGATGCTATGGAGGTGAGATCCGGACGCCCAACCTCGATCAGCTTGCCCGGGACGGCGTGCGTTTCACCCAGTTCCACAACACGGGCGGCGCGGCGCTGCTGACAGGGCTGTATCCGCACCAGGCAGGGGTGGGGCATATGACCGAGGAACAGCGGGATTCGAGCGGACGCCCGCTGGCGGGATACAGCGGTCGGCTCAACGACCGATGTGTGACGATTGCGGAGGCGCTGAAGGTGGCGGGCTATTTCACCGCCATGACAGGCAAGTGGCACGTGGGCCAGAACCACGGGGTGACGCCGTGGGATCGGGGCTTTGACCGGACGCTGACGGCGGCGGCCGGGGGCTTTTACTTTCCGGATTCGCCGCGCGCCGCGCTGTTTCTGAACGGCAAGGATCTGGGGCCGCGGGGCGCGCCTTTGCCGCGGGAATGGTACTCGACCGATCTGTGGATCGAGTACGGGCTGAAGTTCATCGATGAGGCCCGGGCGGCTCAACAGCCCTTCTTCCTGTACGTGGCGCACAACGCGCCCCATTTCCCGCTGCAGGCGCCTGCCGAGGACATCGCCCGGTGGCGTGGCAAGTTCAAGGCCGGCTGGGACGTTCTGCGCCGGGAGCGCTACGCGCGGCAGCTCGAAATGGGGCTGATCGACAAGGCCTGGCCGCTTTCGCCCAGGCCCGATGCGGTGCCGGCCTGGGCCAGCCTCAGCGCCGAGGATCAGGATCGCTACGACCACATCATGGCTATCTACGCGGCGGTGGTGGAACGGATGGACCGGTCGATCGGGACACTGGTGAACGGGCTGCGCGACCGGGGTGCATTGGACAACACGCTGATCCTCTTCATGAGCGACAACGGCGGGAACGCCGAGAGCGGCGTCCGGGGGCGACTCGAGGGCAGCCAGCCGGGCGACGCTCTGTCGACCGTGTTTGTCGGGGAGAGCTGGGCGGCGTTGAACAACACGCCGTTCGTCCGCTACAAGCATTTCACCGACGAGGGCGGCATCGCGACCCCTTTGATCGCCCACTGGCCGCGCGGCATTTCAGCGGCGCGCAACGGGACATTCGAATCGCAGCCCGGCCACGTCATCGACATCATGCCGACCTGCCTCGATGTGGCTGGGACCTCCTATCCCGACGCATTCAAGGGCCGGTCCGTCACGCCGATCGAAGGTGTCAGCCTGCGTCCGGGGTTCGAGGGCAAGCCGCTCGGGCGCATGCGGCCGCTCTTCTGGGAGCACGAAGGCAACCGGGCTGTCCTCGACGGCAAATGGAAACTGGTGGCGCTGGCGGGCCAGGCCTGGCGCCTGTACGACACGGTCAAGGACCGGACCGAGCAGAACGATCTGGCGGCGTCCGAGCCGGACCGGGTCAAAGTCCTGGCGGCGAAGTGGGACGAATATGCGGCCCGAGCCAATGTCCTGCCGTTGGGCGGTTGGCGGAGCTCGGCGAGGAACACCCGCGGCAATCGCGCTCCCGACCTGAGCAAGGAAACGCAGTTCGCGTTGAAGATGGGCGATCGTCTCGACCGCGCCCACGCGCCGGCCATTGCCGGGCGCCCGTTCACGATCACCGCCGCCTTCGAGTCGGACAACCCGCGAGGTGTGATTGTCGCCCAAGGCGGCACGGCGCGCGGCTACGCGCTGTTTGTCGAGAATGGGAAGCTGGTGTTCCTGGTCCGGACGGCTGGCGGAGTTACGGAGGTTTCCGCGCCACAACGGGTGAAGGGCGCGCACACGGCTGTCGCTCGTCTCGATCGGGGTGGCGGGCTGAGCCTCGCGCTCGATGGCAAGCCGGCAGCCAGCGGCCAGGCCCCGAGCCTCATCGCAACGATGCCGGTGGACGGTCTCGAGGTGGGCAGCGACCAGGCGGGCCTGGTCGGCCCCTATTCAACCGACAACCAATTCCGTGGCAGGATCGAGTCGGTCCGCATCGTGCTCGATTAAACAGAGCGACATGAACGATGCAGCGCCGGGTCAGGGGACTCGGCCTGCTACAAACCCGCAGGCCGCGTGCCCTCACGCGGCGGAACTTCTGACGCTGTGACTAGGCGTTTTCAAACGCCGATGTCGGCGCACGGCACGCACGGTGTTTTGCGCCGATCAGAGGAAGAGCCACGGAGAAAAACAGATGGGCACGGAGAAACAGAGATGGACACGGGTGGGAGGGGCATTGCGCGCGGCGCCTTGCCCAACGATACCCGGGCTGGCTGTCTGGATCGTCGCGGCGCTCCTGTTTCAGTGCAGGCCACTCGAAGCGAACGATGATCGCTTGACGCCGGGAACGCCGGCCATCCGCGGTCACCTCGCGGCGCACGACCCTTCGACCATCGTGAAGTGCAAGGACCGTTTTTATCTGTTTTCGACTGGCCGGGGAATTCAATCCAAGTCATCTCGAAATCTCGTCTACTGGGAGGGCGGTCCGCCGGTGTTCGCCGTGCCGCCGGCCTGGACGAAGGCGGCGGTGCCGGAATTCGACGGCACTGTTTGGGCCCCGGACGTGATCCTGCTCAACGGGCAGTATCATCTGTATTACTCGGTTTCGAGCTGGGGCAGCCAGGTGTCCGCGATCGGTCTGGCGACCAATCCGACGCTTGATCCAACGGACCCGGTTTACGCCTGGACCGACCTCGGGCCGGTTCTCGAATCGAGAATCCACTCGGCTTACAACGCGATCGATCCGAGCGTTCTGCGGGGGCCTGACGGGCGGCTCTGGATGGCCTTCGGATCCTACTGGGATGGGATTCATCTGTTGGAACTCGATCCAGCCACCGGATTGCGCCGAGCGCCCGATTCCCCGGTTCACAGGCTGGCGTCGAACGGGTCGATCGAGGCGGCCTGCCTCCATTACCGCGCCGGGTATTACTATTTGTTCGTGAACTGGGGGTCGTGTTGCAGCGGCGTCAACAGCACCTATCACGTCCGAGTCGGACGCAGCCGGACCGTCACCGGGCCGTTTCTCGATCGCGGCGGAGTGGACATGGCGAACCGGGGCGGGACCCTGTTTCTCGAGGGAACGGGCAAACACGCCGGGCCCGGTCATGTCGGGATTCTCTCCGAGGCGGGTCAGGATTGGTTCAGCTACCACTACTACGACGCCAATGCATGGGCGGCCCATTATGGCGCCTATGGCCCGGCCAGGCTCGCCCTCGCCACGCTTGCGTGGAGCGCGGACGGCTGGCCTGTCTGCACAAACGACTGGTCTGCGTTCTACACGTTCGAGTGCGACGCCCGCGACGAAAACCGGCAGTACCATGGCCTGATCGAGAACGGCGCCACGTTCGCGTTCGATCCCCAGCGCGGTTCAGTGCTTGATCTCGATGGCACGGGGCAGTGTGTCTCGCTGCCGCCGGGCGTCGGGTACGCCCGCACATTCGCCGCGGTGCTCAAATGGCGCGGCGGCGCGCCCGGCCAGCGGCTTCTCGACTTTGGCTCGGGGGCGTCGCGGGGGTTTATGCTGACACCGGCCTCGGATGCCAACACCCTGCGCTGGGAGATCGATGATGGCAACGGCGTGCGGAGCCTCGAGTGGACGCGTCCGTTGCCGACCAATCGGTGGACGCACGTTGCGGTGGTGCTCGATGGCTCTCGGGGCATTCTGTGCGTGAACGGTTCGGCCGTGGCCACGAACAACACCATGGCTGTGTCGCCGGTCGATGTGCGGCCGCAAACCAACTTGCTGGGCGTCGGGCGACTGGCGGCAGGCGCGCCCTTCAACGGTCAACTTGCATCGTTCGAGGCTCACGGGCGCGTCCGAACTGCCGATGAGATCCGCGCGCCGGTCATTCGACTCGTGCAGCCAACCGACGGCGCCCGCTACGAGCCGGGGGGGTTGGTGCAGTTTGCCGGCGCAGCCAGGGATTTCATGCGGGTGCCTCTCGGCGCGAGCCACCTGACCTGGCGTGTTGAGCACATCGCGGCAAATGTAACGAACCTCGTGTTCGGACCGGCCTCGGGAATTGCGGGGGGATCGTTCATTGCGCCGCTTGGGGCTGCGCAGGGGAAGATCCGAGTGAGTCTGGCCGCCACAGACTTGGATCAGCGCCAGGCGATCGCGGGGGCAACGCTGTTCCCAGGGCCGTCCTGGCGCGCATTCCATCCGTTCTCGAATGGTGGCGCCGACGCCAGCAACCGGTTTGACGGCCTGTTGGAGGGCGGGGCGACGATTCAGGCCGATCCGCTCCACGGAGGCGTGTTGAGCCTGTCAGACAACCGGGCGTATTTCTCGTTGCCCGCCGCTGTGGGCGCGATGCAGACCATGGCCGCGCTGGTGAAATGGGACGGCGGTTCGTCCCGGGAACGGATATTCGATTTCGGACGGAGCGCCCGTGCGTCCTGCTCTTTGACGCCGAGGAATGCCGCCGGCCAGATCCAGTGCGCGATCACCCCTGACCAGTTCAGCTACGTGCACACAATCGAGTCGGACACACCCTTCCCGACGGGCGTCTGGACCCACGTGGCGGTGGTCCTGGACGGGCGGCAGGGGATCCTCTACCTGGATGGCAGACCCGTTGGTGTCAACAACAGCGTCAATCTCTTGCCGGCTGACCTGGGCGCCACCAATTGCTGGCTGGGCCGAAGCCTGTCGCCCGCCGATCCGTTCTTTCGCGGTCAAATGGACGCGGTGGTCCTGGGTTCTGCCGCCCTTTGGCCCGAGCAAATTCAACCGCCGCCGATCGAGGTGTCGAGAATCAACGACATGGTGCGGCTCCGCTGGCCCGCGTGGGCAACTGCATTCAGACTGTCGACCCTGTCGGAATTGTCCGAATTCGCATCGGCAGCCTCATGGTCTCTTGTGACCGAAGGGCCGGCGGTGGAGCAGGGGTATGTGACCCTCTCGATACCGTTGGCCGGCCCGACCCGGTTCCACCGGCTCCAATGGCCTTAGGGTCTGTGCAAAAATTAATTCCGGTTTTGCTGGAGGGGATTTGGCTCG
>CAYPUR010000043.1:0-25368 GCA_964413865.1 uncultured Verrucomicrobiota bacterium
GAATCCGACCAACGGCCTGGTGCGCGATCGGAGCACACCGTCCTCCTTTTGCAGCATCGGCGCCTGGGGCTCGGCGGGCAGAAGCGCGACTGGACTGGATCTACCCGGTGCGCCAGGCTGGATGGAAGGCGCGATCTGCGTCGGGCGAAGCTGGCTCGCATCTGGCCGTCGCCCGCTTTTCGGACGCGGGTGGCGTGTCGCCACGGGACCGAGGGTCAGACGGGGGTCTGTCGGCTTGCCAAAGGGAATCAATGCGCCGAATGTAGAGACGATGAAAATGAAGATCTGGACGATCATCCTGATTCTGGTTTGCCTGGGCCTGGGAGGAGGTCTTTGGTACCGCCACCATGCGGCGGTGGCCCAGAAGCGGGCGGACGCCGAGCAGATTCGACACCTGCTGCAGCAGATCGAGGAGCGGGATCGGCAACTGGCGCTGCAGATCGAGGCCACAAGCAATCTCACGGCCAGTCTCCAGGCCAGGAGTGCGGATCTCGAACAGAGCCTGTCACAGCTCTCGCAAACGCGCGGCCTGCTGGGCAAGACCGAGGCCGAGATCAAGACCACGCGCGAAGAGCTGGAATCCGCCAAGGTCATGGTGAACAGGCGTGACGGACGGATCGCGGAACTCGAAGGCGCCAACACCGAGCTCGAACGGAGGGCGAACGAAATGCAGGCCGAGATCGGCGATCTCGAGGCCAGGATTGCCGACACCCAGAGACGGCTCGATGCGTCGGAGGGCAATCGCTCGTTCCTGCTCAAAGAACTCAAAGGCCTGCAGGCCGAAAAGGCCGACCTGGAACGGCGGTTCAGCGACTTGGCGGAGCTGCGCGAACAGATCAAGAAGACAAAGGAAGATCTGGTCATTTCCCGACGCCTGGACTGGATGCGGCGGGGCTTGTACGGCACCGCGCAGAAGAGCGGCGCGGAGTTGATGCAGGGCGGACTCCGCCGCCCGCCGGCCACGCCCAAGCCCGATGTCGATCTCGATGTCGAGATCAGGCGCGACGGCCCGGCGACCGTGGCGCCGTCCGTTCATGGGCCGCCGGGGACAACCGCCCCCCGGTCTTACTGACCTTCGGGCCACGCGTTTCTTGAGCGTCAACCTTCAACGCTCTGCCGAATAAGGTCCCACGCGGCGCGGACGTGGCGTTCCTCGGTGTGGGTTTGGCCCACGCAAAGCCGGAGAGTCAGGCGCCCGCCCAATCTGGTGTGCGTCAGATAGAGCCGGCCTGTCGCGTTCAAACGGTCCATGAGCCGCTGATTGACATCGTCGCCTCCGCGATGCCGGAAACAGACCAGGTTCAGAGGGGGTGGAACGGCCAGTTCGAAGCGGTCGTCGGCCCGGACCCAACGGGCGAACGTCTGCGCCAACTCGATATGGCGGCGCACATGGTATCGCAGGCCCTCGACCCCGTAATGGCGAATCACGAACCACAGTTTCAGCGCCCGAAAGCGCCGTCCGAGCGGCACGTGCCAGTCGCGGTAATCGATCACTGCGCCGCTTTGGGTCGCCTGGTTGCGCAAGTACTCGGGAAGAATCGTCAGCGCGCGGATCAGCGCCGCGCGGTCGGCGACGAAAAAGCAATCGCAATCGAAGTTGGTGAACATCCACTTGTGCGGATTGAAGCAGTAGCTGTCGGCCGCATCGAGGCCGTCCTGAAGAAAACGGTACTCGGGGCACACGGCGGCCGTCCCCGCCATCGCGGCATCCACATGCATCCAGAGATTCTCTTCTCGGCAGATGCGTCCGATGGCCGGCAGGGGATCGATCGCGTTCGAGGACGTGGTGCCCACCGTGGCGCAGACGAAACACGGCGCCAGGCCCGCCGCTCGGTCGCTTCGGATCTGCGCGGACAGCAGATCGGGACGCATGGCGAAGGAGTCGTCCACGTCGATCAGGCGCAGATTGTCGCGTCCCATCCCCACGACGCCTATCGCTTTCTCGATCGAGGAATGTGTCTGAGGCGAGCCGTAGGCGACGAGCCGTCCGTCGCACCCGCGGCGGTTGCTCTCGCCCTGGGTCGCACGCTCACGGGCGGCCAGCAGGGCGCAGACGGCCGCGCTCGAAGCGGAGTCCTGGATCACCCCGCCGCCGGCGGCATTGGACTTGAAATGGGGCGGCAGACCCAGCAGATCGACCACCCAATCGAGCACGTGCGTCTCGAGTTCGGTGCAGGCCGGGCTGGTCGCCCAGAGCATCCCCTGCACACCCAAACCGGCGCACAACAGGTCGCCCAGGATCGACGGCCCCGAGTTGTTCCCGGGGAAGAAGGCGAAGAAATTCGGCGATTGCCAATGCGTGATGCCGGGCAGAATCAATTCCCCGACGTCCGCCAGCATGGCCTCAAACGGTTCACCCCGGGCCGGGGGCGCAGGCGGCAGGCTGGCGCGGATCTGCCCGGGCGCGACCTGGGCAAGAACGGGGTAGGACTCGACGCGCTCAAGGTAGTCCGCAATCCAATCCACAACCGCATGACCGTGCTGGCGGAAGGCGTCGGGCGCCATGTGATAGGAAGTTGTCGCCATGCGCTCCATGCAATCGCAAACCGCCAGCGTGCGTCGAGCGGGAAAACGGCAAGGCAGATCAACTGCCGGACCAATTCATAAGGCGCACCGATGTGCCTGGCTGCCTGTCTGAAGGCCGGACGCATCGCCGACAAAGACCGGCTTGACCCCGGGGACGGTTCTTGTTGACCGTCCGGCGATCCGAAGCGAAGCCTGCTATGCCCTCTTCTTGAAGACGCGATAGAGGATCAGCAACAGGATGGATCCGCCGAGTGCCAGCAACAGACTGCGGATATCGAATCCGCTGACCGTGCCCAGGCCCGCCAAGGAGCCGAGATACCCGCCGAGGAACCCGCCGGCAATCCCGAGCAGGATCGTGACGATGACACCACCGGGATCCTTGCCTGGCATGATGAACTTGGCGAGCGCCCCGATGATCAAACCCAAAACGATCCAGGATAATATGCCCATAGTAGACCTTTTCTTGTTCCTGCGTTTACACTCGAAACGAAGGGAAATGTCAAGGGAACTCACGGCCGAGGGAAAGGTCGTGTTCGAAGGCCCTGTGAACTCGGACGAGGACCGGCAGAGACTGCCGGCTGAGGCGCGCGAGCAACTCGGCCGGATCGAGCAGAGCCTCAAAGCGGGATTGGACAGCGGGGGCACGAACGTGATACACAAATTGCGGTTCGCGCCCGGTCCGACCGTTCCAGACATCATTTAGGGCGATCGGGGGGGATGACATCGCGGATTACGGCTTCGGTGTCGGGGTGCGGACGTTCGACGCGACAACTCGATGAAAACGCTTACCTTTTGCGCCTGGGTGCTGCTTGCCCTCGGTTTTCCCCTGAACGAACAAGGCCGGGCGGCCGGCCTCGTCTGGCATTGGTCGCGCGCCGAGGCGGTGACAGCAGCGCGCAATTCGGCCAAGCTCATCCTGTTGCTCGCGGGGCGGGACTCCTGCGGCAACTGCACGTACATGAAGACGACCGTGTGCGAATCGCCCGCGGTGCGCGCGCTCATCGACGGCAACTATGTCTGCTGGTATTGCCAGATCGATGACTCGACCGAGTGGCAGGACTACAGGGGCGGGCTTGGAGGGTTCACGTTGCCTCTGATCTGCGTGATCGATCCGGGAGATCCCTTGAACTATCTGGACCGGTCCACCTCCATCCAGGCGATCTCCGTATTCCAGCCGCGGTTGCTCGACCATCTGCCCACCAGCGAGATCAGAGCCAGCCCGATCCTGGTGTCCGGAGCGCCGCGCCTGCTCTGGCCGGGCGAGACCGGATTCCAGTATCGCGTGATCGAGTCGACCGATTTCGCGGCCTGGAGTTTTGTCGGCGCGCTTGTCCGCGGAGATGGTTCGCCCATCGAGTTCACAGGCGTCTCGGCCAGCACGCCGCGCTTCTATCGGGTCATGGGTTTCAAGTAGCGCCAGCCCGGCCATTCCACACGCGCGCCGAGGAAGCCAAGCCGCCCCATGGGGTGCGGCCGGGCCGCCTCTCAGGGCTGGCGAGGAGGCGTCGTCGAGGCGGACGGTCGGTCGCGATCGGTTGGTTGCGGGGCGCCGCCCAGCCAGTGGAAGTGGCGTTTGACCTCGCCGTAGAAACCGTGCGCGACGTAGCGGTTGGCCTCGGATTCCGCCGCATAGCCGCAGAGCCAGGGAGCGGCGGCACGGCGTGTGGCGCCGCCTAGTTTCGAGAGGATGCGGACCAGCAGGAGCATCACGCCCAACACGCACGCCAGCACCACGGGGGCGAAGAGGGCCGTGCGATTCACCGTCTCGATCCCGCTCAACACCCCGATTGTCATCGGGGCTGCCTTGGCGAGCGCTGTGCCGAAGCCTTGCTGCGCGGCTTCGAGTGCGGCGGTCATGAGATGGAAGGCGAGCGCCGGCACGACGCCCAGCGCCACGCACAACAGGGCCAGGAACACCTGCGGCCCCTGCATCAGCCCGCACACCTCGATTTTCCCCTGCGCGGCAACGCGAGTCTTGACCAGGGCGCTGGACCGGCCGAGGAAACTGACGCCGAAGAACTTCATGAACGAGGCGAGGGTGAGCGCGCTGGTGAGAATGGCCAGGACACCGCACACCGGGAGGTACTTGGCGGCGGCCGAACCCTGGATGGTCGCCACGTAGATGGTCCATTTGCTGGCGAAACCGTTGAGGAGCGGCACGCCCGAGATCGCCAGGGAGGCCACCAGCGCCGTAGCCGCCGTGAGGGGCATGAACTTCATCAGGCCTCCCATCTGGTTGAGGTCCTGGGTGCCGGTCACGTGACGCAGCGATCCGGCGTTGAGGAAGAGCAGGCCTTTGAACAGGCCGTGATTGATCACGTGGAAGAGAGCGCCGAGGAACGCCACGGCCGCAAGCGCGGCGGCTCGGGGATCGGACGCGGGCAGCAGGGCCATGCATGCGCCGGTTCCGAGGAGGATGTAGCCGATCTGGCCGATGCTGTGGAAGGCGAGCAGCCGCTTCGATTGTTCCTGTTTCAGGGCCTGCATCGTGCCGGTGAACAGTGTGATTGTGCCCAGGATCGCCACCACCCAACCCCAGCGCGCCAGCGGGTAGTGCGCCTGCGCCTCGGGCGGCACAAGCCATAGGAAATAGCGCATCAGGCCGTACACGCCGGTCTTGATCATCACCCCGGAAAGCATCGCGCTCACCGGCGAGGGCGCCGCCGGATGCGCGTCCGGCAGCCAGACCTGGCCGAACGGCCACATGCCCATCTTGATGCCGAAGCCCAGCAGGAACAGAAGGAACGCCACGCCCGTGTCGAACGGCTTGGCCTGGAGCATCGCGGGGAGGTTCGCGCTGACGGTGTCGAAGTCGTACTTGAGGCTCGCGCTGCCGCTGGTCAACGCGCCCATCACCGCGAGGAACCATGCGCCCACCATGGTCGCGGCGCAGGCGATTTGCATCATGACAAGGTACTTGTTGGCCGCCCGGATGTTCTGCGGCTGCTTGTGTTCGTAGCGGATGAGTGCGTAGCCGGGCAGGGTCATCAACTGCCAGAAAATGAAGAAGAACCACATCATGTCCGTGGTGCTCAGCAGGCCGTACATCGCCGCCAGGAACAGGAGAAAATGCGGGTAATAGCGCCCCACCCCGTACTCCTCGTAGTGCTTCATGTACGGAATCGAGTACAGGGCCGCCGGCACCGCAACCGCAACCGCCAGCAACAGAAACACCGCGCTCAGACCGTCCACGTAAATCCGCAACGCGAAGCCGAACGCCGGCATGTGGAGAAAAAGGGTGGGATGGCCCGGCCCGTGGATGAGGACGCGCATGGCAGCCCAGACGATCAGCCCGCCCGTGGCCGCCGTAATCGCAAAGGACAACCAGCCCGCCGCTGTTTTGTTGCGCGACACCAGCAGAGTCAGCACCGCCCCCGCGATGCAGAGCAGAATCGAAATGACAACGGATTGTTCAGGAGTCGGCACGCGGTCAATCCCTCGGTTGGATGGTTGGGACGCCGCCGTGGGTCCGCAGGGATCGCTGCGCTGGTCCCGGTGGCGGCGTTCGTTCCAAATCGTGTTGGTCTGCGTTCATCTGCGGCATGGCCTGTGTCGCACGGCAAAAGACGACGGGAGCGTGCCCGACCTCGATTCTCACTTCAAGGCCAAATGGGGTGCCAGGGGGCGGGGCGGCGGGCCGGGCGTTGGTTGCTCTGGCTCTTTAATCCTTAGTGAAAGGGTGGAAGGACTGTTATGGAAACCACGCGCATCTGTTCGGGTTGCGGGAAATCGCTGGCGCCGAATGCCCCCCAGGGCTTGTGTCCTCAGTGCCTGCTGAAGGCTGGCCTGGGCAGCGGTGTTGATATCGGACCGGACACGCAGAGCGGCAGCGGGGGGCTGACGTTTGTGGCCCCACCTCTCGAAGAGATCGCGCGACTGTTTCCGCAACTGGAAATCCTGGGGTTCGTCGGCCAAGGCGGCATGGGCGCTGTCTATCGGGCGCGGCAGAAGGAACTGGACCGGGTGGTGGCGCTGAAGGTCCTGCCGCCGGACATTGGCCGCGACGCAGCGTTTGCTGAGCGGTTCACGCGCGATCTGGACCACGGAGTGATGGCCCTCTGGAGCGAGCCACGTTACGAACAAGGCGCATTGCGCTTTGATGTCATGCACAACGCGGACCGCGAACGGTTCGCCCTGCGGATGGTCGCCCGTTTGCAGAACGGCGGCTCCGAGAAACTGGTTTTTCATTCCGGAGTCCTCATCGGGGCTCCAGCCAAAGGCTTCGCCCTCGTTCACGGCACCGAGCACAAAGTGGAGAATTGGCTGCGGCGGGTGAAGGAAATGGTCATCGAACGCACGCCCTGGGTGCGTGGCGAAATTCGGAACATTCGGTTGTGTCCCCGCGACCTCACGGCCGCGCAAAAAAACTCGGTCTCGCGGTTGGGGGGCGGACGCCGCTCCACGAATCACGCACACGTCCGCGTCCGCGGCAGAAGCCGCCCCAGGGCAAAACGGCGTCGCTTTCACAGATGGTTTCGACGAGGTGATTGGTTTGCTCCCAACTCCCGGCACAACCCGTAAGACCGCAGCCTCTTTGTCCGAGGCGGACCGCGCCCAGAAAGGGGACAAGGAGCATTCTGTCGGTCGTGAAGGCGTTCTTCCATAGGAACAGCGTGCTGCATTGCTCTGTCTCTCAAGCCTGGCGCGGTTTTTCCTTTCTAGCCCGCATAGCGGTTCTCTTGCGAAGTCTGACCGCCATGTGCACCGACGGGTGTGAAATCTGCGGGTTAGGCCCGCAACGCAAAACTCCGAGCGCGCTCTTGCCAATCTCGGGATGCGGGGGCAAAAGGATCGCATGTCACGGTGGGCTCTTCTCTTCCTTCTTCTGCCGCTCTCGGCAATCGGCGGACCCGGCTTCGGGCCGCCGCTCAATCTGACGACAGGGACGGTGTACCGGGCCAGCAGTGTCGCTGAGCTCAAGACCGCTCTGGCGGCTGCCAATGGCGCCGACGAGTACACCACGGGAGTGCCGGCTGCTTCCGGGTCTCCGGCGATGCCCCGCCCACGGAACATCCTGTTCGCCATTGCCGATGACTGGGGTTACGGCCATGCGGGGGCGTATGGGTGCCGCTGGGTAAGGACGCCAGCCTTCGATCGCGTGGCGAAGGAAGGGCTCCTCTTCACTCGCGCCTACACACCGAACGCCAAGTGCGCCCCGTCGCGCGCCTGCATTCTCACCGGGCGCAACTCCTGGCAATTAGGGGCGGCGGCCAACCATGTCCCGTTCTTCCCGCCGGAATACAAGACCTTCTGCGAGGCGCTCGCCAAGAACGGCTGGTTTGTCGGGCATACGGCCAAAGGCTGGGCGCCGGGCATCGCCACGAACGCGATGGGAGACGAACGGGCGATGACGGGTCAAGCCTTCAACGCCCGCAAGTCCACACCACCCGCCAGCGGCATCGCCGCGAACGATTACGCGGCCAACTTCTCTGATTTTCTCAACGCGGTTCCCGGCAACCAGCCCTGGTTTTTCTGGTACGGCGCACTCGAACCGCATCGGGGTTACGAATACGGCTCGGGAGTGGCCAAGGGGGGTAAGAAAACGTCCGACATCGACCGCGTGCCCGCCTCCTGGCCTGACAACGACCTGGTGCGCAACGATCTCCTCGACTACGCCTTCGAGGTGGAGCATTTCGACCGGCACATGGGCCGGATGCTCGACGAACTCGAACGACGGGGTCTGCTGGACCATACGCTGGTGGCGGTGACCTCGGACCACGGGATGCCCTTCCCGCGTGCGAAAGGCCAGGCCTATGACGCGTCCAATCACGTTCCACTGGCCCTGATGTGGCGGAACAGGCTCTGTCAACCCGGCCGAGTCGTGGACGCCCGCGTCAGCCTCATCGACCTCGCCCCCACGTTGATCGCGTTGGCTGGCCTGCGATGGGAACAGACCGGGATGGCATCCACACCGGGACACAGTCTGGCGGGTATGCTCTTCTCCGAACATGCGGAACGGATGGAGCCGCAACGCGACTGGGTGCTCGTCGGCAAGGAACGACACGATGTCGGCCGGCCCCACGATGAGGGCTATCCCATCCGCGGCATCCTGCGCGGACATCATCTCTTGCTGCGCAACTACGAAACCACCCGGTGGCCCGCGGGCAATCCTGAGACCGGTTACCTCAACTGCGACGCCGGCGCGACAAAGTCATTCATCCTGGACGCCCGCCGGAAGAACCCAACCGATCGCCATTGGGCCCTCTGCTTTGGCAAGCGCCCGGACACCGAGCTCTACGATGTGCAGCGGGATCCTGACTGCCTGCTGAACCTGGGTGGGGATCCGGCTTATGCCGACACCGTGCGGCAACTCGAACAGGAGATGGCTCGCGCACTCGAAGCGCAGCAAGACCCCCGAATGTCTGGTCGGGGTGCGGTGTTCGATCAGTATCCCTACGCGAACGCGGGCCACCGGAACTTTTACGAGCGCTATCTCCGGGGGGAAGAGATCAGGGCAGGTTGGGTCAACGCCTCCGACTTCGAGCCACGGCCTTTGGACTGACCCGTTGCGGCGGCGACTCGCCCCGTGCACGGGGCCTGGAGTTTGGATATTCTTGATGCTTGTCGATGTGGTTGCAGGGCCTTCATGGCTCAACACTTCATCGCACACTTCATCGTCCGGCAGGCGCTGGTCGAGGCCGCCCAAGGTCGGGCACGGCAGGCGGGACAACAGTGCCTTTGCCACGGCGCTCTACCAGGAGAGGGCGTGGGCTGAGTTGTCGAGTTCCCTGGGATTGCCGTAGGTCCTTCGGTTTGGTATCCGATCTCCATGGACCGTACTGAGGCATCGCGCTGGCAGCACTCGCACGATTACACCGTTGACACCTCGGTGGCCGAGCGGCGCACCCACATCGTCATTGCCATCACCGCGACGATGATGGCGGTCGAGATCGGCGCGGGGATCGTCTTCGGCTCGATGGCGCTGCTGGCCGACGGCTGGCACATGAGCACGCATGTCGCGGCGTTCCTCATCACCGCCCTGGCCTACCACTACAGCCGGCGCCACCGGACCGACGCGCGCTACAGCTTCGGCACCGGCAAGGTGGGAGTGTTGGGAAGCTTCGCCAGCGCGATCGTGCTGGCCGTGATCGCCCTGCTGATGGCGGGAGAGTCGATCCATCGTTTCTTCGCTCCCCAGGCGATCCAGTTCAATCAGGCGATCGGGGTGGCAATCGTCGGGTTGATAGTCAACCTGGTGTGCGCCTGGCTGCTGCAGGGCGAGCATCATCACGCACGAGGCCACGGGCATGACCACGAGCACGGTCATCACCACGGCCATCACGATTTGAATCTGCGTGCCGCATACGTTCACGTGCTGGCGGACGCCATCACGTCCGTGACGGCGATCGCGGCTCTGACGGCCGGCAAGCTCCTTGGCTGGTCCTGGCTCGATCCGGTGATGGGGATTGTCGGCAGTGGAGTTGTGTCCACATGGGCCTACGGCCTGATCCGGGACAGCAGCGGCATCCTGTTGGATCGCACGCCGGAGTCATCCGATCTTCCTGACGAGATCCGGCGGGCGGTGGGCAGTGACGGTGACTCCGTGATCAGCGATCTGCACGTGTGGCAAGTGGCAGCGGGGAAGTTTGCCGCCATTGTGTGCATTGCGGGACACAATCCCAAGCCGGCAGAGGCATACCGGGAAATGCTCCGCGAGCATGAGGAACTGGTGCATGTCACGGTCGAAGTGCGCCGCAGCACCTGAACTGCACGGGATTCCTGAGCGATGTGGGCTGCGCCCCGATCTGCAGCCGGCGTGCAATCCCTTCGCCCATGCTCAGCCTTCGCCGAGGCGCCAGCCATGGCGGTACTCGCGATGCGTGAGTTGCTGGGCATGGTCGTTGTTCAGGATGCGTCCGGAGACGATGTCGTAATCGAGCGGGCCTTCGACGAGGGTGGCGAGGTTGGCCAGTTGCATGAGTTCGGTCATCGGCCCGCCGATCTCGAACGGCGAGAAGGGTGTGCCCTCTCCCTTGCAGGCCTGGACCCATTCCCGGTGATGGCCGGTGGACTTGGGCAGGACCTGGGGCGGCCCGGCTTTCACATCTGTGAATCGGTTTTCAGGCAACAGGGTGAACCGGGTGTTCCATGGACATTCGGAGTAGATCGAGCCCTTGGCGCCGACCAGGAGATCGCCCCAACCCTGCTGAGGATACCCCAGCATCAAGTCGGCCGGCGGCTTCTCCTTGGCCCAAAGCGTGAGTTTGACCGGAGGCAGCTCCCCGCGGGCCGGCAGGTCGAGGGTGATGCGGGAGGACCTCGGGTAGCCTTCGCTGTTCCGCTCCGAGGGATGGGCCTCGACGCGCACGACCAGGCGTGCGGGGGATTGGGATCTCGGCGCATTCCACAGGTCAGCCAGACGCAGGGCGCGGAACATGAGGTTGGCCGTATGACAGCCGAAGTCGCCCACGATGCCGCTTCCGAACGCCCGCCAACCGCGCCAACTCCCGGGCAGGTAACTGGGATGATAGGGGCGGGCCTCGGCCGGGCCGAGCCATAGATCCCAACTCAACGTGGCCGGGACGGGCGGCGTGTCGGTGGGACGCTCGAGCGGGCCGTTGCCGCCATCGAACCAGACATGCGCCTCGCGGACCTCGCCGATGGCGCCGCCCAGGACCAGTTCGGCGCCGCGTCGCAAGCCGTCGCTTGCCGAGCCTTGGTTCCCCATCTGGGTGGCTACTTTCATCTTGAGCGCGGTTTCGCGCATCACCCTCGCTTCGTGGACGGTGCGAGTCAGCGGCTTCTCGCAATAGACATGCTTCTTTCGCAGCATGGCGTCGACGGCGGCAACCGCATGGGTGTGGTCGGGCGTCGCGACCATGACGGCATCGATGCCGGCGTCCGCCTCATCGAGCATGCGGCGGAAGTCGGTGAAGCGCCGCGCCTTCGGATGTTTCTGGTAGATATCTCCGGCGCGGACCTGATCGACGTCGCACAGGGCCACAAGATTCTCACCCAGGCCGGCGAGAGCGTCGAGATCGCCCCGTCCCTGGCCGCCCACGCCGATGCCTGCAATGTTAAGTTTGCTGTTGGCTGTCGTGCCAAAGGCCAGCTTGGGATTGGACAGGATCAAGAGACCGGTTCCACCCAAGAACGAGGAGCGCAGAAAGGCGCGTCGGGACCCAGCGTGTGTCATAGGCGGACCAGTGAACTCCAACCACGTGCGGGGCCAATGTCGAATGTGCCCATCGAATTCGCAATTCGCCCCCCTCAACAGGCGACTGGCGCTCGTCTGGTCATTTGCGATGTCCGGTCATTTGCCCTTGACTTTTCATCGCCAGGATGTAGCTGTACCACAACGTTTTTCCCCAAGGAGTTCAGCATGCGACACCATGCGGATACCATCATTGGTCAGCAAAGTCTGGTCCACCGCCGGGTGCGTCCTTCCGCGGCAGTGGAACGGGGCAGGCGGCCAACCTGGCATCTTTGCGTGCGCGCACCATCACCACAGACCGTCCCATGAAGACATCGATTGTGGTTCACACCTTGATAGCGTGCGCGCTCGTCTGCGCCGCCCCTCGAACGGTTGGTCAACCGTGGCTGAAGGTCACGCCGCCGCCAGACGTAGACAAGACGTATCCAACGAACCCTGATTATTCGTGCTCGCTTGCAACAGCCTCCAACATGTTGGCGGGCGCAGGCTACGGCAACGGCCCGACCATCCAGGCCCGCGCGGAGGACATCTACGGAAACATGAAGGCTCATTTCGGCACGCTCAGAGGAAAGTGGATTGACACGTGCCTGAACTGGTGGCTCCGGTCCTCGCACAACGCGGAGTGTGCTGGCAATGTCTACCAAGTGGTGGTCGTTCATGGCGGAACCGACTGTCGTGTGCCGTTGGCCAACCCGGATCTCCCGCGCGACGTCGGGAACGCGCTTCGCCAATGCAGTTACGTGGGGTATGTCATCTGGTGGCCGCTCTGCGACTGCACCCCGTCGCCCTGTTGCAGGGGCGGGCACTCGGTGACCGTCTGGGGCGATCACGGCGAGGCGGGCACGCTGACAGGCAACCCGGCGACCGTTGTGATTGCCGACTCCGACGCCGATGTGGGCGGCGACGTCAGCGCCTACTTCTGGGACGCGTATCACGATCCGGCCGCCGTCTGCAGATTCGGCGACGGATGGCACATTCCGTATTACGGCGACGGCCTTGACCCCTATGTCATCCAGTGGGTCGAGTTAAGCGCGACGGACATGCCGGCCCACTGCACCAACAGCACGCAGACGGTGGTCCATTCGAAACAGGTGCATCAGAACGACCTCGACGAAAGAGCCGCCTCGGACTTGCACTTCACGGTTGGCAGCGACGTGCCACTGTTGTCGTACCGCGTTCAGGTCGACTTCGCGACAAACACCACACCCGCAATCGAGGAAATCTGGACTGAGGGGGAACGCCTGGCAATCGATGTGGACGTCGCGTTCGATCTGCCCGTGCCCTACTGCACCTGGGTGACCATCACCGCCACGTTCGTCGAGCCGGATTGGAACAGCATCACGTACTCGGATCTGCACTTCACATTCCCGGACGGGGAGCCGGGCGCGGCGCAACCCGCTCTCAAATGGAAGATCGAGACGCCTCCGCAGCCCGAGCCCGGGTCCAACCAGACGGGAGGATATGTGGTCGGCTCATTCACGGTCTGGAGCTTGGATGGCGAGCAATTGAGCAACGACCGCATTGAGCACGAGTACGAGTGGGACCAGGACCCCGAGGACCATGCCGTGGTGTTTGAGAATCAAAGCGCCGAGGGCTGCATTGTCCGCGATCTGAAATTCGGACACAGCTACGGATTGCTGGACCAGGAGGATCTGTGGACATTCAACAGGTGGATGACCGTCGTCGAGAGTGAATATATGCTCATGCCCGGCGATCCGATCACCCTGGAACTCCATTGGGAAGGGCAGCTCCCGTATCCGCCCGCGCCTGGCCCGTTCCCGAAGGTGACAATGCTCTCGATCCAACGCGGCGCCGCAGGCACTGTCGAGATCTCCTGGAAAGGGCCGGGCACGTTGCAGGAAGCGAGCGGCTTAACCGGGCCGTGGGCCGACACGGCATTGCAGCAAAACCCGCAAGCCGTTGTGGCGGGCGGAGAGAGCCGGTTCTTTCGCATCCTGGCCCGTTGACGGGTTGCGCGAACACGATGGGATCATCCAGAATCGGCTGTTCTTCTTATGAAGGCATTGGGCCCATGAACCAGAAACGCTCAACGTCCAACGTCCAACGCTCAACGTTCAACGCTCAACGTTCAACGCTCAACGTTCAACGCTCAACGTTCAACCGGGAGACTCGCCGGGAAGGAGGGCCTGCTTACAGTGTGGACGGCCCGGCCTTGATCTTGGCGAGCTCCTTGCGCAAAGCCTCGGCCTGGGCACGTCGTCCGGCCTTCTCGTGGCAGATGGCGAGATTCTCGATGGACTCGAGTGTGCCTGCGTCGCCCGGGGGGAGGTGGCGGCGTTTGAGTGCGAGGGTTTTTTCCTCCAAAGCCACCGCGTCATCGAGCCGATTGGCAACCTGATAAGAGATCGCCAATTCGGTCATGGCGTTGAGAGTGTCCGGGTGTTCCGGGCCGGCGACCTTGCGAAAGAGCCCGAGGCCGGACTCACCCAGCTTGATCGCCTGGTCCAATTGGCCGTTTTCGCGATAGCCTGACGCAAGGCCAATCATGACCCAGACCGTGCCGAGGTCTTCGGGGCCGCGGACTTCGGGACTGAGCGCCAACACTTGCTCCTGCAGCCTGAGCGCGTCGTCCCCGCGTCCGGCATGGGCCAGGGCGAATCCGAGCGCGTTCATGGCTTTGAGTGTCTCGGGGGCCTTCGAACCCATCTTCTTTTCGAGTGTCTTCAGCAGTTCGCGTCGAACATCGAGCGCCTGGTCCGTGTGACCGAGTTGAGTGTGGGCGGAGGCCAACATATCGATTGCGCTGAGCGTGTCGTCGTGCTCTGAGCCGAGGACCTCGCGGCGGAGGGTCACGACCTCCTCTTGGAGTCTGAGGGCCTCGGCGGGGCGGCCAGCATCGAAGTAGAAACCGGCCAGGTTGTTCATATAGCCGAGGGTAACGGTGTGCTTGGAACCGAGAACCGTGCCCGCGAGTGTTACGACCTTCTCCCACAGCTCGTTGGCCTCCTTCTTGCGACCGGCTTCGAAGTAGAAAGCCGCCAAGTTGTTCATGGCCCAGAGGGTGTCGGGGTGCTCCAGCTTGTTTACTTGGACCTCCAGTTTCAGGACCTCCTCCAGGAGATCGAGCGCCTCATCGCGCCGGCCGGCGTCCGCGTACGAGGCGGCCAGGTTGCCCATTAGTCGCAGCGTGGCAGGATGGTTCGGGCGCACCTTGCGGAGGAGTGTCAGCCCTTGCTCCCGCAGTTGGAGCGCTTCGGACCGATGTCCCGCTTCAAACAGGGAGATCGCCAGGTTGCTCATTGCCGCCGCGGTGTCGGGGTGTTCCGGGCCGTTGACCTTGCGACGAAGCTCGAGCACCTTCCGCCGCAGTTCGAGCGCTTCGCCCCGGCGCTCGACGGCGTCGTAAGAAGTGGCCAGGTTGTGCATCGTCCGAAGCGTTTCAGAGTGGTCCGGTCCGAAGGTGGCCAGGTAGTAGTCTCGTGCCTTTTCCAGCAGCGGGATCGCTGGCTGGTCGAGGCCCAGGGCGTGGTAGGTCCAGCCCAGTGTCGACTGGAAACTTGCCCGTCGGGCCGGCTGACCGGCCAACTCCTTGTCGAGCCCTCCCGCGGCGCGATCGAGCACTTCCACCACCGTGATCGTTCGGCCGTCGCGACCCGGATCCGGGCTTTCGAACACCTCGGTGAGGAATGTCGAGAGCGCCTCGGCGTCCCGGCGCGCGGCCGTGGCCCGGATTGCCTGATTCCAAGCGGTGAGCGCCAGCCCGGACACCGCGGTGACGATGAGTGCGGACAGGACCGCGGTTCGGATGACGCCGCGCCGATAGGCGGCTTTTTCGCGGGCATCCAGCTCGGCCTGTTGGCGGGCCAGAGTGGCTCGTCGTTCAGGCAAGGCGCGCAGATGTTTGGCCAGTTCGGCTGCGCCTCCGAAGCGCTGGGCTGGATTGCCGGCGAAGCAACGGCTCAGGTCTTCGCGGAGCAGAGGATCTTCAACGGTCTCCATCCAGTCGATTGTGACCGGGCGCGTGAAGTCTCCCAGGATCATTTGGTAGAGCATGACGCCCAAGGAATAGATGTCCGAACGGATTGTCGCCGGTTTTCCCGCCAACAGCTCGGGCGCCATGTAAAGGTAGGTCCCGGTCTGGGGAGAGCCGGCCCGGCCGGCCATCGTTTGCGTGAACCCCGCTTTGGTCAGCGAGTCAAGCAACTCCTTGTGCGTTACCTGGCCGATGCCAAAATCGGTGAGTTTCACCAACGGTTTGGATGTGGCGGGCGTGGGGTGAGGGAGACCGCCAGCGGGTCTGTGTTGTTCGTGTTCCTGTTTGTGCTCCGAGATCAGGATGTTGCCCGGCTTGAGATCGCGGTGGATCACGCCGGCGTCATGCGCCGCCTGCAAGACATCCGCCGTCTGGGCCGCCAGGTCGAGCCGGGTCTCCATCGGCACCTTCGCCGCGCCTCCCCGAGCTTCGCACCACGTCCGCAGGTCCTGCCCCTCGGCGTAGTCCATCACAATGTAATAGGGCGCTTCTTCGAAAAACACCTCCCGCACCGGGACAATCTGGGGATGGTCGC
The DNA here is from genome assembly GCA_964413865.1 of uncultured Verrucomicrobiota bacterium. GTDB lineage: Bacteria > Verrucomicrobiota > Verrucomicrobiia > Limisphaerales > J093 > MWFF01. Next base: position 16,210 of record CAYPUR010000043.1, read on the forward strand.
CAAGCTGTTCCTTGAGCAGCCGGAACAAGGTCACTTCACGTTTCAACGCGCGCACCTGCTCGGCGCGGAAACAGAACTTGAACACCCGCCGTTCCTTGAGCGTCTGGTGCTGTCCCAGCCACACCTCGCCAAAGCCGCCGCTCCCCAGTTGCCGTTCGAGGACCCACTGCGTCTTGGGCACCTGCTGGTTCAGCGCCGGGCGCCATCCCAACACCAACTCCCCCTCCGCGGCCGGGTGCGGACGAGACTTTGCGGAAGCGGGCGGCTGTGTGAAGGACTGGATGGCTGCTTCGCCCACTTCGCAGATCTCGACCGGCTCTTCGATTCCCTTGAGCACATACGCCCCGTGGCTGACCCACCCCAATGCCCCCACCCCTTCGAGGTCCTCGTCTTTCAGGACCTGCCGCGCGCTGTCGAACACCGCACGCGTGACCAGCACCTGCCCGCCGCACGCCATGTCCATGACGCGGGACGCGATGTCGATCTGCACGCTGTGCATGTCGTCGGGTATGCGGCCCGCTTCGCTTTCGGGCAGAATCAGTTCGCCGAGATGGATGCCGATTCGATCCTGGATCGGTTCGCCCACTGTGTGCGAGAGGGCGCGCATGCGTGCCTGAAGCAGGAGGGCGAATGCCACTGCCTCCGAAGGCACCGCGAAGAGCAGGAAAAACGAATCGCCCGCGGTCCCGATCTCATGAGCGGCGGGAAACCGACGCAGGCAATCGCGCAGGGTCTGATGATGACGGTCGAACAGCTCCTTGCCACGGCGTTCGCCCAGACGCTGCTTGAGAGCAACGGAGTCAACCATGTCCGTGAACAGGAGCGTGACCAAGCGGGTGGCGTGCTTCTGACCGAAGGCCAGGAGTTCGTCTGCCGGAGTCGATGTTGCACTCGCCTGCATGGCTCGATGCTGAACGGCCGGGCAGCCTGATTGAGGATGTCCATACCGTACGCGCCGCAGTGCAACCATGGCAAGGCCAATCGCGGCGCGGCAGTGCATTTGGAGGTTGTCGGTGTTCTGTCGCCCGGTGAGGGCACCCCACGCGGCGCAAACTCCATTCCAACCGACAAACTACAGATGCACCGGTGGCGCGGGAAATCCGGGCTGAAGACGGCGCGCAAGGAAGAGGCCCTCCTCACCGCAAGGCGAGATCCACTGGGCCGAGACTGGCAGGCCATGAGCGGCGAGCAGACCTTCCACCAATTCGGGCGTATGCCGGTACGAGAAGAAGAGACGCAACACGTCCGTCGGGCGGAAGGTGAATGTGTGCGAGTCGATGCGGAATTCTTTGTGCCGGACAAACTGGAAAGAAGCGGCGATGCGCAGGAGCCTTGATCCAGGAGGATGCTCTTCGATCCCGAAGGTCGTCGTTCCATCGTGTGGGTCGACACCCAGGTCCGACAGGAACATCAGAAGCCACTCGCGCGTCAGCGTGTTGTCGTAGAGCGGCAGCACCCGAGCCACCCCCTCCTGGTAGCTGGTGCCCGGTGCGAGGTTGGCGCTGCAGAGCAGGAGATCGCCAGGCCGGACCAAGGCCGCCAGCCTGGGGAGAATCGTCTCGGGCTCAAGATTCGGCAACATGCCGAAGAAGGTGACAAGACGCGTGGCGCGGGGGTTGGGCTGTGCGTCGAGGATGGACGGCAGATCATCCGCCTTCGCCAGGTCGCACACGAGGGGGAAGCAACGATCAGGCGGAATGATGAGGCGGGCGGCCTGCCAGGATGTCAGGACGAGAGCGGTGCTGACGTCGATCGGCGTGTAAGACAGCGCGCTTCCTTGGAGGCGGCTGAGCAGGGCGCAGTCCTTGGCGCCGCCACCGCAACCCAGGCCGATCACGTGCACCGTTCCGGGGCAGACGATTCTCGCGGTCTGCTCGAATGCACGGTGGTAGGTGGCGGCGACTTCCGGGCGTGTGCGTGCCGGCGAGCAGGCGTTGTGCAGCGCCAGCCATTTTTGGGCCTGCTTGATGCTGTCGTAATGGAACTTATGGTTGATGGTGCCTTGGCGCAGGGAGTCCAGGAGGTCGCCACGCACCGCTTCAGGGAATTGGCTCGAGTGGATGGCGACTTGAACGGTTGCGGTCATAGAGTAGAGATGGTTGGAGATACAGGTTTCCGGGTGGGGGCGTCCAGCGATTATCGGCTGTCCAGACGGTTGCGAAGGAGGCTCGACGCTTGTGTGGTGGTCTTGTAAGCTATTCCGACCATGATTCCAAAGAGCATCCCTTCGCGGGGGCGACGTCGGGGGTTGCTGCGTCTTTGTCTTGCGGCCGCGGCGGTGTTTGGCCTGGCCGGGGAGATCGTTCGAGCCCAGGAGGCGGTCAGTCCGCTCAAGCCACCCGATCGATCGAGTCCGCGCGCGGCCTTGCGGACGTTTCTCGAAGCGGGTGACGCTGTCGGGTCGTTCCTGGCCAAGGAATACATGGATTCGCCATCGCGCGCGGGATTCCATCGGCTGCTCACGTTGTCGGAGATTGCCGCCGACGGCCTGGATTTGAGCGCGATGCCGCCGGCGGCTCGCGCCAAGAGCAGCCGGGCAGCGGCGTTCGCCCTTTACACCACACTGAGCCGGATTCCCCTTCCGCCCTTCGACCAGGTTCCCGAAAATGCCGAGGGGCTTCCGACACTCGAAACCAACATTGTGTATTGGATCGTTCCGAACAGCGAGATTGTGCTCGAACGGATGTCGACCGGACGCCGCCGCGGCGAGTTCCTGTTCAGTGCCGACACGGTGGATCGGGCTGGCGAGTTTTATGATCGAGTGCGGGGGTTGGCCTACGCGCGTCCGGTTCCCATCGAGAACCTGCAGGAATTGGTGACCACGGGCGGTGGCTGGATGGTGCCACATGCCTGGATTCGGGGACTGCCGTCGTGGCTGCGGGCCCCGCTCGCGGGCCAGGCGCTCTGGAAGTGGATCGGTTTGGCGCTGCTGCTGGCTGGAGTCGGCCTGTTGCTGCGCCTGGTGTGCAGACTGTTGCGCCGGGGCAGCCCCCAACACCCGTTCTGGCAGGCCCTGGCGCAAACAGCTTTGCCGGCGTTCGTGCTCCTGGCCACTCCCGTTGTGGCGTACCTGGCGCTGGTGCAGTTGAACCTGCGCGGCGGAGTGGGAAGCGCCATCGAGTCGCTGGCGACGGGCATCATGTTCATCGCCGGCGCCTGGATCGCCTGGCGCCTCGCTCACCTGGTGGCGGAGGCGATCATCGCGTCGCCGCGCATTGCGCCCGAGAGCATCGACGCCCACCTCATCCGCATATGCACCCGCCTGCTGGGGATCACGGCCGGGGCTGGGCTTCTGGCGATGGGCGCCGACCGGTTGGGATTGCCGCTCTACGGGATTATCGCGGGACTGGGTGTTGGCGGGTTGGCTATCGCGTTGGCGGCCCAACCGACGATCGAGAACCTGATCGGCGGCCTGAGCCTGTTCGCCGATAAGCCAATTCGCGTCGGCGACCTCTGCCAATACGGAACCGATCTCGGGCGAGTCGAGAGCATCGGGATCCGGTCGACGCGAATCCGCGGTGTGGATCGGACATTGACGACGATTCCCAATGCCGCGCTTTCGAGAATGCCGGTGGTCAACCTGAGCCAGCGCGACCGGATGTTGATCAGGTGCGTCTTTGGCGTCCGGTACGAAACGAGCCCCGAGCAACTGCGCTGCCTCTTGGCACGGACGCGCGAGATCCTGCTCAGTCATCCGCGGATCAGCCCGGAGGGGACGCGGGCGCGATTTGTCGGTTTTGGAGCGTCGTCCTTGGACATCGAAGTGTTCGCTTATGCGGCGACTCAGGACTGGCCGGAGTTTCTTGGCATACGGGAAGACGTGTTCCTGCGGATCATGGACGTGGTGAAGGAAAGCGGCACCGGTTTCGCTTTCCCGTCGCAGACTCTCTACTTCGCTCGCGACAACGGCCTCGACGTTGCACAGGCCCGGGCGGCTGAAGCCCGCGTACGCCAGTGGCGCGAGCAGGGGTGCTTGCCGTTTCCCGACTTCGCGCCCGAGCAGGAACGCCAGATGCAGGGGTCCCTCGTGTTCCCGCCGCCCGGTTCGCCGGCTTCGCCCCGCGGACGATCCGCGTCCGGCGGGCTTTCCTCACCTCCTTCCGACGCCCGCGGGCCGAAGGCTGGGACCGAACCGGGCACAGCCAACCCGGGCGTTCCGAGGTCCAGTGAGGGCGGCGCTTCGGACGCCGGGGCAGAATCGAAGGCCGAGTGAGCACGCCGCCTTAAGGGTCTGTGCAAAAACTAATTCCGGTTTTGCTGGAGGGGATTTGGCTCGCTGGCGAGGCGCGACGAGGGAGCATACCCGCAGCGGTCTGTGACCGAGGAGCAACGAAGCCAGCGAGTTGCGCAACGCGCTCGAACCGGCGGATCCGCGGACGCCCGAGCAAGCGTTCGAACGCCGCTGGGCCATCGCGCTGCTCGACGAGGTGTTGCGGCGGCTCGAAGCCGACCAGCAGACCGAGCACCGAAGCGCCTGGAGGCGACGCAGGCGTCAACGACAATGCGCCGGTCGGCGTGATGGCCTTCGGGCCGGGGATCGAGCGTGTGCTCTATTCCGTGGCGGTGCACAGGGCGATCAGATTTGGCATGATGTCTACAAGGTTGCAGGCGGGGCCCCCTGCCCCGGCGCTGCATCATTCATGTCGCTCTGTATAACAACTGAGGCCGGACGGATCGGAGCGCCTCGGTTTCGGATTACCGGACCGCCCCCTTTTGCAGGACGGCCTGCTCCGCTGTCAGCAGGCACGCGTGCATGGCGCAAGGATCCGGAGCGGCGCGCAACTGATCGAGCACGTCGGTCTTCTGGGCCACCAGGCACAGACGCGCCAGCGTGTGCAGGTGCAGGCGGTCCTCCTGACACCCGAGCATGAAGAACAACTCGGTGGGCAGACCGTCGGGGGCGCCGTAGTGAATCGGACCGACCGTGCGGCCCAAAAGCAGAAAGGACGCGGTGAACCGGTATGGGTCCTGGGAACGCGGGTGGAGGAACGCCACGCCACCCGGCACGGCCGTCGAGCAGAGGGCCTCGCGAGCCTGGAGGCTGACCGTCAATTCCTGCGGATCGCAAACCCATCCGGTGCGCTTGGCCATGCCGACCAGATCGTGCAGCACGGCTGCCTTGGTCTTTGCGGTCATGGCCGCGTCGATCTGCTCGGGCCGGATCAGGCGGGGCAACAGCGGCGCGTCGGATGAAAGGGCGCAGGCGTGCGGCCACGAGGATTCGTCGCCTCGCGCCGACTCGCCCCCCGCCGCCCCCAGGATGTGGCGCGACGCCCAATCGTCCAGGTCCTGCCTGCGGAACACCGTGCGGTCACCGCGGGTCTCGAAGGGGACAAGCCGGGCTTTGACGAACCTCTCGAGTTCAGTCCGCCGAAGACGGAGGTGCTCCGCCGCTTCGTCCAGAGTGAGAAACCGATACGGCATGTGCGTTGCCCCGGCTACTGGGGTGCGGCTTCGAGCATGAAATAGCGGATGTCACGCTCCGGCGCCATCGGCGCGAGACGGACTTCGACCCGCCAGGTGTTCTCGTCCAGCACATCGGTGACCGTTGTCGCATCGAGATCGACGCCGACGACCGCGTCCCTCCATGCGATCGGCGCGCGAAGATTGTCCGCAATCTTCAACGCATATCGGACGTCGGTGAAGCTGCTGTTCAGACGGGCATACCCGAGCCAGAGCCCGTCGTTCCGGCTGCGGATCGACACCGAGGATCGGGCGAAACGCTCTTCGTCGGTCATTCCGTCATTGCGCCCCATGCCGAAGGCGTAGAGCGCGAAATTGCTCATCCCCGCGAAGCCGGATGGGGCCTCGGGTGAGGCGACCGCACCGCCCAGAATCTCCTGTTCGCTGTAATTCGCCACCTGCCACCGCTCGTAGCCTGTGGGCACGTGAGCCGGGGCGGAGTCGGGGCGGAATCGGCCCACCAGCGTCGCCGGCATCTGGCCAACGAACACGACGGGGCTGGGATTCGTGATTGCCGTGCCCACCCAGCCGTCGAACAGATAGCCGGCGTCGGGCACGGCCTGGACCGGGACAGGCAGGCTGCGGAAGAACCTGCCAGTCCACTCTGCGCGGTCGGTCACGCCCTCGGTTGTCGGGTCAATAACGACGCCGTTGACGACGAAGCGCCCCCCTGCTCCGCCGGAATCGTTGTTCTTCACCGTCAGTGTCCCGGTTCCCCCGAGGCTGAAGTGTTGGTCCAGGTGGTCCCACGAGACGTCGTGGCGGGTGGCCGTATACTGGACCAGGACCTGGCTGACCGCATCGAGCCACTGCGCCTGCGTGTGGGCGCGGCCCCAGCGGCGGAAGTGTGTCTCGATTTCGGGAGCGATGACGGCGGCGGCATCGGCGATAATGCGTTGGAGGCGCTCGGGGCGGAAGGTGGTGTTGAGCACGTTGGCGAAGCGCGTCACGAAATGGTTCCTGAAATCCATGTTCGACCAGAGTTGATTGATCAGGAAACCGGGCTCTCTGCCGCCTGTCATGTTCTTGGAGGAGAGATAGTCGAACATGTCGAAACCGGCCCCTTTGGCGCCGGCGACATCCAGGTCATAGAGCATCCAGCGCCAGCGTGTGTCGCCGTACTTGCCGGAGGAGGCGACCTGGTTGGTGTGGGCTCTCCAGAAATCGCAATTATTAATGGGCCAATCGGTGTTGGCAAAGAACGTCTCGGCGATGATGTAATCCGCATAGTTGTTGACATCGATCGACGTCTGAAGCTGGGCGTAGTTCTCGGGCTGGCTCGGAGGGTTCGCCTGGATCCAGTCGATGAGCGCCTCATAGTCTTCATCCGCGTTCGTGTCGCCGTCGATCCGCTCGATGCGGACCTTATCCTTGTCGAGCGGATCCTCCTCATGCATGAGAATGTCGCAGTTGTCAGCCTCGAGACCGTAACGGGTGGCAAGGTAATGCTTGTCGAAGCTCTCGCGCAGGTTATGGATGCCCCAGTACTCGCCGTTGATGTAAACCACGGTCGGCCGGTAGGCCATCACCGAGATGTCCATCCCTCGGACCATTCTGTGAAACACGGCGTCCTTGAGCATGGTGGCGACCCCGGCATGGTCGGGCCCATACCAGTCGTTGCCGCTGCTGCGCAGCAGGAAGCGCTTGTAGTCGGTCGCGGCTTCGTCCGGAAAGAGCGGGTACTGGACCCTGTCTGCGCCGTATTCGCCCAGGCGGGCCAGCAGGTAAAGGGCCTTTTGCGGCATCGCCCGTGTCCCGCCGCCGTGCATGGCCACACCCAGAAGTTGACTGAACGCAGCCTTTGTTTGATTGGTCTCGAAGAACTCGATCTGAACCGGGCGCTCCCAACTGCCGTCCTCGCTCTCCTGATGATAATTGGCGTGAGGCTTGCCCCATTTGTTGTCCCCGTATCCTTCGGAGGAATCGGCGTAATGCTTCCCCGGCACGTAGAGGCCGGATGTGAACCCGAAGAGATTGCTGGCGTCGGTGATCACAGAGACGATCGGCAATGCGCGGTTCTCGAACTCGGGTCCGATAAAATAGGTGCCGCGTGTCTCGGGAGAGCAGTGTTTGTTGTCCGCCGAGACGGCGATAGCCCGCAACACCACCGCCCTGGTCACGCCGCCGAGCGGGGCCTGCCAGGCGGCACCCGGGACAGCGTTGGCGATCTCGACCGGGCTGGTGCGGATCCACGAGAGTCCGGAAGTCAAGGGAGCCGCGGCGCTGACCGACACCGCATTGCCGCTGTAGACGAACGCCGTCGTGTCCCGCGGATCGCTCCCATCCAACGTATAGAAGACCCTGTAACCCGCGGTCATGGTCCTGAGCACCACGCTTTGCCCGGACGCATAGACACCCGGCGGCATCGAGAAGGTCGGCTTCTGCGAAACCAGCGTCTCGGCGTACTTCGTCTCGTACGTGGCATTGGGCAGACCGGGAGTGGGGTTCTCGTACACCTTCATGGCGCCGGTGAAACCGTCCGGCACAAGTCCGTACGACTTGTTTTCGCCGATCTCGTAACCTGGAGAATCGAGTCTGTGGATGCGCGTGAGGGAATTGTTGAACAGATGCACATGCTCGCCGTCCTTGCTCAGGCCGAAGCGGCCATGAACGATGGGCACCTGCTCGTTGACCAACGCCGTGAGGGTCAAATCCATGATCAAGTCGGCGCTCGACACGGAGGCCTGGTGCACCTCGACCGCCAACACGTTGGCGCCCTGGGATAAACCGGTTGTGGGCAAAGCGCTCGTGGTCCACCAGGTGGGGGGGGCCTCCATCGAGGCAAGCGTGGCGTGGCCGACCGCGCCAGCGGGCATGTTCTGGCGCAAGACCTCAGTGCCGTTCAGATAGACGACCATGCCATCATTGACACGGGCCTTGACCACCAGGCCGGTGATCACAGACGGGTTGATGACGTTGAATGTCTTCCGGAAATACGCCGCCGGATGGCGGTTGGCCGGATCGCCCCCGTAAGCCAGAATCGTCGCGCAGTCCAGGTCGAGCGTGCGGTCGTTGTAGCCCAGAGGCGCCATGCCTGAAGCCCAGGCGCTGTCGTTGAACCCGGCGGACTTCCATGCGGCCGCCGGGGCGCTCGAATCCGAGGCATACCTCCAGGCCGTATTCTCCGGAATCAGCGCAATGTCCGGGGCGTTGGTCCACGCCGTGTATTCGGGCAGATCCGAGTTGGCGAAGACCACCAGCGTGCCTCCAGGCGGAATCACATAGTTGGGCAACCTGACGCCTTTGGCCTCGTCGTAGGGATTGCCGTCTCCCAACCCGTAATTCGACACGTTGACACTGCCGGGCCCGGAGTTGTAGAGCTCGATCCAATCCGAACTCGTGTCGCCGTTCTCGTCGGCGAAAGCCGAGTTGTCGTAGCAGACCTCGTTGACCACAAGGGCAGCGCGCGTCCAGACGGACGCCGCCACAAACGCGCTCAACCAGACGGCCGCGATCCACAGTCGATCCCTCATCGAAGGCTGCATTCGGGCGGCTGTGTCCGACACCGGGCGGCGGAGGCGAAACCAATTGTGACAATTCATAGTGCCAGCTCCAGCAATTCGCATGCCCGTCTGAATCCGGGCGCTAATCCTCGTGAGGGTATCAATGACCAGGAGATGGCGCAAGCGCCCGAACGGCGCGCCAGCAGTTCTCATTTTGCGTGCAGGGGCTTGACGCCGGGTGAGGGCACCCGGC
>CAYPUR010000044.1:0-3946 GCA_964413865.1 uncultured Verrucomicrobiota bacterium
TCGATCATCACGGGCGGGCGAATGAACAAGCTGCCCGCGCGCATGTTGAAGTAGAAAAGCAGCGGCCAGAAGAACGTCAGAGAGGCTGCTCCGACCAGGCCGGCCACCATGTTGCCCCCGAGCAGACGGGCCAGGGCGGCCGAGATCACCACGCCGAATCCGAACGTCGGGAAGAAGTTGACCACGAGCCCCAATGCAAATCCGCGGGCCACCCGTTCGCTCTGTCCGCGAATGCGGAAGAGGCGGATCAGGTTCAACACAAAACAGCGCTCAACGGTCAGCCAGAGCCGGACTCGCATCGAGCAGGATAGTGTTTCGTCCCGACGCTTGGTTCAAGAGCGAACGCCCCCGCCGCGATCGCGCGGAAGGGCAGGGGACCGGGGCAGGAGGGTGCGGAGGGGGCAGCGCTCACATCGCGGTTGACGCTTGCGGCAGTATTCCTTGCCCACCATGACGAGCTGCGCGTGGTAATCCCGCCAATAGTCAAGTCGGGCCGATCGCGGCGTGTGGCTGAGGGAGCGGACGCAGACGGCCTGGAGATCCGAGTAGGTTGCCTCCGCGGGACACCATGCGTGCCGGAGGAAGATCCGCTTGGTGTAGGCGTCGATGACGAAGCTCAAATGGCCGCCGGCGTACAGAAGCATGCTGTCGGCGGTCTCGGGGCCGATGCCGTGAATGCCGAGCAGGCGCTCGCGGACCTGCTGAGTCGGGCCGGCGAACAGGCGCTCGAGATCCGCGTCGAATTCGTTGACCAGCACCGAAAGGAATGAGCGCAGCCGCCGTGTCTTGACGTTGAAGTAGCCCGCGGGCTTAAGGAGTGCGGCGAGCCTGGACTCGTCGAGGTGCAGGAGTTGGCGCGGGTCGATCGAGGCGGCGTGTTTGAGGTTGGCGATTGCGCGTTCGACGTTATTCCAACTTGTGTTTTGGGTGAGGATGGCGCCGAGACAGACTTCGATGGGGGAAGAAGCGGGCCACCAATGGAGGTGGCCGTGCGCGGCGCGCATCAGGCGATAGGCTTGACGCAGCTCACGAATTAAATATAACATATATTGTGCGAATGTAACTACCGCGCTGCCCAGCCCGTTCGCACGCTCACAGGCCAGTACACCATCCAAAACCGCCCAATGACCAGGTTCTCCCTGAAATCACCCCAACTCCGCCCATCCAAACTCGTCAATGTGTTGTCGCCCATCACCAGACAATGACCCCGACGCACCACAAACTCCGCTTGCTCGTTTGGAAACCTTGGCGCAACCGTTCCCGGACGGATCCGGTATCTCCGCGCTGTGGCATCGTTCATGTGACCCGAGTATTGGCTGTCGCGCGCCGGACCCGAGAAACTGTAGATCTGGTCGAAGCCCGGCGTGTCGGTATCGAGACGGACGCCATTGATGACGAGATGGCGATCGTTGCCAATACGCACCCTTTCACCGCCCGTCGCGACCAATCGCTTCATAAAATGCGTCCCTTCCTGCACGTTCGTGATCCCGGTCGTCCTGAAAACGATGATCTCGCCCCGGCGCGGTCTTCGGAAGTTGTAGGTCAGGCGATCGACCAGGACGCGGTCGCCCGCGGTGCAGACCAGTTTCATCAGGTCTTCCCCAGTTCGGTAGTGGCGGTTCGGGCCCAGGCGGGCGTGGGCAAAGATGGCACGGTCTTGCGGAGACGGGAACGGATTGGGGATTTCAGGCGGAGGGGACCAGATCCGGTAGCGTGTTCCGCCCACGACAAAGTCCTGTTTGTGACAGATTGGCACAAACCACAACCATGAGAATGCCGGCTCGACGGGTCCGATCCAGGTCAGTTGACCGTCGGTTTTGGCGACGAAATGGAAATAGCGTCTGCCATGCACCAGCCGCTCGATGAGACGGTTCAGGCCTTTGGGCAGGTCGACCTCGGTCGAGGATTGGAGGTTTTCGACGGTGATGCCGCAGAGCGTTGGCTGCATCGAACCCGAGGGGATTGTCATGGGCTGCAGGAAGAATGTCCTGGCTGCCAGGACAACGACGCAGGCCATGACGACGAGTTCGAGAGACTCGCGATGCAGTCGGCGCGACAGGCCGTCGAGCCGGAGCGCGGCGACGGACTTGAGCCGTTCGGAGCAGGCCTGGATGGCGGTCAGGGATTCCGCGGTTCCGAGGGCATGTCTGAGGTCATCGAGGGCTTCCTGGATCGCGGCGGCACTTTCTGGAGGGAGTCGGTCGCGCTGGAAGGCGAGGAGACGGCGGACGATCCGATGCTGATCGACGGCCTGGCGGACGGTGCGCGAGGTCAGCCAGTGCCAGATGCCCCCAGCGAGCTTCACCAGTAGATCAGACCAAACCGTTCAGTGAATGGCCAGAAGACGAAGAGCCCCTTGCCCACGACCTTGTCCCGTGGGAAGTCGCCCCAAGCCCGCCCGTCGAAGCTGTTGAGCGTATTGTCGCCAAAGGCCAGGTAATGGTTCGGCCGCACGATCACCTCCCTGTGCTCATCGGGAAACAACGGAGCGATGCTGCGGCCCAGGGCTGCCATCGCCACCTTGTCGTTCACATGACCCGAAAACACGCTCTCGCGAGGCGGCGTGCTGAACGCGTAGACGCGCTCGAAATGCCGCATGTGGCGGTCGAGTCGCTGACCGTTGATCACCACATGCCGGTCGTCGCCGATGCGCACCCGCTCATCCCCCATCGCGATGAGGCGTTTGATGTAGTGCGTCTGCTGGATGAGCCCCGGAATGCCGGTCGAGGTGAACACAATGGTCTCCCCGCGTTTGGGCCGGCGAAAGTTGTAGGTGAACCGGTCGACGAACAGGCGGTCGCCGCTGGAGACCTTGAGACGCAGGACGGTTTGTCCCTTGTCGAAGTGCCGACCCGGTTGGGCGCCGCAGAGGCGGTCGAGATTGTCCGGCGGCCAGTAGAACTTGTAGGAATCCTTGCCCACGACGAAGCGCTGGAACCGGACGAATCCGAGCATGCGCGACACGGGCTCGATTCGGAGAGGGCCGCTGTCCTTGGCGATCCATTGATGGTAGCCGATGCCCTTGAACCAGTGCAGGATGCGGACCGCGCGCGGCGGGATTGACGCCTCTGGAGTGCCATCGGGCAGCGGCGTGATCACGTTGCCGTACAAGGTCGGCTGGGCAGATCCGGACGGGATCTTCATGGGCTGAAGGAAAAAGCAGAAGACGGTCAGGATCAGCACGCCGCTCACCAGAAACTCCTTGATGTTTTCTCGAGTGCTGGCGTTGGGATAGGGCTGGAGCCATCGCGCGGCGCATTCCTCGAGCCGGCTTGCGGCGGACCGAATGGCTTGTGTGTTTGAGGCGGCTTTTAGGTTGTCGCCGAAAGCCGCCAGCCCGGTTTCCAGCTCGGCGATGGCCCTGGGCGGGAGAAGATCGCGCTGGGAATTCAGGACCATGCGGACCTGCTTGCGCAGGTCGGTGGCATCCCGGAATGGGCGGGAGAGGAACCAACGGAGGATGGGGTGCATGGGGGTCAGGCTTTGAGGACCTCGATGAAGGCCTGCTGCGGGATATTGACCGAGCCGATCGATTTCATCCGTTTCTTTCCTTCCTTCTGTTTCTCGAGGAGCTTGCGTTTGCGGGAGATATCGCCTCCGTAGCACTTGGCGGTCACGTCTTTGCGGAAGGCGCTGACCGTCTCCCGGGCCACCACCTTGCCGCCGATGGCCGCCTGGATGGCGACGGCAAACTGTTGCCGCGGGATGACCTCCTTGAGTTTGGCTGCCAGCGCCCGGCCGCGGCCCTCCGCCTTGGCCCGGTGGACGATGCATGAAAAGGCATCGACCGGCTCGCCGTTCACCAGAATGTCGAGCTTGACCATGTCCGACACCTGGTAGCCCGCGTGTTCATAGTCCATCGACCCGTAACCGCGGGTGAGACTCTTGATCCGGTCGTGGAAGTCGATGAGGATTTCGTTCAGCGGCAACCGGCAGGTGAGCATGA
>CAYPUR010000044.1:3982-25213 GCA_964413865.1 uncultured Verrucomicrobiota bacterium
CCGCGCTTGGTATCGATGGTTTCGGTATCATCGAGCAGGCCCCGCTTCTCGGAGATCAAGGCCATCATGTCGCCGATGTACTCGTTCGGGCAGATGATGAACGCGTGGACGGTCGGCTCCATGATCTCGGCGACAAAGGCCGGATCGGGCAGGAAGGCCGGATTATCGATCTCCTTGAGGGAGCCATCGGACATGCGGACTCGGTAGATGACGCTCGGGTAGGTGGCAATGATATCGAGATTGTACTCGCGGCGGAGGCGTTCCTGAACGATTTCGAGGTGGAGGAGGCCCAGGAAACCGCAGCGAAAACCGAATCCCAGGGCCACCGAGCTCTCCGCCTGGTAGACAAATGCGGAGTCATTGAGCTGGAGCTTGGCCATGCTCGCCTTCAGATGCTCGTAATCCCCGGTGTTGATCGGGTAGATCCCGCTGAAGACCATCGGATGGATCTCCTGATACCCTGGCAAGGGCGGCGAGGGCACCCGGGCGTCCGTAAACGTGTCCCCCATCCTCACGTCCTTCGGGCTCTTGATGTTCGCTGTCACGTAGCCGGTTTCGCCCACTTCGAGTTGGGGGCGCTCGTACGGTTTGGGATTGAAGCTGCCGACCTCTTTGACCTCGTAGTTCTTGCCTGAATAGAGCAGCTTGACCTGCATGCCCCGCCGCAGATCGCCGTTGAAGATGCGGACGTGCGTGACCACGCCCTTGTAGGTGTCGAAATAGGAATCGAAGCAGAGCGCCTGGAGCGACGGCGCGCCCGTGGGCTTCGGGGGCGGAATGCGGGCCACGATTGCTTCGAGGATGGGCTCAATCCCGATTCCTTCCTTGGCGCTGGCCTCGATCGCGCTGTCGGCGGGGATGGCCAGGATGTCTTCGAGCTGCTGTTTGGCCAGGGGGACGTTGGCGTGCGGCAGGTCAATCTTGTTGATGACGGGAATGATGGCGAGGTTTTGCTTCATCGCCAAATGAACGTTGGCGACCGTCTGGGCCTCGACCCCTTGAGCTGCGTCGACGATCAGGAGGGCCCCTTCGCATGCGCTGAGGCTGCGCGACACCTCGTAGCTGAAATCGACGTGGCCCGGAGTGTCGATCAGGTTCAATTCGTAGTCCTCCCCGTTCGCGGCGCGATACATCATCGTGACCGGGTGCGCCTTGATCGTGATCCCGCGCTCCCGCTCGAGATCCATCGAATCCAGGTGCTGCGCCTCCATATTCCGGATGGCCACAGTCCCCGTGCGCTGCAGAAGCCGGTCGGAGAGCGTCGTCTTCCCATGATCGATATGGGCGATAATGCTGAAATTCCTGATGTGTGCCAAATCCATCGTGCGCGTTCCCCATTCTCCGTCGTGAGCCCTCGCCAACCCGGGTCGCGGGAGGGCCGCCCCTCCCCTGCCCTGCTCAGGGCGTTCCCCGCCTTGCGAATCGTCGGGGCGTCTGCCCATCGTTCCCGCCAAGGCAGCGGCGCGCAACAATACCGCGCATCGCGGGCCTGAAAAGGGCAAAGTTGCCCGGGACGGCGCCTTGGCGATGCATCTGGTTGTTGTCGATGTTCTGCCGCCCGGTGAGGGCACCGGGCCTACAACGGATTTGCCGTCGCGCCGTTCTTCGCGGCTTGATCGAGTCGGCCCTTTCCTGTAGTGTAGCCTTTGCTTTGACGGTCTGCGTCTGCGATCCGGGAAGGGCCCGCGGGCGCCGGCCCTGAGTTGAGCGGGCGGAACTGATTCAAACAATGTCGACGAACTTTGGCGGGGGCAATCGCCAGCACGGCATGCTCCTGGGGATCTGTGCAGCCATGGTCCTGCTGGCAACCGCTTTTGCCTACCAGCGGATCCGGACCGGACCGCCCGCGGGCAGTGGCCTTCCCGAGCCCTCGAACGGAGCCGATCGGGACTGGACGTTGTGTCCGCCCGGACCCTGGGGGAACCTTCAACATGTGCGGATTGCGACGGAACGCCCGGATGAGTTCATCACGCTGAACAGGACCTTTGCGGGCCAGGACCGGTGGGTGTTTCAGGGATACTCGACGAACCAGCTCGACGCCCTTTTCGCGACGGACGATCTTACACAGGCGCAGCGCGCCCTGCTCATGGATCGCAGGCGGTGGGACGTCCAGGCGGGCGCGATCGCCGTCGCGCCCGACCGGGAGACCATCCTCGGCCTGAGCCCCCAGGCGCGTGAGCGGATCTACAACGTCCTTGCCGAGTTCCCGGAGAATTACTACCAGCACCTCGGGTTCCGGTATCGCGAGGACGGTTTCAGCGAATGGTTCAGCCGAAGCGGCCTCTCCCTCGAGACGCTGGCGTTGGTCAGGAAACTGATCTATCGCCGGGGCACGGCGATCTGTTTCTCGGATCTGAACGAGGTCCTGGCAGGAATCAGCGCGCCTGCCGAACAACGGCGTTTGATCAAGACGCTCTCGCGCGTCTCCACACTCCTCGTCAGATTGAATGTCGGTCCGGACACGGACGTGGGGCCGCTGGTCAGTTACTGGGGCAAAGTCGGCCAGGCCAAAGCGATCAAGCCGTTGCTCGAATCCCTGGCAAGCCTCCCCCGGGGCGGTTCGCTCGATATCGCTCATCTGCTTCCCCCCTTTGCCCGGATGCGTCTCTACACCTACCCCCTGCCCTCGGAAGATCCCCTGGCGATCCATCGCGATTGTCTCTGGACGGCCATGAATTTCTTCGCCGAGACGCCTGACGATCGCTTCTGCGAATTCGCCTATGCCCAGGAGATGATCCGCTCGCAGTATTACCCGATCCAGGACGACCCGACCTTCGGCGATCTCCTTTGGATTACGAACGATCGTGGGCGCATGGTGCATGTGGCCGTGTACATCGCCGCCGATATTGCCTTCACCAAGAACGGAGCCCACTTCGCCCAGCCGTGGGTCCTGATGCACATGCGCGACATGCTGGCCGTCTTGAGCTCAGGCAAGCCGCTTCAGATCGTCGCCTACCGCCTCAAGAGCAAGTGAGCCGCCGCCCGGATGCTCAGTCGCCGCCGCGCGCGATCAGATCGTCCGCCGCCCCAGCCAGATCCTCCAAGTAGAGGTCGCCTGCCTCGTGGTGCGTGAGACCGATGAGGATGTAATGCCGTTCGGGCCCCGTCACGACGGCGGTGTCGTGCAGCCAGTCCTCCCAGGAGCCTGATTTGCGGCGGATCTTGACGGGCCGTCCGGCCAGTCCCTTGACAAACTTCATCCGGTCGTGCGGAATCTCGGGAGACGCGAACACCTCGCGCATGACCTGCGAAGCCGCAGGCGACACAAGCCTCCCCTGCTCCAACAGCAGATAGTAGCGCAGCAATTGACGCACGGTGGCCGCATGCGAATGGCCACCCACGGGATCGACCCAGCGCTCCGTGCTGCGCCCGTAATGTTTCCCCATCCAGAGGCCGCCCCCCCGTCTCGCGTCATAGAAGCCGTATCGCTCGACGGCGTGTTGAATGCGCTGCAGACCCAACTCCTCTGAAAACCGGGTCGCCATCGCGTTGTCGGACACCTTGATCATCAGCCCCAGCTCGTGATGGGTCTGCGTGTCCAGCCGTGCGGTTGCCTCCGGATGCTTTTCGAACCACGCAAGCAGGATGACGATCTTCGGCACGCTGGCCCCGTAAAAGATCAGGTCCGGGTTGATCATCGCAAGCCGTGCGCCTTGCAGATCCCACAGCCCAACCGCTGTCTGCTGCGGCGTCAAACCGTGACGCTCCCGTAACCGGGCGTCGATGGATTCCAGCGCGGTCTGCAAGGGGGCGTCGACAGGCGTTGCGAAGTCGATTGAAAGGGAATCCAGGGACGTTGTCATGGGGATAGCGGTACTGCTGCAGCCGCCGAGCAGCACGAGTGCAAGCACGCCTGCGGCTCCGCAAAACCAGCGCAGCCGCTCTGTGCCGCGACTTGTCGATCGGCGGAACAGGGCGTTTAAGGCTGTTCCGGGTGGGCACGGCTCTTTGGGAGGCGCGTCGCCGCCGGGGATCTCGGGAGTGAGCATCTGAAGTGCGTGGCTGATGTCTCCGCGGTCGGGGCATCGTCGGCGCCCGGCCGGATCCCCGGACTTCATCCCGGTGCTGGCGTTGACAGGTCCACCCACTCGAGACCGAGCTTGCGGGCGGCGTATCCCGATTCACGCATGAAATCCCCATACACCATCATCCAGTGCGAGTCGCGCGCCTCGTCGATCAGCCGGCGCCAATCGCCTTGAATTTCAACGTCCTGCTGAGACCGGCAGATTGCGTAATTGGGATTTGCGCGCACGATGCCTTTGAATCCCAACCACCGTGCCGTGCTGTATTCGGGATCGATGAATGTCACCTCCTGGCCCAGGGGCATGTCCACTTTGGTCGCAGCACCATAATCCGATTCGTAGTGGGTCACCAACCGCGTCGGTTCGTAGCGGCGTCCATCGAGCCGGCGCGGACACGTGCAATGGGCGCAGGTCACCGTTTTGCGATGCGGGAATGTCGAGTTGTGAAGGAACACCGGGCGTCCGGCGATGTAGCGGAGCAGGAGCCCTGCGGGGATGATGACGAAGTCCGACTCGCAGAAGGCGATCGCACCCTCGTCATTGAGGAGGCCCAGCGTGAGGCAGGCCGTGGTCTCGGACATGGGGATGATCGTGCCCATGCAACTCTTGATGGTGAACGCCGGGGCCTTGTGCTCGGCCATCAGTTCCTTGAACACGCGATACAGGACAAACGCGTTGACGACGAAGCGGCGCTCGGTGGCCAGCCTGGTCCGGGGCAGCCGCAAGTAGCGATCGACCGCCCGCTCCGCCTCGGCTTGGATTGCGCGGTCCTCGCGCGCCCGCCGGAGCCGCGGCTCGAACTCGTCGTAACCGACCTCGACAATGTCGAGTTGATAGCGCTCGCGCGCCCTCTGCGGGGCGTCGGCCGCGTATTTGCCCCAGGCGCCCCCGAGGGCCACGATCCGGGCGCCGCGCAGGTTGTTGACCGCAGAGAGCGCGCGCAACCGCCAGAGCAGTTCCTCCGGATCGTCCACCACGACGTCGTCCACGTGCGCCGCCGGCGCCGGGCTGCCGCCCGTCGTCCCTCCGCCCGTCGTCCCTCCGCCCGGATCCCGCCGCGCCAGGAACCGCGTGCTCAGGGCTTCGTACCAGTAATACACGGGGCCGGAGCGATGCCTGACGAAGATCAAGGCATCGGGCTTGGCCGCGAGACAGGCCTCGAGGAGGTTCCCACCGCCCGTGCAGGCGTACACCAGCGTCACATCCGAGTCCCGCTCTGCAAGGGCGCGCGCGGCGTCGACGGACGTCACCCGCGCCAGGGGCAGAAATTGGTGTGGGAACTCGGCGCGCCGTCCGATCGCCGACAACTCCCTCTCGATGCGCCCGATCTCGTCGGTCAGCGCCGCTTCGGTCTGCACACCGCCCCAGGACTTCCAGGAGGCCTGGTCCCGGCGGGCCGGCAGGTGATACATCAGGACGGGCTGGATCCGCAGTTTGCGTCCGATCGCCGGAAAAGGTCTGGCGGGGTCCCACCGGTCGAAATCGGCGTCCTGCGCGGCACGGGCGAGATCCAACGGTGTCAGCGCGCCGAGCAAACCCAAACCTCCCCGAATGACAAAGCGTCGCCGGTCGATTCGTTGCGTCTGCATGTGAGTTGACGCGCCAAACCCTGCGCTTTCTGCCAGGATCGTCAACCGCAATTCCATTGCGCTCGACTCGCCCTCTTCCCTGCCCTACCCTCGCCTGATGATCACACGCTATTCGCGTCCGGCTATGCGGGGCATCTGGACCGAGGAAAACAAGCTGCGCATCTGGCTTCAGATCGAGTTGCTTGCCACGGAGGCGTTGGTGGCCGAAGGAATCGTGCCGGCCTCGGACTTCGCCAGGATCCGTGCCGGGGTCGACCGGTGGCTGGGGGACCTCGAAGGGCTCGTCCAACGCCAGAAAGAGCTCGAGAAGACGCTCAATCACGACGTCATCGGATTCACGACCGCCGTCGCCGAGGCGATCAACGATCCTGCCAGCCGCTGGTTCCATTTCGGCCTCACATCGAGCGATGTGATCGACACCGCGTTCGCGCTCCAAATGGTCCAATCGGCCGATATTCTCATCGAGGAGGTCAAGACGCTGCGCCTGGTCCTGGCCCGGCGGGCGCGCGAGCACCAGTTCACGCCATGCATCGGTCGCAGCCACGGCATTCACGCCGAGCCGACCACGTTCGGACTCAAGCTCGCGCTCATGCACGACGAGTTCGGCCGCAACTTGCGCCGGCTCGAGTCGGCCCGGCAGGCCGCCGGCGTCGGCAAGCTCAGCGGCGCCGTGGGCACCAACGCCCACCTCTCGCCGGGGGTCGAGAGGGCTGTGTGCGCACGGCTCGGCCTGAGGCCGGCCCCGATCGCGACGCAGGTTGTCTCCCGCGACATTCACGCCGAGTTCCAAGCCGCGCTGGCGATCGTGGGCGCCAGCATCGAGCGCTGGGCGGTCGAGTTCCGCCACCTCCAGCGCACCGAAGTGCTCGAGACCGAGGAGCCCTTCACCAAGGGGCAGAAGGGCTCGAGCGCGATGCCGCACAAGCGGAATCCGATCACCTGGGAACGGCTCACCGGGCTCGCGCGCGTTTTGCGCGGCAACGCCCTCGCCGCACTCGAGAACGTCGCGCTTTGGCACGAACGGGACATCAGCCACAGTTCGGTCGAGCGCATCATCTTCCCCGATTCCTGCACGCTGCTCGATTACATGTTCGGCCTGCTGATCCGGCTCATCGAGGGCTTGAACGTCTATCCGGACAACATGCGCAGGAACCTCGGGCTCAGCCTCGGGATGTGGAACAGCCAGACGGTGCTGCTGGCACTGATCCGCAAAGGCCTGACACGCGAGGAGGCGTACGCCCTGGTGCAGGACGCCGCGATGAAGACCTGGGAAGTGAAGCACGCCGGGCGCGACGACGCCGATTTCCTGGCGCAGCTCAAGGCCAACCCGGCGGTCGCACGCCACTTCGAGGAAGGTGAACTCGAACGCCTTTGTTCCGTGGACTTCCATCTCAAAGCGGTCGAAGACCGCTTCCGAACCCTGGGATTGTGAATGAGTGAGTCTATGAAGCCAATCCCTTCCGTGGATGCGCCGCATGGCGCCCTTCGGCCCCCAGCCGCCGGCTGTCCTGGAGTGGCGAACCCCATGGACGGCTCAAGCGCCCGCCAACCCCGCGCAAAAACACCGGCCGCCGCCCTTCGCGAACAGCCTGAAGAAGCGCCCGCCTTCACTCTGATCGAGTTGCTTGTGGTGATTGCGATCATCGCCATCCTTGCGGCGATGCTCCTGCCGGCGTTGTCTCAGGCCAAAGAGCGCGCCCAGCGGATGTCGTGCATGAACGCCATCAAGCAGCTCACCTACGGAGTGCTGATGTACGCGGATGACAATCAGGGGAAATTCATGCCCGATGGCGACGATGATCCGCACTGGGTCAAGCGGCCGTTCCGCGACATGTTGCAGACGAACTACGCCATCACGCGCACCCAGTTCTACTGTCCTTCAAATCGGCTCTGGAACCGGGACGATTTCTGGAATTGGCCCGACAACGCGAGCGTGGTCGTGGGCTATGTCTATTACGTGGCCGAGCCCTCGTACAACACCACCAAATCGTACTACCCGATTCCGATCACGCAGCAGCCGATCTTCGCCCAGAACAACACCGACGTCCCCTACTACCCCCTGCTCTGGTCGGACATGAACCGGAAGTACAACGACTCGTGGATGCGCCCGGGCGACCCGAACCCGATGGTCCGCGGCGTCAACCACTTCGATCACCGGGCCAAGCAGCCGGCTGGTTCAAATGAGGGCTATCTCGACGGCCACGCGGAATGGGTGCCCGGCATCAAGTTCGTTCGCCGACACAAGATGGACCTGGGGGGGCTCAAGCTCTACTTCTACGCCGGATTCAACGAGTAAAGTCCGGCCCAACCCGCCCGTTTCATGGGTTCGTGGCCACCGCAATCCAGGCGCGGCTTTGCTTTCCTAGGCTGCATGCTGGCTTCTCTTGCTAACTCCAGCTTCGCAGTGGCAAACAGTGGTGAGAAATGCAGGGCTAGCCCGTGACCAGAATCGCCTTGCTGTCTGTCAGGTATTTCTCGAGGGCGAGCTTCGAACAGAGCGTGGTCTGAACGCCCTTCGGCTGCGTCTTGTAGCGCTTGTAATGCACCAGGGTCTTGCCCACGGACGTCACGGCCAGATTCACATCCCCGATCTTCCACATCTGGCCAACCTGAAAACCGTCCGAGGTGATCCTCGCCTGCCGCGCTGTCTTGTTGCTCTTCATCGACCGATCAGCGGATGCGGCGGGTTGTGCGTTCCCAGATCCAGAGCACATCCTTGTTGTTCGGCTGGGATGCGGCCGGCATGGTGGCATCGCCCTTGTAAGTCACTTTGGGGGCGGTGCGCGGATCCTGCCACTTCTTGATTTCCGAATGACCGTCCACGAACGAAAAGCCGCACGCTTTGTTGTGCGCGCTCGAGGGGGTGTCGGGGAGGGCTGTGGCCGCCGGATTGGGATAGCCGTTCATGTCGACGCAGAAGAAGCCGTCGTTGATGCTGTCGGGGTGTTCATCGACCAGCGCCCATGTCATCGCGGGACCCGGGTCGACAACGTCGGACATCCGCAGATAGCCACGGAACTCAGGGCCGCCGAACCAGGTGTGGACGCCCTCGTTCAGGCCCAGCCAGGAATTCATCGAGAGGCTGCGCAGGCGCGGAACCACCTTGCCGGCCATGCGAGTCATGCTCATGTCGGCAGGACACTTGTAAATGCCGGCCGAACCGCCCGTATAAGGCCAGATGCATCCGGCAGCCAGGGTGTTGGTGATCTCCCAATTGTCCCGGCCGTTCGAGAAATCCATGATGCCATGCACCCAGGCGTACTTGTAATTGGGGTGGCTTGGATTGCCCTCTTGTGCGTATGCGAAGGGCAGGCGGTCGTCGGCATCGGTGACATACATCGCCCACGCCAGCATCAACTGCTTGGTGTTGGACATGCAGAGGATTCCTTGGCCCTTGGCCTTGGCCTTGCCCAGCGCAGGCAGGAGCATCCCCGCCAGAATGGCGATGATGGCGATGACTACCAGCAACTCGATCAGAGTGAAACCGCCCGACACCCGCGCGCGGGTCGTCTTTTCTGCCGATCGTTCTCGAACGCTTACTCTACGCATAAGTCGCTTCCTTTCGCACATTTGCCGCAAATCGCCATCTTGCCCGGGAGACGATTGCGACCCCAAGTCAATTCAATGGCCGGACTTTAGCGCAAGCTTTCGGCACTCACAAGCCTTGATTTCACATGCTTGTCGAGCCCGCATAGCGGTCCTCTTGCGAAGTCTGACCGCTCTGTGCAGCGTCGGGAGGGTGCAATATGCGGGCTCGAGGCAGTGATCCCCCCAGGGAACGCGGTCCGGCGACAACCTGCGGACCCCTCCGCGGCGCGCCCAGCGGCTGCAACCTCGCAGCAGGTCCAGTCCCAGTTTCACGGCTCAGCGCGCCGTGGACAGCTCCCAGGCCTGGACCGACTGGGGCGGGAATTCGATGGTCTGGGAAAAACCGCCGGAGAACCGCGCGGCATCGACGCCCGGCTGGCCGTCGCGGCTGATCGCAAGCTGGCAGAGGCCGTCCCCGAGACCGTGCGCGCGCAGGTCGCATTCCCAGGCGGCCTGCACCGGCTGATCGCCGACATTGACAAAGAGCACCAGCGCGCGCTCCTCGCCCGGCAGCCGCCAGGCGCCTGTCAGAACGGCGTCGGTGGTGACCCACCATTCGCCCGACCATTGCCAATCGGCCTTGACCCTGGGCACTTCGCCCGTGAGGCGCGGCGGACGCGCCATTTCGCCAGCGTGAAAGTAGCGGCGGAATTGGGACCGGGTCTGGATGAGCTTGCGGAGGAACGGGAGGTTCTGGGATTCGAGGGCCTGGCTTGGATCGAACCAACCGATCTGTTCGCCAAAGACCAACTGCTGGCCGGCCTTCATCCGGAGCGCGAGATCCTTGGTCGCGCCGCCCCGATAAGCGCGTCCGAACATCTGGATCGTGCCGCCGTAGACTGCCGGAAAGGCAGGCACCTGGCCGTCGAATTGCCAGTGCCATGTGAGGTAGCCGTCGAACCAGCGGATGAACGGCTCGGCATTGCATTCGGTGGTCAACATGCAGTCCGGAGGCATTTGACGCCGGATGCCGTCGAGCAAATCCCAGTAGCCGCGTGTCCACCAATGCCCGCCGCCGAGCGGGTGCCCGTGCCCTGGATCCATGCAGAGCTTCGGCGCAGCCGCCGCGATCTGGTCGATGTACACGCCGCGCGTCCCCTCGTCGCGCTGCAGGCGGAGAACGATTTCCCGGACCTTGTCCTGCCAAAGGCGCGTCGTCGGGCACATCACACCGAGCCGGACCGGTTCGCCGTTGGTTTCCTTGCTGCCGTAGGTTTCGACGAAGGGCTTGCCATCCTCCTGCTTTGCGGCCGCCGGCAGCGCGGACGAGGTGAAGGCAAAGTCCTCGGCGCCCCGGTCGCAGGTGTCCCAGAGCCGTCCGTTAATGTAGGGCATGACGGACACGCCCGCGTGCTGGAGTTCGGCCACCGCGGCCGCGAAGTTCGTCTTCGTCGGGAAGTAGTGGGGATAGTCATTGTCGAACGGGATCTGGTGCCAATTGTACCAGTGAAACCCGATCGGCATGTCGATGGCCTCGCGAAAACGTGTCACGGCCGGCACGCAATCGGGCGGCGCCCCGCCCGTCATCACCCAGGCGCTCAACTCGCGCATCCAAAGCGGCGTGTCGGCCCGCCCCTCAGCGCCCATGCGAGGCCACCAGCGGGCGTTCTCCCGGGCCCACGCCTTGTAGATCGTCGCCGCATCGAACCAGTCGCCACGCAAGAGTTGCCAGACGGCTTCGCCATCCAGGTCGAAGTCGTTTCCTGCGGCCTGAAAATCACTCGCCGGCACTTCGAAGGCCAGGCGGACGACGCGGTTGGCCGGCGTGCTCGATGCCTCGATCCGCTTGGTGCCGCCCCAGGGATCATGGAACCCGAGATAGATTCCGACAGGATGCCCCCCTTCCCGATAGGCCGCCAGAAACTGCATCGCGCACCAGCCGTCCGGATAGTTGCCCCGGTAAGTGAAGGCCCGTTGCCAGAGCCCGCGCTGCACTTCGCCGGGGCCGCGCGGAAAGAGCACGGCGGCGTCCCGGGCCAACTCGGGCACGGCGAGTTGGGGAAAGACCACCTGTCGCACCGCCCAGGCGGCGGACCGGTTGTCAACACGCAGAGTCCAGCGCAGGGCGCTCTGGCGTTGATCCAGCGTGGCGCTGGCGATGACGGCGACGTCCCCCAGTCCCTCGCTGAGAGGGGCACCCCAGCGAAGCCTGAGGCGATGGCGGTCGGCGCGAAGGTCGACTTCACCCCAGCCGTCGGACGCTGTCATGACCTTGTGCTCGCGTGTGGTTGCGTTGGTCAGCGACAACGTGAAGAGCGGCGCGGCATTTGTGGCCAGAATCGTTGTTGTTGAGCGATCGCGCAGGTGATCGAGCAGGAGCCCGTTGCCCGCGACTTGAAACACGGCCTCGAGATCGCCCGCGGCGACTTCAACCCTTCGAGGGGCCTGGTTCGCGGCGGGCGGGTCGGCGCTGCATAGAAGCGGGAGTGAAGCTGCGAGGAGCGCGGCCAGGGTCTGGGTTCTCCGATTGGCTTGCGCGGTGTTACCATTCATAGATCGAAGTACTTCTTCACGATCCATTCTGGCTGCCACGGGTCCGGCACCCGCGGACGACCAGTCAGATCGATTGGACCGGGTTGCTTGTGGGAATCAGGGATTTCAAGCGCATCCCCGACGCGTGCTTGCCACTGCTGCATGAGGAGGCGCAGGCGAGCGACTTGGGGGGGGCGTGTTCGGGACGGTCCACGAGGTTGGTGATCTCATGGGGATCGGTTTGCAGGTCGAATAACTGGGCATGGCCGATTCTGGGGTAGACAATCAGCTTCCACCGCTCGTACATCTCGCGAAATGGCATCGGCGGCATCCGCGGATCGTGCGGAGCCGTGAAGGCAACGTAAGCGAAGAACGGTTCTTGATTGTCGTGGGTCTCGATGAACTCGATCGCCGCGGCCATCCAAAGGACGGTGAGGCAACGCCTCAGCCCGGAGATCGGATTTGAATAGCGTGTGTTCGTGTATGGACCTTAGCGCGTTACGGGGCGGAGTCGAAGCGAAAAACGCCTTCTGTCGGCGGAAACCGCCTTCACGGGCAACCACGCGGTTGGCGATGCGCATCTCAGCTTTCCGCTTGTCCGGACATCCCGTCGGGTGTAGTCGAAAGGCATGACCAAGCGCATTGGATCCTGTTTGTCCCCATCTTCCCATCCTGTGACACGGCGCCGGTTCCTGCGCCGATCCGCCCTGGCGGCGGGCGGCACGCTGGTGTTGGTCGGACCGGCCTGGCGCGGCGTGTTCGGCGCGGACTCCGCCGTCCGCCGTGCCGTCGGCCCGAACGACAAGTTGAACATTGCGATCATCGGCGTGGGGGGACGCGGCGGAGGCAACCTGGCCGGCGTGAGCAGCGAGAACATTGTCGCGTTGTGCGACGTGCACGACGCGCCGGTCCTGTCCGCCGCGCAGAAGTACCCCCAAGCCAAGCGCTATCGCGATCTGCGGCGCGTGTTCGACGACGCTGGGGACTTTGACGCCGTGGTTGTGAGCACGTGCGAGCACACGCACGCGTTTGCTGTCCTGCCCGCGCTGCAACTGGGCAAGCATGTCTATTGCGAGAAACCCCTCACCCACAATGTCTGGGAAGCCCACGTGATCATCGAGGCCGCCCGCAAGGCCAACGTGGCCACGCAGATGGGGACCCAAATCCATGCCACCGACAACTACCGGCGCGTGGTCGAGTTGGTGCAGACCGGCGCGATCGGGCCAGTGAGCGAGGTGCATGTCTGGGTCGGGCGCGCCTGGGGTTGGCAGAGCGAAGAAGAAGCCAAGGCCCATGGCGACATTGTCTCGGTGCGTGACCGGCCCAGCGGTTCCTCGCCAATCCCGCAGGGACTCGACTGGGACTTGTGGATCGGCCCCGCGCCGCACCGTCCCTTCCACGAGGTGTACTGGCCGGGCCCCAAGTGGTATCGCTGGTGGGATTTCGGCAACGGCACGATGTCCGATCTGGGCAGTCATTGGAACGATTTGCCCTGGTGGGCGCTCAAACTCGATCATCCTCTGACGATCGAAGCCGAGGGGCCGCCGCCACACCGGGAAATCACGCCGGCCTCGATGCATGCGGTCTACACGTACGGTGCCCGCGGCGATCTGCCGCCCGTGACGCTGCACTGGCACCAGGGAACGATGAAACCCAAACCGCACAGGGACGGCACGATTCCAAAGTGGGACAGCGGCGTGCTGTTTGTCGGCGCCAAGGGGATGCTGTTGGCGGACTACGGCAAACACGTCCTGCTGCCAGAAGATCAGTACAAGGACTTCAAGGCGCCGGCTCCGTTCATCCCGTCCTCGAAAGGCCACCACCAGGAATGGATCGACGCCTGCAAGACCGGCGAGCCGACGACCTGCAATTTCCTGTACGCGGGGCCGCTGACCATCGCCAATCACCTCGGCAACGTCGCCTTTCGCGCTGCCGCCAGACTCGAGTGGGATCCAATCGCCATCGAAGCAAAGAACTGCCCCGCCGCCGCGCCTTTCCTCCGGCGCGAATACCGGCCGGGCTGGCGCCTCGGGTGACCGCGTTTAGAATCGCAACAACGGATTGGTGCGGTCGGCGAGCGGGAAAAGCACGCGGCCACGTGTGCGTTCCGACTCGTAAACCGCAGACACCATCTCGATCGTCCATCGACCGTCCTCGGCGCTCGATATGGGCGGTGAGCCAGTTTCGATCGCCCGAATCAACCCTTTGATCGGGTGCCGGGCATGCTCCGGCCAGGTCCAGTTGGCCGGCTCGGGAGCCGGCTTCCAGACGGGCGCCCGGTCCCTGTGGGCGAAGAACGGGGAATCGAGCCAGACGAATCCCACGGCGGATTGGTAGGCGAGGATGCCCTTGGTGCCGAGGATCTCGATGGCCCACTTCTCGCGCCCGCCCTCCGAGGTGTTCCAGCCGTCGTCACGTTTGACTGAGCTCCAATGGAGCATCAGGTCCCCCGGAAAGGCGAACAGGGCGTGGATCGAGTTTCCCGCAACGAAGATGGGCTCGCGTCCGCGCCCTACGTCCGCGCGAGTGATCGGGCGTCCATCCTGGGTGACACTGGCCTGGCACCAAAGCGGATCGCCGAAGTAAAAGCGCATCAGATCGAAATCGTGCACCCCCAGCACCATTAGGTCTTCGCCGCCGACACGCGCATCCTGTTTCCCGTGGATCTCGACCTGCCGCACCTGCCCGATCAACCCCTGGTCGAGGAGGGCCTTGGCCTGGACGAACTCGGACGTGTACCGCCTGTTGTGGGCGACGTGGATCGGCACGCCGCGCGCATGCGCCGCTTCGAGAATCGCATCGGCGTCTTCGACCGTTTCGGTGAACGGCTTCTCCATGAACACCCCGCGGCACACCTCGATCGACGCCAGGGCCATCTCGCGGTGACAGTCGGGTTGGCGCGGCGCGATGCTGACCAGGTCCGGTTTCACCTCGCGCAGCATGGCCCGGTAATCGGCGAACTGCTGCCTGGCGCCCGATCGCGCCGCCGCCCCTTGACGGCCCTCGGGATCAGGGTCGGCAACAGCCTCGACCGACACGTTGGCCAAATCCTTGAATATCTGGTCGTACCCGTGCCCGTAGTCGCCTCCGCCAGTGCGTCCGATCACCGCGGCGCGATAGCGGCGGGCCGGCGCCCCCGTCTCGTCCGCAGGTGCGATCGGCATCAACGCGGCAGCGCCGGAGAGCGTGGAGGCGGCGCGAAGGAATTCTCGGCGGGTGGTGTTCATGTGAAGGATGGACTTTCTTTCGAAACGCACTGGGACCCAACTCTGCGTACCGCAGCAGAGACGCAAACCAAGCGACGGAACGCTCCTTTGTCGGCGTTTCCACCGGAATGTCCTACGACGTTCATCGGGTTCTTGGTTCTTTCATTGTGACTGGCCGTCGAGACGCTGTCGAGGGAGGAGAAGGGGATTCTCTTGCGCCCGGTGCAACTTGTTGTTGTCGGCGTTCTGTCGCCCGGTGAAGACAGGGCCTGAAGTTTGGACATTCTTGATGCCTGCCGACGTGCTTGCAGGGCCTTCATCGCACGCTTCATCGTTCGGCAGGCTCTGATCGATCAGCCCGAGCCCAAACCACGAAACAGCCATGCGATTCGGTCCAGCAGCGCCATGGCGCACGCTTTCTGTTCGGGATCAAGCCCATCCGTGCGCGTGCAAAGCTCGATTCCCACCACGCTGCCGATGGCCTCCCCCACGACGACACCCGCGTGGTCTATCCCGCCCGCGACGGTGGCGTCTGGATTGGCACCGAACGGGGTGTCGCCCTGTGGCGCGAGGGCCAGATCCTGCCCAATCCGATTCCCCCCAGTCTCTTCGATAGCCGCATTTGATCCTTCCACGAGCAGGCCGACGGCGCGCTTTGGATCGGCACGATGGACTCGCTCGAGTATTGGGCGAATGGCGAACTGACACCGCATCGCTGGTCGGCTCCGGTGGATACCGATCGAGTGCGCGCCATGATCGCCGACCGCGCCGGCAACCTGTGGGTCGCACGCAGCGCGGGCTTGACGCGGTACCGCGACGGACGATGGGTCTGGGCGGCCTGCGCCCTCATCGTGACCGCTCTGGCCGCAGGGGTCGTTTTTTGGCGCTGCCGCGAACTGCAGCGGATTCACGACCTCCAACGGCAGCACGCGCTGGATCGCGAGCGCGCCCGCATTGCCCGCGACATTCACGACGATCTGGGCACCGGCTTGACTCGGTTGGCCATGCTTGGCGAACGGGCCGCACGCGAGAGCGGCGATCCGGCGATGCAGGCGATCACTTGATCAACCAGCAGATGCAAGCGTCTCACGCGATCCTCGAACGCCTCTGGCTCGGCGTATTCGAGCTCGAACTGAGCTTGGAGGATTGCCTCCAACTTTTCACACCTGGCCACCAAAAGCCTCCTGGAGAATGGCCGCTTGCCGTTCCGGTTTCAGTTCAGTGTGCCACTGGGTGAAGGTGATGCGGAGCGATTCGATCTTGGCGGCCAAGCCATCCGGGGTGAGTCGGAGCGGCTTGAGTTCTGCGGCATCGGCGCACTCGAGCAGCAGGCCCTCCCCGCTCGCCAGGGCACTCGCCAGCAAGGCTCGATGCAGCCGCCGCTCGTTGTCATCGACTTGCGGAGCCGTGAGCATCTGCTCCTCGAGATCCTGGCAAACGCGGCACAGGTTCAGCCACGAAACCACCCGGGCGGCTAGCGGATTCCGGCGGGCCTTGACCTGGGATTCGAGCGCGTATGCGCCATGCCGGATCAAGCAATTCGCTTGCGGGGCTCGGGCGCTGCCGCAACTATTCTGGCCGATGCGAATTCCATACGCCTTCCCGTTTGCGATCACACTCGGTCTCCTGATCGCGTGCGCGCAATCCGATCAGTCGCCTTTGGGCACCGATGGCCCACCCAATCCAGGCCAGGCCGGAACCAACGAAGCGATTGACCTTCGGCCCGAGTTCAAAAGGCTGGGTTTGGATCGGCGGCAGCAGGGCAAACGCCCCACCTGTTCGGTGTTCACGGTCGCAGGCGCCATCGAGTTCGCTGTCGCCAAACGCCAGGGCCATTGTCCGCGTCTGAGCGTCGAGTTCCTGAACTGGGCGGCCAACACGGTGTGCGGAGACGCGGAGGACGGGGCCTTCTTCTCAGACCTGTGGAAAGGCTATGCGGCGCACGGCATCTGTCTCGAGGAGGATATGCCGTACGCCGCCGCACTCGATCCGGCTCGCCTGCCCACCGCCGAGGCCATGGCCGACGCCATGACCCGGCTCCCGCTGGCTTTGCGCCTCCACTGGATCAAGGAATGGAACGTCAATACCGGACTGACCGAGGCGCACATCGTCTCGATCAAACAGACCCTGGCGGCGGGTTGGCCCATCTGCGGCGGGTTCCGGTGGCCCAAACAGGCGCAGTGGGTGGACGGTGTCCTGCAGATGTGTCCTGCCGACTCCGTCTACGACGGCCACAGCGTGCTGCTGGTGGGCTATCGCAACGATCCAGCCCAGCCCGGAGGCGGCGTCTTCCTGTTCCGCAACACGGCGGGCGACGGGCGCGACGGGGCGATGCCCTTCGAGTACGCGGCAGCTTACATGAACGATGCCGCCTGGATCGATTTCGAAAGTCGCGCGAACAGGCGTGCCGGCCAGAACCGCGCTGAACCGGGAGCCGAGGGGACGACACAGAGGGCGGCCGGGAACAAGGCGGGTTGCTCGACCGCCGTTTTATCCACGGATGCGCTGGGCGCGCTGGCGTCGCCGCCAACCGGCCGCAACCGGCGTGTTTCGAGCAACCAACTCCCAAAATGGAACGACGCGAATCTGGACATGACTCTGCTGCCTCCGGGCAAGTCGCTCGAAATGCCGCTGCTCGAAGGACCGGGCGTCATCACGCACATCTGGTTCACCAGCCACGCCGGGCGGGTCAATGAACTCAACGCGCTTTCTCTGCGCATCTACTGGGACGGGCGCCCGGAGCCAGGGGTCGAGACGCCTGTCGGCGAGTTCTTCGCAGTCGGCCAGGGCCGTCCGGCGTCGGTCGAGAGCGTCCCCGTGCAGGTTTCGCCGACGGGATCGCTCTCGTGCTTCTGGCGCATGCCTTTTGCCAAATCGGCCCGAATCGTGGTGTCGAACGACAATCCCGATCGGATGGCGGGTCTGTACTGGCAGGTGGACTGGGTCGAGTTGGATGCGCTGCCTGCCGACACGGCTTACTTTCATGCGCGCTACCGCCAGGAATATCCGGCGGTGGCTGGGCGCGACTATCTCCTGGCTGATCTCGAGGGACAGGGCCAGTACGTCGGCACAGTTATGTCCGTCACGCTGGCGCAGGACGGTTGGTGGGGCGAGGGCGATGACTTCTTCTCCATCGATGGCGAGACGGTGCCGAGTCTTCAGGGCACGGGCAGCGAGGATTACTTCAACGACGCCTGGGGGTTCCGCCCGCGGACAGGTCCATGGTTCGGCGAGCCCCGATGGCAGGGGGACAATGCCGGGGACAGCGGCGTCTGCTATCGCTGGCATGTGCTCGATCCGGTCGGGTTCCGCCATTCGCTCAAGGTCGCCATCGAGCACAAGGGCAATCGCGTCGATGACACCGAAGGCTTCTACATCGATCGGCCGGACTTCATCAGCAGCGTGGCGTTCTGGTACCAGACGGGCAAGCCAAAGCGGTGGGAGAAGCTGCCGCCTTTTGTCGAGCGGCGCATTCCCTGGGAGCCCCATCACTTCGTCCGCGCGTTTCGCGAGGCCCAAACGACCGGCGCCGCCAAAGCGCGGGTCGAGACCACGGGGATGTTTGGCGCCCGGCCCGTGCTGGGCTGGCCCAACACCGAAGCTGGCGCCCGGCTCACGCTGCCATTCGTTGTCGCCGATGGCGGGCGTTACGCCGTGCGGTTGACGGCGTCAGCCGCCCCCGGGCAGGGCCTCTACTCCATCGAGTTGGACGGGCGCAACGCGATCGAGCGGGCTGATCTCCGCGCCCCCGAATCCGAGGAACTCGATCTCTCTCTTGGCACACATGAGCTGGCCCCCGGGCGGCACACAATCGCGTTTCGCGCCCTCGCGGACGACGCGGGTCACGCCGGGCCGCTGGCGGTCGAGATGCTGCGTTTGCTGCGTCTGCCGCCGGAGGCCACGCGCGGGATCAAGACCCATCATGAAGCGCATTTCATCCGGTTGGGCATTGGCCGGGCGGTCTATGCGCATCGACTCGCCTACGGAGATGTGCCCGAATCGCTCGAAAGACTCGTCCAGACAGGCCTGATGGACCCGCGCTATCTCGAGGATGAGAATCATCAGCCGCTGCGCTCGCGCCGCGAAGGCGACTCGATCGTCGTCGAAAGCACCGGGCCGGGCCGGTGGACCCATCGCTGGCAAGGCCTCGATGCGCGGCGCTAATCCGGATGTTTTACACCCCGTCTGTGCACATGGCAGTCAGACTTCGCATGATGTCTACAAAGGGGCAGACACCGATGTTCGATCTTGTAGGCCGCGTGCCCCCACGCGGCGCAAATGATGAGATCGGGAACAGCACTGCGCCGGACCGGGGGACCCGGCGGGTTGGTGTGTGTCTGCGCATGATGCGGCTGCAGCGGGCATGAAACTCAACACGTGTTCGAGCACCCGCGTCCTTTGACTATGAAGCGTCTCTCGATCCACTGGTTCAGATCTGATTTGCGTCTGGCGGACAACCCCGCGCTCGATGCGGCCGTTCGGGAGGGTGGACCGGTTGTACCGGTGTTTGTCTGGGCCCCGGACGAGGAGGGTTCGTGGGCTCCGGGCGGCGCGTCTCGGTGGTGGCTGCATCAATCTCTCGAGGCCTTGAGCACCGACCTGCGGGCGCTCGGATCGAGGCTGATCCTGCGCCGCGGACCGAGTTTGCCGGCGTTGTTCCAGTTGGCCAGGGACACCGGCGCCACAGCGCTGTTCTGGAACCGGCGCTACGAACCGGCTGTGGCGGCCCGGGATGCGCAGATCCGGGACGAACTCCAACGCAACGGCCTGAAAGTGGAAATGTTCAATGGGGCGCTGCTGCATGAACCGGAGGCGATCCGGAATCAGAGCGGCAACCCGTTCCAGGTCTTCACCCCTTTCTGGAAACGCTGCCTGGCCGAGCCCGACCCAACCGAGCCGACGATCCGTATCGAGCGGCTGCCCGCCCCGGCCGCATGGCCTGCGTCGCTGCGGCTCGATGCGCTTGATCTCCAGCCGAGCCCCGATTGGGCCGGAGGCCTCCGGGACGCGTGGCAGCCGGGCGAGGCGGGCGCAAAGGCGAATCTGAGCCGCTTCCTGAACAGCGCGTTTGCCGAGTATGCGGAGCAACGGAACCGTCCCGATGTCCAGGGCACGTCGAGGCTCTCGCCCCATCTACATTTCGGCGAAATCGGCCCGCGCCAGATCTGGCATGACCTGAAACGCATGGCGACGCGCCGCCGTCTGCCCGCCGCGGCCTGGCGCGGGTCGGCCTTCCTGGCCGAGGTGGGCTGGCGCGAGTTCTCGCATCATCTCATCTGGCACTTCCCGCACACGCCCGAAAGACCGCTGCGTCCCGCGTTCGCGAAATTTCCCTGGCGGACCGAGCCGGCCTTTCTCGAAGCATGGCGGAGAGGGCGCACCGGCTATCCGATCGTGGACGCCGGCATGCGGGAATTGTGGGCGACCGGCTGGATGCACAACCGCGTCCGGATGATTGCGGCTTCGTTCCTTGTGAAGGATCTGCTTCTGCCGTGGATCGAAGGCGCGCGCTGGTTTTGGGACACGCTGGTCGATGCCGACCTCGCTCAAAACACACTGGGCTGGCAATGGGTCGCCGGCTGCGGTGCCGACGCGGCTCCGTACTTCCGAATCTTCAATCCGGTCAGCCAAGCCCGGAAGTTCGATCCGCACGGAGACTACGTTCGCCGCTGGTGTCCGGAATTGGCAGAGCTGCCGACCCAATGGATCCATCGGCCGCACGAGGCGCCGACCGAGGTGTTGCGCACCGCCGGGATCGAACTCGGCCGCGCCTATAACGAACCGATTGTCAGCCACGCCATCGCGCGCGAGGTCGCCCTCGAAGCCTACGCGCGCATCAGCGCCACCAAAGGCAACTAGCCTGCATTCCTCACCACTTTCTGCCACAGCCCAAAAAGGGGCAAACTCGAACAATGACTGTGCGCCCTGTTGCTTTCGTTTCTGGCTCAGGCTGTGCAGTCGGGTGGTGGCACTCTTCGAACTGACCAGGTAAAGCCGCTGGGCAATTTCTCTCATCGTCAGTGTCGTTTCCCGGCGTAAACGTGCCGCCAGTTCCGACTCCTCCGGAGCGCTGCCATTCCTCATCGTGGAATATGTCCTCCCGGCGGTCCTCACGGCTCATGACGCTTGTCACGCCGTAGCATCGAGCGGAGGCGGATGGTCGAGTCGATCGCGCCCGGATACTCGATGCGCAGTTGGCGCGGCATCGCAGAACCCTCCATACCACTCGATGCGAAGTCAGGTCATCGTTATGGTTTGACCTCTTTCATTGCCCCCTTTCATTTTGAGCAGACGGCGGGTCGGCGACCTCGGCGAGGCCGTTGATTCCTAAATTCCGGGACCGACCCCTTTACG
>CAYPUR010000045.1:0-19811 GCA_964413865.1 uncultured Verrucomicrobiota bacterium
CTCCCTCGGGCCTCGCATCTGGCCCGGTGGCGCTCCCGCCAAAATCGGAAGTAATGTTTGCACAGACCCTAAACTCGAGCACCAGGTTCGCATGCCGGCGGCATCGGCCACAGATTTGTCTCTACTTGGCTTTAGGTTCCATCAGCCTGGCGAAGTCGGAGGTTGGAATGCTCCGGAAGGACCCGCCGGGCTCGCGTATGACAAAGAGGGCGGCCGCGTTGGTGAACGTTCCGATGAACTTCGGTCCAGCCTGCGGTCCCAGGACGAACAACGTCGTGGCCAGCGCATCGGCGAAAGTGCACATGTCAGCCACCACCGATACGCTCGCGAGGTTGTGTTGTACGGGGCTGCCGGTGCGGGGGTCCAAGACATGGCATTGCCTGCGACCCTGCGAGTCCACGAAGTACTTCTGGTAGTCGCCCGAGGTAGAGACCGCTTGCCCCGACAGCGAGATGACGGCCATCGTCGGGTCGCCTGGCCGCCAATGATCGACGGGCGCCGAGATGCCGACTTGCCAGTCTGTGCCGCGTGCATTGTGGCCGCTGGCGAACACCTCGCCGCTGATGGACACGTAGAAGTTGGTGTGCCCATGCGCACGCAGGACGTCGGCCATGGCATCCACGCCCCAGCCTTTCGCAATGCCGCTGAGGTTGAGCTGCAGGCCAGGCGTGTCCTTCACCAGGCTGTTCTGGTCGGTGATCTGCAGGTGACCAAGACCAACTCGAGCCAGCGCGCTGCGAAGCGACTCTTTGTCAGGCGAACAGCGCGGCGCCGACTCCTCGCCGAAGCCCCAGAGGTTGATGAGCGGCCCCAGAGTGGGATCGAATGCGCCGGCGGACTGTCGAGAGATGTCCTGTGCGGTGCGGAGCACGCGGGCGAAACCGCTTGAGATCGGGAAGGGCACCCGGGCCGGGGCGCGGTTGAAGCGGGAGAGCTCGCTGTCCGACCGATAGTGCGACATCTGGCGATTGACCTCCTTGAGGCGGTTGTCCACCGCCTCCTTCAACGCCGCGCAACCCGCGTCGTCAAGGTTGGTTCCCACAACCTTGACCGTGTAAACGCTCCCCATTGTTTCGCCCTGCCAGGACAGCAGAGGGAATTCGGAGGGCAAGCCGAGCCGGACCAGAGCGACGCCGAACACGAGGCAGCTCCTCCGCACAATCCTCTCGAACATCGTTCGAGTGACATGGTGTTGTCGCCAGTTCATGACTGGAGAGTCCGAAACCAAAATTCCCTCATCTGCGCTCCTCGCTCATGCGATGGGACAGTGTGGGGCGGCGGCTCCGGGGGCGGGTGAGGGCGACGGTGTCCTGCATCCCACGAATTCATGTGCAACTCAACGGACACTGATGATGTAAAATGCCGCTTCCTGCGGCGCCGGATCATCGTAGGTGTTCATGGGTGGTGTCGCGGCGATGCCCTCCTGGAGCACCGTAAAGCCCGCTTGCAGGTTCGTGGACTTGTGAATTGTGTAGGTCTTGCCGGCCACGCTGCTCCACTGAATCGCCGGCACGCCGCCAGCCATCGGCGGAGGCAGCAGGACAACGAAGCGCGAGGCCCTGTCGGCGGGATCGGTCCCGGCAACGTACTCGGCGGCATTGGCCGAGCCGTCGTCGTCGAAATCATCATCGGGGCTCACGTCCTGGATCGTCCGCAGGTCGTCGTTGGGATCCGCGCCAACGATCTCGAGTTCCCATGCGTCAGGCAACCCATCGCGATCCACGTCTGCCGGAATCGGCACGATTGCCAATCCGACTTCATCCTCAGCCACATAGACCTGACGATTGCCAATGGCAAGCGACAACGCTTGGACGAGCGCATCGAAAGAAGTCTGCGGCACCGGCGTGAGGGGAGCCGTGACGTCCATGGCCATCGCCCGGTTCAACCCGTTTCCCAAGGCGGCCAGGACGCCCTCCACGGCCACATCGGTAACCGGCCCCTCCGCTTGGCTTGTCCGCACCAGGACAGGCGAGGCGCCTGAGACGTCCAGCAGGCTCCAACCACCCGGGCCGTCAGCGAGATAAACAGCGGCACCGGACACGGCGACGCCGGCGGCCAATCCAGGGCTATCGTAAGAGCCGACCTGCGCGAGGGAGTTGGGGCCCATCTCGAACACCATGAGGCCAGCGCTCCCGCAGGCCAGATAGATGCGCGAGCCGGCGACAGCCATGTCGAAGGCGAAGGCCGGCGTCGGACGGGTCGCCACCAGTGTCGGATGCGCGGGCGTGGAAAGGTCGAATAAGCCCACGGTGCGGCCGTCGCACGCCACGCCGTACGCGCCGCTCAGGCCGACCCTGCGAACACTGGCCAAATCGGGACCGCTCCATGAGCCCATCAGGGCGGGCGTTGTGGGGGTGCCGACGTTGAAGACCTTGAGGCCGTATTGGCCGTCGCCCACCAAGGCCGTCTGGCCGGCAAGTGCCACACAGCGCGCGTTGAGCGCGTTGGTCGACCACCCGACCCAGGTTGGCGTAGCGGGGTTGGCGATGTTATAGAGGCGCAGGCCATTCTCGCCGGCGGCGACGCATGCCAGCGAGTCGGCGAGCGCGACGTCGCAGGCGCGGATTGCCAGCGGCCAGTCCGATTGCACGACGGGGCTCTCCGGCGTCGTCACATCGAGCGCTTGGAATCCCGCCAAACCGTTGGCGAGGTAAAGCGTGTCTCCGATCAGGGCAGCCCGAACCGATTGTCCCGGAGTGGGCACCGGCAAAGATCGGACCCGTGTGATGTCTGCCGGGTTGGCGATGTCGAGAACGAGCAGGCCCGCCTCGAATGCGGGTACGTACGCGTGGCGTCCGTTGATCACAATCGAGGAGCCGACCGCATCCGTCAAAACGCGAGAACCCACCAGGCTTGGCGCTGCCGGCACGGTCGCGTCAACGGCAAAACAGTGGTTGTTGGCGTCGATGACATAGGCCCACCCGTTGGCCACCGCGACGGCCTGGCCGGCGTGGAAGGCGCAAACACCCAACTGGCGCGGATCGGCCGGATTGGCAATGTCAAGCACCAGCAGTCCATGATGGGCGTCCAGGAGATAGGCGCGCGTTCCTTCCGCCGCCACCGCACGGGCCGGACCTTCGGTGAAGTAGGCCCCCACAAGCACCGGCGCGGAGGGGGCGTCGATGCTGACCATTCGCAGGCCGGCTGCTCCATCGGCGATCAAGAGCATCGTACCGCTGACGGAGACGCCGTAGGCGTGGCCTGAAGTGTCGTATGTGGTGACATGCCTCGGAGCCGACGGCATCGTGAGGTCAACGAATTGGACACCCGCGTTGCCACACGCGACGAAGGCGAAGTCGCCGGCGGCGGCAATGTCTTCGATCAGGCCGGGCAACCGCACCTGGCCGAGCCGCGCGAGCGCGAGGGGGTTGTTCGCCTCCCAGACTTCGAGCGTGGCCCCTGTGCCGACGAGCAAGCGGTTGCCCCAGGCGGCCACCGTGGCACATCGCCCCCCCAAAGCACCCGCCAAGCCGGTCGTCTTCGCCCCGAAGGCGGTGCCGGACAGGGTGGCTCGGCCTTGAGCCATGCCCGTGACGTTGGTGACACCGTCGAGCACGGTGAAAGCCGTGATGGCATGTTGACCCGGCGACACGCCGAGGGTGTTCCAGTCCATCATCAGAGTGGACTGAACGCCCACGGGGAGCTGCGTCACGACCGCGCTCGCCACGATCTGACCCGAATTCGCATCCTGCAGAAACAGGGTGAATGTCTCCGAGGCGTTGCCCCGGTTGGCCACGGTGACCGCCAGCCTGAGCCGATCCCCGATGAGGACAGCCCCGCCAGGTTCGACCGCGAGAACGGCCACGTCGTGGACCCGTGGCGTGACCGGATTGAGGCTGATGAGTTCCGCGTCAAAGGCCAAGTCCGGATCACTGGCACTGACCTGGTGCACTTCGACGGCCAGCAGGTTGGGGCCGATCACGGCATTGGCGACCGGGACGTCGCTCTCGAAATAGGCGAGGGCGTTGGTTCCTTCGACCGCAAGACTGGCCCAGGATGAGTACGAGACTGGGCCATCCGCGAGGTTGACACGGTGGATTTCTGAGCCGTTGTGATAAACGACCGCGCCATCGTCGCATCGAAGTCGCAGCCGCAACCACGTTGGCGGCACGTCGATATTGAAGATGGTGCGGTAGTAATAGGCGGGGTATTTCCGGTTCGGATCGGGGCCAAAGCTGTTTGTGGTCGCCACCTCCGCGCCATAGCCAAACGGTCCGCGGCCCGTCGGCCACGAATCGTCGAAATACTCGGCATCTCTCCAGGGGGCAAAGCTGAGATCCGACCCTGTGTCGTTGTAGCGCCAGAGGCTGGTTCTCGAGACCAGGACGTTGGTTTCCAAAGGGGGCGCAACCAGAACGAGCAACGTGTTGGTGTTATCGGTGCGGTTGAGTTCGCCGGTGACCGGGCCAGCCACGGCGCTCAGGACGCGGTTTCCCCATGGCGTGAGCGGAGGCTCCCAGGTGAAGCCCGCGCGGGCGGTGGCCCCCGCCGCCAAGGCAGTGACTTGCTGGGCGCCGATCGTGGTTCCCCCAGTCAGATCGCTCAGCACGATCGGGAAGGACTCGGCAACATCCCCTTGGTTGGTGACCACCACGGTGATGTTGGTCGCTATGCCGGGCAGCGCCTGCAGCGGCGCTGCGACCGCCAGCACCCGCACATCGTGCGCGGGCATCGACGGCAATTCGGCGCCTATGAGTTCCAGATCGAACGAAAGATCCGTGCTGTTTGCGGCGCTCTGATGGATCTCGACGGCCATCAGATTGGTGCCGACGACAAGGTTGGTCAGCGCCAGAATGGCCTCGAAATAGGTCGTCTCATCGGCCCCGGAAACCGCATCGAGCGCCAGATTGGTGTAGGTGATCGTTCCGGCTGGCAGGTTGGTCCGGTACGCCTCGGCCCCATTCACATACAGGACCGCGCCGTCGTCGCGCCGCAGGCGCATGGTGACCACCGTCGGCAGCGTGGTCAGGAGAAACGGCGCCCGGAAATAGTAGGTCGGGTATTTCGCGTTGGCGTTGCCGCCGTAGTTCAAGACCGTGTTGATTGGAGGATCTTGGTAGCCGAGCGGCCCCCGGCCCTGCGCCCACGCCGAGTCGTCGTAGTCGGGTTCTCGCCACGCCGTCCCCAAGCTCACGCCTCGATCGTGGTAGCGCCAATCATGACTCTTCGTCAGGTAAATGTTGGTGGTCAAAGCGGGGGCGACGATGCTGAGAACCGTCCGCGTGTTGTCCTCAAGCGACAGTTCTCCCGCAACGGGAGTGGCCACGGCGCGCAGGGAATGGAGGCCCCACGAGGCGTTTGCGGTGCTCCAGGGAAATGTCGTCGCCGTGGCCGCCTGTGGACCGAGGTTCACGATCTGGTTCGTGCCCAGACTTCTCGCGTCGGTGTCGTCTGACAAGGCCACGGCGAAGGTTTCCGTCCAGCCTCCCTTGTTGGTGACGGTGACAGTCACGTTGGTCAGGACGTCCGGGGCGACCTGTTGGGGTGCGGCGATAGCCGCCACCGCAACGTCGCGCGAGAAGAGCGGCGTGTACACCAGACGCAGGTTGCGGATGTAGGTCTGATTCGGGTAGGAGACATCGACGTTCGCAAGTCCCTTGGCAAACGGAAGGCCTTCGCTGGTCCAGGGCCCCTGCCCGTTGCGATCCGTGAACTCGACGTAGAGCTTGTACGTTCCGTCGGGCACCACCACTTCGTTGGAGTCGCGGCAATCCCACGTCACGGTCACCGGCGTCCAGGTCGAGATGGTCGCCCCGCTGTAACCGTCAATCGCGGTGGTCTTGCGCGCGGCGAGCCACTGATAGAGGTAGTTCTCCCGCCGCGCCGCGTCCTTGCGTATGTTCTTGATGAAGTTGCCGGCAGCGTCAGTCACCCAAAAAGCGTCCACCCGCGCGCTGTAGTTGCCCGGGGGGTCGCTCAAAGTCACCGTCAAAGAGGCTGTGCCGTCGGTATAGGCTGCCGCGGAGGCGGGTCGAGCCAAGCCTGCCAGCAGCACGGCCAACAACCCGAACGAGAGCGGAGAACTCGATTTCATCGGAAGCAGGGCACTTCAGGGGAGGCGCTTGGCCTGGGAGCGACGGCATCGCGCGTTGCGTCTGGTCCGTGCCCGTCGAGCCAGGCGACCGCGGTGCGCCGCGCCAGAGCGATCACCGGCCCCAGCGCGGCGCCGACGACCGGAGACAGTTCCAAACCATAGGCGATTGTCTGTGGTTCGACCCCAATGACGGAGACCGAGGGGGGCGGACTGCACGAAAGAAACTGGATCGCCTCGCGCAGGCCCAAAGTGTGGAGGGAAACCGCCGCCGGCAGTCTGTCCGGCTCGCCCGGCTCGAACTGGTAGACTGTGCCGGGTGGCTGGCCCCCTCGGGCCGCATCAATCACAAGCACCCGAGTCGCCGACTCCAGGAGACTCACCCCATGCAGAATGGCGGTGCCCATCTCGATTACGGTGACGCCCGGGATCGGGATTTTCTGCAACTCGACGACCGCGTGGACGCCGACGCCATCGTCGCTCATCAGGAGATTGCCGACGCCGACGATGAACAGTGAGGGGCGTGCCGAACTCATAAGGCCCAAAGAGTGATCGACGCGTTTGCCCTGGATCTCATGTCGGCACAGCGCCGAGGGCGATGACCCTGGCGTTCGGCTCGGCGCGCATGACATGCGTGGCGCAATCCAGACAGGGATCGAAGGAGTGCACCACGCGCAACACTTCGATCGGCTGGTCCACAATCGCCACCGGTACGCCGATAAGCGCTTCTTCAAGAGGGCCACGCCGGCCAGTCTCGTCTCGTGGGGAGAGATTCCAACAGGTTGGGGTAACGATTTGGTACTTGCTGATCTTGCCGTCGCTGACCTGAAGCCAATGACCCAGCGCGCCGCGGGGGGCCTCGGTCAGACCATCCGCCGTGGCGGCGCCCGGATTGACCCGATGCGTGTACGCCCCCTGGCCTGCGGGCAAGTCAGCCAGCCACTGCCGCATCGCGAGCCCCAGTTTGAGCGCTTCACGGGCCCGGGCCAGGTGGCGGTCCATCACGGAGACGCCGCCGACGTAATCGCCCGTGACCGCCATGCGGGCCAGCGAGCCGACCTCATAGGGAACGCCATCGTATCGCGGTGCCTTGAGCCAGGAGTAGGCGGCGTCTTTGGGATACTGGGCGTTGGTGTCGGATTCAAGAATCGGACGGTGGCCGTCAGTATCGGCATACCAGGCATGTTTGACTTCCTCGCGGATATGCGAGACGTCCACCGGTTGCACGCCCCGCGATCCGTTCACCAGCCGCCCACGATGCAGCAGTAACGCCGGGTTGGCCGCGTTATCCTCCTCGAACACGCCGAAGGAGAGGAGATGGCCGTAGCCCTTGCCCAAGAGCCCGTACTCGCTCCAGAGCGAGGCGAGCCTCTCGGTGTCGGGAACGTAGGTGCCCTGAATCCACGCAATGAGCGACTCGAGATGCTGGCCGAACAGCGCCTTGTCATCCGCCGACGACACGGCCGTGAATCCCCCCATGATGAAGGCCGGCGTATGCGGCAGCTTGCCGCCGTAAATGGCCCCCATCTCATGGCACCGACGCCGCTGCGCCACGGCTTCCAGGAAGTGCGCGCGGAAACGGGCCAGAGTCTCTGGATCGAGACGCCGTCCGACATCCCAGCCCGGGAGCCACGGGGCCATCGGAAGAGGCGAGATAAAGTCCGCCAAAGAGAGCAAGTAGAAGTGCAGGATGGCCGACTCGATGTAACAGGCGCCGTGGACCAGGTTGCGCAGGAGGCGCGATGCCGATCGCGCATCCGTATCGCCCCCGACGCCGAAGGCATGATCCAGCGCCAGCGACGCGGCGTGGGCGTGGGAGGTGGGACAGACGCCGCAAATGCGCGACGTGATCAGGGTGGCATCGCGCGGATCGCGGCCCTCGAGCAGCTTTTCGAATCCGCGATACAAAGTCCCGATCGAAAAGGCGTCCACCACCTGTTGAACACCGTTCACCGTATCCACCTTCACCTCGACCTTGAGGTGGCCTTCGATGCGCGTGATGGGGTCAATCGCCGCAGTGATGACTGGCATAGCTCCTTGCAGGATAAGTCACTCAACGTAGGGCTCGAAGAACGAGCGAGGACCGGGGAAGGTCTTTTCGACGCAGCCGTGACATGGCGCGTTCACACCGATGCACCAGTGGCCAGGATGCGGCTCGCCGCGTTGGTTTCCCCCGATGCCACACCAGGCCGCGTTGCAGCGCGACTTGGTAAACGGACCGCGACAGCCAAGCGCGATGAGACAACGGCCATCTTCGCCGAAGTTCGTCGCCTCGGCCGTGCCAGTCTGGCCAGGGTTGCGTGGACACTTGTCGTGGATGATCGAAACCTCCTCGCCTCCCTCATAGCTCTTGCTGTAGAGGTCCACTGGTCGTCCGTCCGTGTCGAGCGTCGGACTTTGCCCGAGAAGCAACTGCACGATCGCCCACACGACCCAGTCGGGATTCGCCGGACAACCCGAGATGTTGATCGCCGGGCGACCGGTGAACTGCCCCACGCCCAGGCAGCCGGTCGGATTGGAGCCGCTGGCTGGAATGCCGCCGAAGCAGGCACAGGTCCCGACACAGACCGTCTGCAACGCTCTGGGGACGAGGTGCTGCACCGCCTGCGCGAATGTCATCTCCTGGCCGCGCTCGCTCCAGACAACACAGGGATGCCCCTGAAACCTGGTGGGCACGGCACCCTCAAGCACCAGGATGAAGTTGCCGCTCTCCGCAGTCCGCTTCAGCGCCGCCACGGCGGTCTCCCCGGCCGCTCCCATCAGCGTCGGATGAAAGACCAGGTTGATGGCCTTGGTCACGACGTCCGCGACATCCGCCGGCTCCCCCACCCGGTCAGAAAACCGGTTCAAGAAGGAAATCGAGCAGCCGGTGCAGGCGCTTCCGATCAGCCAGATGACCGATGGCGCCAACGGGTCGGCTAACGCTTCTCTCAGGAGGCTCAGTTTGCCGGCATCGAGTCCCAATGCCGCGGCGGACACGCCACAGTACCGGAAAAACTTTCGGCGAGTAATCGACATGGTTATGTCACAAGTCAGTTCTTACCCGGCCCCGACTCTTGATCGCGTCAGGCCCCAGCAAAGTCACGAGGACAGTTGCGTGAGGCCCCGCGAAGTAGCATCGAGCCTACCCCAAGCCTCTTCACGTTCCGCTGGCCGGCACGCTGGCTGCCAAAAATACAACAGGTTTGCAAGATCGCAAATTGCACCCCGCGTTCCGCGCCAGGGAGAACCTGACTGTGTGGATTGGTTCCGCACGGAGCAAACCGCGTGGATCTGCCTTTGACACCAACACGGGCCTTGGGCAACAATCAACGCTGCCAGGAGTCCCGCCGCGTGAGGGCACGCGGCCCGCAGGCTGCCAGACGGCAGAAGGCCGAAACCGGAGTCTTTCGCTTCGCAGTTTCCAACCTCAGCCATGAAACATGCCGGCTGGGCCGGGCCTCCTCCCTGCGCCGCGCCGGTCGGCACCGTTGGACCCGACCTGGCGCGGCATGACCTATGTCACACTGAATGAATGCGATGTCTTTCAAGCTTCTGAAAACCGCCGGCAGGTTCGCCGGCGCCGTCGTTTTCACGCTGGCACTCGATCTGGCCGCAGCCGAAGTCCTCAGCATCGGACACCGAGGCAACTCGATGTTCGCACCGGAGAACACCCTGGCCGCATTCCGATCCGCACTCGGCAGAGCGGACTGGGTCGAATTGGACGGACACACGACGCGGGACGGCCACGTGGTTGTGATCCACGACTCGACCGTGGACCGCACCACGGACGGCGCGGGATCAGTCTCGAACCTCACCCTGACCGAGCTGAGACTCCTGGACGCAGGATCCTGGTTCGCGCCGGAGTTCGCCGGCGAACGCATCCCGACGCTGGCGGAAGCGATCGAGGCCATCCTGCCGGAGGCCGTTCCTCTCATCGAGCGCAAGGCGGGCAGCGCCGCAATCTATGTCGCCGAGTTGCGCCGGTTGGGCGTCATCGACAGCGTCGCTGTCCAGGCCTTCGATTGGAACTTCCTCGCCGCGGTTCACGCCCTCGAACCCGGCCTGCGCCTCGGCGCCCTGGGCAGCGGCGCCTTGACCAGCGCGAAGCTGGCCGAGATCGCGAGGACAGGGGCCACATTCGTTGCCTGGGAGAAGGCAAATGTCACGGCCGCCGAGCTGGACCTCGTGCGCGCGGCGGGTATGAAGCTTTTCGTATGGACCGTGGACGGTCCGCAGATCGGAGTCTTCGCGGCGTTGGGCGTGGACGGGATCATCTCGAACGACCCGGCTTCGGTTCGGGCCCACACGCATCCGGACACGGGTCCGGCCAGCGATCTGCGCGCGGGGCTGGTTGCGTATTGGAAGATGGACGACGGTCTGGCCGATCCTTTC
The DNA here is from genome assembly GCA_964413865.1 of uncultured Verrucomicrobiota bacterium. Classification (GTDB taxonomy): domain Bacteria; phylum Verrucomicrobiota; class Verrucomicrobiia; order Limisphaerales; family J093; genus MWFF01. Next base: position 10,406 of record CAYPUR010000045.1, read on the forward strand.
ACAACCGCGGTCCAGGACATCCACGGAGCTAACACAGCGACCCTGACACGAACCGACGGCGCCTCCCATTGGATTGACGGGGACGATGCGCGGTTCGGGGGAAGCCTCCTTGTGGACGGGGCGCGCGCCTATGTGACCGTGCCCAGCACGCCCGCCCTGAACATCAACACCAACGAAGTCACGCTCTCGCTCTGGGTGCGGCTGACCGCACTGCCTTCCCAAGCCCCCGAAGCGTATGCCGGGGTTTTCGACTCCGTCGAGGACTGCTATGCGCTCTACCTCGATCGCAACGCAAGCGAACTGCGATTCAAGGTGACGGATACCGCGGGGCATGCCGCCCGTCCGGGCATTCCCCAGGCCGCTCTGACGACCAATCGGTGGCTCCATGTGGCGGCAACATACAGCGGCAACGCCGGGCTGGCCGGCGGGCAGACCGTCATCTACCTCGACGGCCAGGCCGCCGACATCCACGTCGGCCACGACGGCTCGGCGCCAACCGGATTGAAGGGCAATGTGAAACCGAACCAGAGCGCCGCCTTCGGTCGCAACGGAACCCAGGCCGCCTACCGGTTCGTCGGCGCTGTCGACGACGCCGCCGTCTGGAGCCGCGCCCTCTCCGCGACCGACATTGCGCGCATCCATGCGATCGGCACGAACGGCCTGCCGCTGTCGGAACTGCTCTTCGAGCCCACGCCCGACATTGTGTTCACGAGCCTGCGGGTGAGCCTCGACGGCGCGGGGATCGAGATTGCCTTCCAGAACCTCGGCCCCTGGGAATCATTCTGGCTGCGACAGGCGACGAACCTGCACGGACCCTACCTGCGCGTGCCGGGTGTGGCTCCCGTCGCCTTGGGCAATGGCCATTACCGCTTCGATTATCCCATCGCTCCCGGCGGTCCGGACCAATGGTTCCGCATCGAGGGGGACTGAACGACGAAACGCGGGAGATCGTCGCTCCAGCACCGGTTCATGGTCCCCGTGCGCATTCAACCCTTGAATGTCAACGCCCTCCATGAGTTCCCACTCTCGGAGGGCCGAGTGCCCTCTGTCGGTCGCACAGCAGTCGCGCGCAGTGGGCGTTGATAGCTGCGCGCCACGCGGGAGGCGTTCCGCGCGCCGACCCTGCCAAGCCGCAGGCTGATGCGCTTCCACCAGGGGCGCTTCTCGCCGCCCAACGGCAGCGCATGAAGGGCCGAGCGACGCTCGAGCGCGGCGGCGTCTTCCGGAGAGGGTGGCGGCGTCTGGCCGGCGGGCGGCCGTGGCGAGTGCGTGGCAATCGAGACGAGGAGTCCCGTGGCCACGCACATGCAAAGCAGGTCGGACGATCCATAGCTGATGAACGGGAGGGGGATTCCCTTGTTGGGCAGCAGGCACGTGACCACGCCCATGTTCACCAGGGCCTGGTACGTGATCAGGCTCGTCAGGCCCACTGCCAAGAAGCGGCCAAAGGGATCGCCGGCTCCCCAGGCAATCGCGAGACCCGACTTGAACACCAGAAAGAACAGACCGAGAACTAACAGCGTCCCCGAAAGCCCCAATTCCTCGCCAATGAGCGAAAAGATGAAATCCGTGTGTTGCTCTGGAACGAACCCGAACTTGTGTCGACCGCTCCCGAAGAAGCCGCCGAAGAGGCCGCCGGTGCCCAATGACAGCAACCCATGCCATTGCTGGGCGCCGATGCCGTCCTGGTAGCGCTCAGGGTCAAGAAAGCAGATCAGGCGGGCCCAGCGATGCGGATCGTGCCGCACCAGGATCGTCAGAAGTCCAAGACCCCCCAACCCGGCCCCGCCCAGGTAGATTGGGCGCGTCCCGGCCACCGTGAGCATTGTCACACTCGCGCCCAAAAGCAGCAGCGCTGTTCCCCAATCCTGCTCGATGAAGATCAGCAAGGTCGCGGCGCCGCTTCCCAACAACGGCGTGACGAACCCAGCCTGAAAACCGCTCTTCCGACTCAGGTGGCACGCGGCGTAGTTGGCAAGCCAGACCAGCACCGCCACTTTGGCGAATTCCGATGGCTGACCACCCCACCGGAACCAGCGTCGCGCGCCGTTGATCTCCTCGCCGATGCCGGGAACCAGGACCAGCGCCAGGGCGGCCAGGCTCAGTCCAAGGAGAATCCGGGGCAGACCATGCCGGCTCAGACGACGGTAGTCGATCAGGCCGGCAGCCAGGCCGAGGCCGCCGCCGAGCGCCAGCGCCCAAGCGTGCGTCCACAATCGGTTCGGATCGCCTCCATCGACCATCGTGCTGTCGAGGGAAACCAAGCCGATGGCGGCCAGGCTGCCAACGGCACAGAGAAGAATGATTGTCTTGAGATTCATGACTCGACGCGGTCCGCGCTTCGTTGTCACCGACCACGGCTCGCCAGGTTGCCAACCCGACGCGCCGTGTCGCGGTCGGCGCGAATGCCCAGGCGGGGACCCACCTCGTCTACCACCGCGCCAAAGAGCGGGGCGCAGACTTCGCCGCCGTAGTAGCCGCGGCGCGGCTCGTCAAACATGACTGAAACAACCAGCTCGGGATCCGTTGCGGGGGCGAATCCGACAAACCAGGAGGTGTAGGCGCCCCGCATATAGCCGTGTTGATTGGCCTTCTGCGCGGTCCCGGTCTTGGCGCCGGCCGAGTACAGTTTGGGCTGGCCCGCCGTGCCGGTTCCTCCCGGTTGCACCACGCCGCGCATCAGTTCGAGCACCCCGTGCGCCACCGCCGGGCGCACCGCCTGTCGTACGGCAACCGGGCTGGCCTGGAAGCTCGGCTTGCCGTCCGGGGCCCGAACCTCCTTCACCAGGAGCGGCCGCATGAGCCGTCCATTGTTTGCCAGCGCCCCAACCGCCAGGGTCAACTGCAACTGGCTCACGGCCAATCCCTGGCCAATCGCGGCGCGAGCCAGGGCCAGTGGCGTGAGCTTGTCGGCGGGGGGCAGGTATCCGGGCGTCTCACCCCGCAAGGGCAGACCGGTCCGCTGCCCCAAACCAAAACGCAGGAGAACCTCGCGCAGGCGTTCGGGCCCCAGTCCGAGACCGATCTTGGCCGCGCCGATGTTCGACGATTTGGCGATGATGTCCCGCACGGTCAGGGTGCCATACGGCGCATGGTCTCGCAGTTGACCGCCTTGGAACATCATGCGCCCGTGTTCGCAGAAGTACCGAAGGTCCGGCGTGGCGGAACCGTGCTCGAAGGCCGCGGCCACGACCAGCACCTTGAGAACCGATCCCGGTTCGAGCCGGTCGCTGAGTCCGTAAATCCTCCAGATGTCGATCGGGCCCTCGGCTGGGCGAATCGGGTTCGCGGGCGGACTCGATGCCCAGGCGAGAATCTCGCCTGTCTTCGGACGCAGAATGATCACCGACGCGCAGCGCGGTTCGTGGCGGAGGACAGCGGCGGCCAGCATCCGCTCGACACTCCGCTGAATCGCGGCGTCGATCGTCAACTCGACGCTGCTGCCATCCACCGCCGGCGTCCATTGGCTCCGCGCAAAAGGCAATTCACGACCCGCAGCGTCCTGCTCGGACACACACACGCCTCGAACGCCGCCGAGCAGAGAATCGAGGCTCAGCTCGAGACCCGCGGCGCCCTTGAGGCCGATGGCGTCCGGACCCGGTTGCACAAAGCCTAGGACCTGGCCAAGCACGTTGGTCAATGGATACACACGCACCTGGTCGTCACGCGCAAAGACCGCGCGCCGCCGCAGGCGTTCCCGAGCCAATCGCTGCCGACGATTGGGCGGCTCGGACGGCAGTCCAAAATCAGCCTGCGCCAGGGCATTTGTCAGGTTTTCCCAGCCCCAGAGCGGGACCGATCGCTGGAGCAAAATCGCCTTGGCAGCATGGGAGGAATCCGGGCCGTTGCCATGCGCGGCCTTGCGCATCACCTCCGCGACCCGATCCTGCGTCATGCCCAAAGGCCGCGCAATCACGGACGCCACCTCCTCGAAACGATTCGAGCAAACCGTCAGATCGGCATACACCGTCTTCACCGGCAGACCCGTCGCCAGTGTCCGTCCCCGACAATCGAGCACTTCGCCCCGCCACGGCTCCGAGTAGCGGCGTGTGCGGGTGAAGCGCTCCGCCTTGACCCGCAGTTCGTCGTGTCGCCAGACCTGAATGTCAACGAGCCGGAGCGCGACAATCCCGAAGAAGACGCTGACAACGACGCCCATCAGCGCCAGAACGCGGTATTGGCGGGTGGTGTTCATTGGGGTCGATCATGGGTGGGGGGTGAGGCGTCTCGATGTCGAAACGAATCATATCTTATTCCGGCGTAACGGCTTGGAATTCGATTGACCGGATGCCGCAACAGCATCGACAGAACTGACTCTGGCCTCCGACATGGCCAGAAACGCGTTCACGCTGCGATTCCCGACAGCCAGCAGATGGCTTCGGGCTTCGGACTTGCGCAGTTGCTGAGCCAATTGATAGGTCCTCCTCTGCTGGTCGACGCGAGAGGCGCCCCACATACTCAGATTCACCACCGCCGCGAACAACAAGACCGCGGTGAGCGCCAGCGCCTTGGCCGCGCCTGTTCTTTGCGGCCTCTCGCGGGCCGTGCCAACCACGGCGCCATTCGGTGCGGGCAGTGCGCCCCCCTTGTCGGCCGACCCTGACCGTTCCAGCGCCAAAGGCCGCCACCCGCGGATGAGAGTGTAGGGATTGCCCTGAATCTGCCGGACGCAGACACTGGGGTTCATTTGGATCATCGAGGTCGGATTCATAATGCGATCTGCTTGTAGGCCTCGGAGGCTAGGCGTTTGCTGTCAGCTTGAAACTCGGCATACCGCTTCGGATTCCATATCTCGAAGCGATTGACCAACCCGAGCAGGAGGGCTTCGTCTTCAATCCCGGCGTCGCGCGCCAGCCAATCCACCAGCGGAAGACGCCCGACCTTGTCCAGGGTCAGCCGGGCGTAGGCGGATCCGATCTCCCGACTCAATGCGGCTGCCTTCGGGTCCGAGATGGATTGCGTGGTCAAAGTCGCGTACACGGCCCGCCAACGCTCGGGTGTCAGGACCAGGAGATGTTGCTTTTCAGGGACCGTTCCCTCCTCGCAGATCGGCCATCGCGCAACCACAAACGAGTGAGGCCAGCCGTCGGGACGCCAGCAAACAGGCAAGGCAACCCTGTGGCTCCGATCGACCTTGTGCCGGTAGTTCCCGGAGTACTCGGCGAACAGGTCGTTCTGTGGCACTGACTCGATCATTTCACCGCCTCAGACATTCCATCCGATTAGCCCCCATTGCTCCCCATAACCCCCTATTCAATACGATTAACCCCAATCCCGATGCCAGCAGAACTTGTTAACATCTGTTCACAGGTTATTCACAACCCGCAAAAACGGGACCTGTCCACCAGCCTTCATCTGCGATTCGGAGTGACTCGGATGGCCGATTGCCATCAGAATGCCCCGGCCCGCCGATTCGAGGCGGAGACTCGCTAATGTCCACAACGCTTTACGACCTGTTGCCGCGCGGCGATAACATCGGCAACGACCTGCTGTTCGAGCGCTTTCTTGACTACGCCCAGGTCAAGGGGCTTGTGCTCTACCCGGCCCAGGAAGAAGCCATTCTCGAATTGTTCGATGAGAAGAACGTGATCCTGAACACCCCGACCGGGTCTGGGAAATCGCTTGTGGCTGCGGCGCTGCATTTCAAGGCCCTGGCGCAGGGCCGGCGCTCGATCTACACGTGTCCAATCAAGGCGTTGGTCAACGAGAAGTGGATGGCCCTGTGCCGCGAGTTCGGGGCCGACAATGTGGGGCTGAGCACGGGGGACGCCTCGGTCAACCGGGACGCGCCGATCCTCTGCTGCACCGCCGAGATCCTGGCCAACATCGCCTTGCGCGAGGGCGCGCAGGCAGACGTCCGGGAAGTGATCATGGACGAGTTTCATTGGTATGCCGACCGCGACCGGGGGGTGGCGTGGCAGGTCCCGCTGCTGACGCTGCCGCAGGCGCGGTTTCTTCTGATGTCGGCGACGCTGGGCGAGACGGGCTTTTTCGAGGAGGAACTGACGCGGGTCAATGGGCGGCCGAGCGTGTCGGTGAAATCGGTCGAGCGTCCGGTGCCGCTCGAATTCGCGTATTCGGAGACGCCCCTGGCCCAGACGCTCGAACGCCTCGCCGGCGATGGGAAAGCCCCGGTCTATGTCGTCCATTTCACCCAGGCCGAGGCGGCCCAGAGCGCGCAGGACTTCACCAGCCTCAACGTCTGCACACGCGACGAGAAGTCGGCGCTGACGCAGGAACTGGCCTCCTTCAAGTTCAGCAGTCCCTACGGACCGAACGTGCGCACCTGGCTCAAGCAGGGGATTGGCGTCCACCACGCCGGTCTGCTGCCCAAGTACCGCGTGCTGGTCGAACAACTGGCTCAGCGCGGGCTGCTCAAGGTCATCTGCGGCACCGATACCCTGGGTGTGGGCATCAACGTCCCCATCCGGACCGTCTTGTTCACTCGCCTGTGCAAGTACGACGGCCAGAAGACCGGCATCTTGAGCGCGCGCGATTTCCATCAGATCAGCGGGCGGGCGGGCCGGAAGGGATTTGACGATCGGGGATGGGTGGTCGCCCAGGCCCCGGAGCACGTGATCGAGAACCTCAAGCTCGAAGAGAAATCGGCCAGACAAGGGCGCAAGTTCGTCAAGCGGAAGCCGCCCGAGCGCAACTTTGTCAACTGGGACAAGAACACCTTCGCGCGGCTGATCGGGGCGTCGCCGGAGCGGCTGGCGTCCCGTTTCCAGGTGTCGCACGGCATGCTGCTGAATGTGCTCAGCCGGAACAGCGACGGTTGCCGCGCCATGCGCCAGTTGATTCGCGACAGCCACGAATCGCCCAAGGCGAAAGGAGCGCATCGGCGCCGGGCGTGGCAACTGTTCCGCTCGCTGCTCGACCGCAAGATCGTCGAGTTCATTCCGCGGGCCGAGCGGGCCGAGGACGATCATCCCGATCGCAGGCTGCGCGTGAACGTGGACTTGCAGGACGATTTTTCGATGGACCAGGTGCTCTCGCTCTATCTGATCGAGACCGTTCCGCTGCTCGATCCGGAGGCGCCCGATTACGCGCTGGACCTGCTCACGCTGGTCGAGTCGATTCTCGAAGACCCGGATCTCATCCTGCGCAAGCAGCTCGATCGGGTGAAGTCGCAGGCGATGGCGGACATGAAGGCCCGCGGACTCGAGTACCAGGAGCGCATGGACGAACTCGAGAAGCTCGAGTATCCAAAGCCCAACCGCGAGTTCATCTACTCGACCTTCAACGCCTTCGCCGACAAGCACCCGTGGGTCGGCCAGGAAAACATCCGGCCCAAGTCGATCGCCCGCGAGATGTTCGAGCAGTTTCGATCCTTCGGCGATTACATCCGCGATTACGAACTCCAGCGGTCCGAGGGGCTCCTGCTGCGGCATCTGAACAGCGTGTTCAAGGTCCTCGCCCAGACTGTCCCCGACGCCGCCAAGACCGATCCGGTCCGCGAGATGGAACTTTACCTCTCCGCCATGATCCGTCAGGTGGATTCGAGTCTGCTCGACGAATGGGAGAAGATGCGCGGAACGAAGATCGCCGCGGCGGCCGAACCGGCAACCGAGGTCCGCCCCCCCGGCGCAGACGAGGCCGCGGCCGACATCACGCGGAACACGCGCGTCTTCACCGCCGCCATCCGAACGGTGCTCTTCACCTTCCTCCGCGCCTGTGTGGTTGGCGACTGCGAGGCCGCCCTGGCGGCGTTGGCCGAACCGGCGGAAGGCGCGGCCCCCGCCCAAAGCCCGGAAGACACATGGACGCCCGACCGCCTGCGCGAAACGATCGACGCCTACCACGCCGGGCACGAGCGGATCTGCCTCGATCCGAACGCGCGCAACACGCGGCACACGTATGTGCTGCCCTCGGAAGACCAGCGGACATGGCGGGTCCAGCAGATGCTCATCGACCCCGAGGAAAACAACGATTGGGTGGCCGAGTTCGAGGTCGATTTGCCCCAATCGCGCGAGCTGCAGGCACCGGTCGTGCGGTTGCGTCGGATCGGGGTCTTCACTCTCCCATAACCCTCCCCTTTCTCGGAGGGCCGAGTTGCGCCAAGCCCTGCCTGGTGACGGTGATCGTCACCGACCAGGGTCTCCCGGAACTCGGCTCTCCGAGATGGATCGGCCCTCCGAACGCACGCGGCGCGCTGCGCTGCGCTTGTTTTCCGTGGCCAGAGGTTGGCGTTTCAGGGTAGACTGCGCCCCATGCGTTGCGCCGTGTTGGGCCGGGTTTCGACTGGTGTGCTGGCGGGCTTGCTGCTCTGTTCGTGCGGCAAGCCCGCGGCCGGTTCGAAGGCGCGGCAGAACGGGGCGGAACCCGCGCGCCCGGTGCGGCTGGCGGCTGTCGAGATGCGTCCGATGGAGCGGAGCATCAAGGCGACGGGCACGCTGGCGGCTTACGAGGAGTCGACGCTCAGCGCGAAGGTGCCCGGGCGTTTGCAGCAACTGATGGTGGACATCGGGAGTGTGGTGCGGACGGGGGATCTGCTGGCCCAGGTCGAGCCGCGCGATTATGAATTGCGGCTGCAGCAGGCGGGGGCCGCCCTGGCTCAGGCGCGCGTGGCGCTCGGTTTGCCTCTCGAGGGCGACGATGACCAGATCGCGCTCGACGAGGTGAGCTCCGTCAAACAGGCCAAAGCCGTGCTCGATGAGGCTTCGAAGAACCAGGACCGCGTGGCCCGCCTCCTCAAGTCCGGCATCGCCTCGGACGCCGAGTTCGACACGGTCGAGGCGACGCACACCGTGGCTGCGGCCAAGTTCGCCACGGCGCTGGAAGAGGCGCGGATGCGGATGGCGACATTGGCTCAGCGCCGGGCCGAGTACGAAATCGCCCGCAAACAGCTCGCCGACGCCTCGGTTCGAGCGCCGTTCGACGGCGCGGTGCAGTCGCGTCCGGCCAGCGTGGGCGAATACGTGGCGACGGGCGCGTCGATCGTGACCGTGGTGAAGACCAATCCGCTCCGCCTGCGCCTTGTGGTTCCCGAGCGGGAGTCGATGCTTGTTCGGGCCGGGCAGACCGTCCGGCTTTCTGGGGAAGGTGACACGGCCACGTATCCCGGCACGATCACCCGTCTGAGTCCAGCGCTGGTCGAGGAAGACCGCATGCTGCGGGTCGAGGCCGACGTGCCCAACCCCGGGTCACTGCGTCCGGGGCTGTATGCCAGCGCGGTGATTGTGGTGGACGATCGCCAGGAGGCTTTGACCGTGCCGACCAACGCCGTGGTGACATTCGCCGGCATCGAGAAGGTGGTGTTGGTCCAGGATGACAGGGCGCTCGAAAAGGACATCACCACCGGGCGCCAGCGCGCGGATCGGGTCGAGGTCGTGTCCGGGCTCACTCTCGGGCAGGCGGTTGTGTTGGATCCGGCCGGCCTGCGGACTGGCCAGCGTGTCACTGT
>CAYPUR010000045.1:19821-25063 GCA_964413865.1 uncultured Verrucomicrobiota bacterium
CCCTGAGCGAGACGCCGTCGGCCCCCGCGGCCGGCGGCCAGTCCACCGCCGCGGGGCCGGGGGGCGGCGCGGGCGCAGCGGCGGCGCTGAGCGAACTGGGCGCGGCGAATAGACAGTCCAATGCAGAAACTCGCTGAAATCTGCATCCGTCGGCCGGTGTTCGCGACGATGATCGTGATGGCCCTGGTTGTCGTGGGCGTGGCCGGGTACACGAATCTGGGGGTGGACCGGTTTCCGTCGGTCGATCTGCCCACCGTGCGCATCATGACCCGTCTGCCTGGCGCATCGCCGGAAGAAATGGAGTCGTTGGTGTCCCAGCCGATCGAGGAGGTTGTGAACACCATCGAGGGGATTCAGGAATTGCGCTCGGTCAGCGGCAACGGTTCCTCCTTCGTCATCGTCACCTTCGAGCTCGACCGCGACATCGACGTCGCGGCCCAGGACGTGCGGGACCGGGTCTCGACCGTCTTGCGCCACCTGCCGGAAGACACCGACCCGCCGACGATTGCCAAGACCGACGCGGACCAGGCGCCGATCATGACCTTGGCGGTGTCGGGTCCGCGGTCCACGCGCGAGTTGACCGAGATCGCCGACAAGATCATCAAGACCCAGATCGAGCGGTCGCTCGGGGTGGGGGAGGTGAACGTCTATGGCGGTCTGGAGCGGGCGATCAACATCTGGGTCGATGCCGACCGGTTGGCGGCGTACCGGATCCCAATCACGGCGGTGCGGGAGGCCCTGGTGCGGCAGAACGCGAACATCCCCGGCGGCAACGTGACCGGGCCGTTGCGCGAGCACACGCTGCGCACCATAGGCCGGCTGAACGATCCCAGGGCTTTCAGCGACCTGGTGATCGCCACCCGCAACGGATCCCCCATCCGCATCCGCGACATCGGCATGGCCGAAGACGGCACAAAGGAACAGCGCTCGATCTCGCGGTTGGACGGGGTGCCGACGGTGTCGATGGAGATTGTCCGGCAATCGGGGGCGAACACCGTTGCGGTCATCGAGGCGGTCAAGGCCAATCTCCAAGCGCTGAAGGCGCAGCTTCCGTCCGATGTGCGGGTCGAGGTGATCCGCGACCAGTCCCGCTACATTTACGAAGCCCTCCACGAGATTCAGCAGCATCTGATCCTTGGCAGCATCCTGGCCTGCATGGTCGTGCTTCTCTTCATGCGCAACGGGCGGGCGATGGTAATCGCGGCGGTGGCGATCCCGACCTCCGTGATCGCCACCTTCGGCATGATGAAGGCGCTGGATTTCACACTCAACAGCGTCACCATGCTCGCCCTGGTGCTCATGGTGGGCATCGTGATCGACGATGCCATCGTTGTCCTCGAGAACATTTTCCGATTCGTCGAGGAGAAGCGGATGCGCCCGTTCGAGGCGGCGCGGGCGGCGACGGCGGAGATCGGGCTCGCGGTGATGGCCACGACGTTCAGTCTGGTGGTGATCTTTGTGCCGGTCTCGTTCATGTCGAGCATCTCGGGCCGCTTCCTTTATCAGTTCGGGATCACCGCGGCCGTGGCGGTGCTGGTGAGCCTCCTGGTGTCGTTCACCCTCACGCCGATGATGAGCGCCCGGCTGTTGCACGTCAATGGCGGGGGCGATCAGGACGCCGCACCCCGTTCGCGCAGCGGCTTCTATCGCTGGATCGACCGGGTCTACACGGCGGCTTTGGCCTGGGCGGTGGGCCGGCGTTGGCTGGTCGCCGGCTTGGCCCTGGCGGTCATTGCCTCGTCGCTGCCGCTCTATCAAGCCGTGCGGCAGGAGTATCTGCCCAGCAACGTGGACGAGGGGGAATTCGACGTGCGTGTGACGGCCGCCGAGGGCACCGGACTGGTCTCGATGAACGAGGTGTCCGAGCGCATCGAGAAGGAGCTGCACGGCACGCCGGGCGTCGACCTTGTTCTTGCGTCGACCGGCAGCGGCTTCATGGGCAGCGTCAACAACGCCAGCTTCTTTGTGCGGCTCAAGCCGCACGACGAACGCACCTTCCGCTGGACACGCCTCTTTCAGTGGCCGCCCTGGCGGGCGTTCGAGAACAACTACACGCAGCGCGACATCCAGCAGAGAATCCGCGCCCGCCTCGCGGCCATCCCGGGCATCCGATTCCAGGTTCGCAATCCGCAGACCTTCGTCGGCGGCGGCCCGAACTTCGACATCGATTTCGCCCTGCTCGGCCCGGATCTGACGACTCTCTGGCGCTACGCCGAGGCCCTGCGCGAAAAGGCGCCCGAACTCGGGCTCTTGGATGCCGACACCACGCTCAAACTCGACACGCCCGAACTCCGCGTCGAGATCGACCGCGACCGGGCGGCGAACCTCGGCGTGGATACCCAGGATATCGCGACCGCGCTGCGGATCATGGTCGGAGGCGACACCGAGGTGACCCGATTTCGCGACGAGAGCATGAACGAGGATTACGATGTCGCCGTCCGGCTCAAAGAGGGCGACCGCAATGACGCCGCGACCATCGCCCGTCTGTTTGTGCCGCGGCAGGGCGGGTTGGTCCGACTCGACAACGTGGTCAGGCTGGTGCCCGCCCAAAGTCCGTCGCGGATCGACCGGTTGGACCGTCAGCGGCAGGTCAGCCTGCGGGCCTCGGTGGCGCCCGGCTTCGCCCAGGCCGACCGCATCGCCGCGCTGCGGGCGGAGGTGGCGAAGATGGGCCTGCCGACCGGATTCTCGACGCGTGTTTCTGGCCGGGCTCGCGAGCTCGAGACCACTTTCAACGAGTTTCTCTGGGCCTTCGCCCTCTCGGTGGTCCTCATGTACATCATCCTGGCGTCCCAGTTCGAAAGCCTCGTCCATCCGTTCACGATTTTGCTGTCGCTGCCGTTGTCCGTGCCTTTTGCCTTTCTTTCACTCCTGATTGCCGGTCAGACGATCAACCTGTACTCGGCGCTGGGGCTGCTCGTCCTGTTCGGCGTCGTCAAGAAGAACGCTATTCTTCAAATCGATCACATGAACAAGTTGCGGGCAGCGGGACTCGACCGGGCAGCCGCCATTCTGCGCGGCAACCGCGAGCGCTTGCGCCCGATCCTGATGACCACCATGACGCTCATCGCCGGCATGGCCCCGCTGGCTCTTGGAACCGGTCCGGGGGCGGCCGAGCGCCGCGCGGTGGCCGTGGTGGTTATCGGCGGACAGACCTTGTGCCTGCTGCTGACACTGATTGTCACCCCGGTCGCCTACAGTCTCCTCGACGATCTCGGGCGCAAACTCCAATGGCGTGGGTGGCGCATTGAGACCGACAGCGCGCCCGCCACTGCGCCTGCCGGCATGGAGATGGCGCGCGTCAAGAGCGATGAGTGATCCGCGCGGATCGGAGATGGAAACTCGAGGATCGGGGGCGCAGGCAATGGGCCCGCGGGCAAGCCCGGATCTCTCCCAAGGCTCCGCGCGGTCTGATGCCGGGCCTGTGTCAAGGCCGGACCGCATCGACGAGGCGCACGGTTCTGCCACCGCCCCCTCATTCGCATCCCGCCCGGGTCGTTCTTCCCGCCGCGTTCATGCTCACGGGCCCGCTGCGCCCCGCCTCTATCAATGGGCCGACGGAGCGACCGAAGCACTGATCTGCGCCATGATCGTGTTCTCCGTCTGGGCCGTTGCTTCGATGCCGGCTTGGGCGGTTTGGACCATGAATGGAGCAGGGTACGCTCTGGGTCTTCTCCTCGCGATCAAACGGCTGACCAGCCGGGCCACGGGCTATCAGCCGGCTCGATGGGGCGAAAGCGCAGCCCCATGGCCGATGCGCTGCTTGGGGGCCCTGACGGTGGCCCTCGTGCTTTGGTGCCTGATCAGCGCTTTGAACGCGCGTGCCACAGTCGACTTCGCCCAACTCCGTCTCGACTTTCGTGACGGCACGATTCCCTGGCTGCCGCACAGTTGCGATGCGTCGCGCAGTTGGTTCACCTTTTGGCAATTCCTGGGTCTGGCTTGCAGCTTCTGGGCCATTCGCGATTGGCTGCTGGTAAAGACCCGGCGTGAACGCCAGGACCGCGAGCCGGATGCGGATCTCGCATTTCGAGACTCCGAACCGCGAACTCCGAATCGTCACAGGGCTGTGTCTGAGGTCTTGCCGGCCCGGTTGAGGGGCCTGCTGTGGGTGCTTTGTCTCAACGGCGCCGCGGTGGCAATCTCGGGCATCCTGCAGCGGCTTTCAGGAACGAACAAACTGCTCTGGCTTTTCGAGCCTGTGCATGCGGGGATCAACCGGACGCAGTTCGGTCCATTCGACTATTACGCCAACGCCGCCCAGTACCTCAATCTTCTCTGGCCCACCTGTCTCGCTTTCTGGTGGTATCTGCACCACGCCCGAAAAAGCTCGGTGCGCCGCGCGGCTCGCGCAGGCGATTCGCCTCACATCCTCCTCCTGCCGGCGGCCTTTGTCCTGTTTGGCGCGGCGGTTTTTGCGGGCTCCCGCGGGGGCGCTTTGGTGGCCTTTGCCCTGTTCATCGTCTCGGCGGGTCTGCTGTTGGCTGGGAGCACGCCCCATGTGCGGAAGATTGGGATTGTCCTCGTGGGCCTGTTGGGACTTGCGGGCGCCGGGGCCGCCCGCTTGGGCGGATGGCAGGCGGTGACCCGATTGCGCGAACCGCCAACGCATTTTGCCACGGGCGCCGAGGACGGGCTGTCTGACTTCTCTCTGCACTTTGTCTTTGACTGCCCGGCCGAGGGCGCCGCGCGGTGGTGGAGCCTGGCCTACCTTGTGTCCGACTCGTTCGATGCCGGGCAGAACTCGGCGCTTCTCTATGTCTACAGGGATACGCTCGGTTTTCTGCTCCGCGGCAACCCTGCCACCAACCAAATCCGCGTTGTTTGCACAAATTTCGTCCCCCTGTTCGGCGGACGCCGGGTGGCTGTCAGCGCCGTCAGGAGCCAGACGAACCTGGCTTTGTATGCCGAGGGTAACCCGCTCCGGGTTGTCACGAGTCGGTCGCGGTTCCCACCCTTGACCAACCGGATCAGCGCGTCGCTGCTGCGCGTGCAGCGCGATCGGGATCCGAAGCGCCCGGCCGACACGCCCACCGTCCATCACGCCCAACTCTTTGCGGAGGCGTTGTCGCAGACGCAGGTGCGCGCCCTCACCAGTTCATCCGCGGAACGAGGCAACGACCAGAGCGGCATGAGTCGCCTCCCCGCCCCCCGCCTCGATATCTCCCGGAAGGCGTTGACCGGACCGAAATCCCTGGGCGCACAGCTCCGGGACCGAACGGAAATCCACGAGCTCGGACGC
>CAYPUR010000046.1:0-24818 GCA_964413865.1 uncultured Verrucomicrobiota bacterium
GTTTGCCCGCGGTGCCGCGTACAATGAGCGCGTTCGGATTGTGCCGCACAAACAACTCTCAACCTTTGGCCGGGACGGCCACAATGCAAGAGCACTCAATATTTATAGGAGGAAAACGCGTTTTCGCCCTCTTCAACTTGCAGCACGTCGCGGCAGCATTTCGGCATGCGTTGTGTCGGCAAGTGTCGGCAATGGCCTCCGAGGGCGCATTCCCGCGATTGCGTCGGTGATCCTCCGCTCCGTGGTCCCGGTGAGCATAGGCGCTGACCTCCAGCTCACGCTTGACATTATTCGCTATGTGGCGAACAGTGCCAGAAATGCGTGAGTTCATGAATGTGACCAAGGCGCTGGCGGACGCCAACCGTGTCCGCATGGTGCTGGCGTTGCGCGGGCGGGAGTTGTGCGCCTGCCAGATCACGGAGCTGTTCGAGCTGGCCCCTTCCACCATGTCCAAGCACTTGTCGATCCTCTACCAGGCGGGGCTGTTGGATTCGCGCAAGAACGGCCGCTGGGTTTACTACTCGCTGCCGGGCAGGAAGGCGGCGGTGCCCGTTCGCCAGGCCCTCGAATGGGTCTGCGACTCCCTGGCCAAGGATGAAAGAATCGCGGACGACGCCAAACGGCTGAAACAGCTTCTGAAATTGGATCCCAGCGAGATCTGCCGACTCCAATGCCAAAGATGAAGGTTCTCTTTCTCTGCACCGGAAACTCGTGTCGCAGCCAGATGGTCGAGGGCTGGGCGCGCCATCTGAAGGGCGGCGTCATCGAGCCGTATTCGGCGGGTATCGAGAAGCACGGGATGAACCCGCACGCGGTCAAGGTGATGGGCGAAGCGGGGGTGGACCTCTCGAAGCACTACTCCAAGGCGGTCGAGGAGATCGGCCCCGTCCAGTTTGACTACGTCGTGACCGTGTGCGGCCACGCGCACGAGCATTGTCCTCTGTTTCCGGGCAGGGCCAAGGTGGTGCATGTGGGCTTCGAGGATCCGCCCAAGCTCACGCAACACCTGCCGGACGGGGAGGAGAAACTGGCGGTATACCGACGCGTGCGGGACGAGATTCGCGCGTTTGTCGAGACACTACCGGAAGGATTGACGCGTCTGGGGTGAGGGGGAGGCGATGAACGACATCCTTATGAACACGATGGTGGCCAACCCGTGGGTCGGCGTTGGCGATTGAATGAACAGAACCGCGATTGTTATGAACTTGAGCAAAAGACTCAAAGATCTCCTGACCGCCAAAGAGACGCTGGTCATGCCTGATGCCTACGATGCGATTAGCGCCCGAATCATCGAGCAGGCCGGGTTCAAGGCGGTCCAGTGCTCCGGCTACAGTTTCTCGGTCGCTGCCTGCAAGAAGCACGAGATTGACATTGGTTTAGAGGAGAACGTTGCGATCACCGCGAAGATCGTTGAGGCCGTGTCCGTTCCGGTGATGGCCGATGGCGAGGACGGCTTCGGGGATGTCGAACAGATCCCGAACACGATCGAACGCTACGTGAGGGTGGGGGCAGCGGGCATCAATCTCGAAGACCAGGTCCTGGATCGGCAGCCGGGCACCCGGATCATTGATTCGGGTCTGATGCAGGAGAAGATCAGGGCGGCGAGAAGCGCGGCTAAAGCGGCTGGGAATCCTGATCTCGTGATCAACGGCAGAACCGATGCGCTGAAGGCGCTTCGCACAAAGGAGGAGGGGCTGCAGGAGGCGATCCGGCGGGGCAATCTGTATCTGGAGGCGGGCGCGGACCTGGTGTTTGTGACGGCTGTGAGCACGCTCGAGGAAGTGCGTGAATTGGTGAAAGCAATCCACGGTCCACTGAGCATTGCCGCTGGACTCGCGTACAATCTCAACGCCTTTTCGGTCAACGACTTGACGGAGTTGGGTGTCGCGCGGGTGAGCCTGCCGTCGATTGCGATCAGCGCCACCATCAAAGCGCTGTTGGAGTCGACGGGCGCGCTCAAATCAGGCGTCTTTACCAGTCTTATCGGGAAGAAGTGTTTGTGCAGCCCCCAGGATATTGGACGCTTGATTGGAGCCTGACGAGGGAGCGTCGTTTGGACTTCAGATGCCAGGAACGAACCGTGAGATGACGAAACAGAGAATGCTATGAGTGATTCGAGGTCCCCTATCGACTCGGAAGCGGTGCGGCAGAAGGTCCGTGAGGGCTACGGCAAGATCGCCGGGAGCGGCGGTTCGTGCTGCGGATCGGCACCCACCTGCTGCGGTTCAACGCCGGGCGCTTCCGACGAATTGGCCAAGCACATCGGTTACAGCGCCGAGGAACTGGCTGCGTTGCCTGACGGGGCGAACATGGGCCTTTCGTGCGGGAATCCTAACGCGCTCGCGGGGCTGCAAGCCGGTGAGGTGGTGCTGGACCTGGGAGCCGGTGGCGGTTTTGACGTGTTCATTGCCGGCCGGAAGGTCGGACCGACCGGCCGAGCCATCGGCGTGGACATGACGCCGGAGATGCTCGGCAAAGCCCGGAATAACCTCAGCACGTATCGTGAGCGGACGGGGCTGGACAACGTCGAGTTTCGGCTGGGCGAAATCGAGCATCTGCCGGTGGCGGACGCGAGCGTGGACGTCGTCATTTCCAACTGCGTCATCAACCTTTCGCCGGACAAGGCGCAAGTCTGGCGGGAGATCGCCCGAGTGTTGAAGCCGGGCGGGCGGGTGGCGGTGTCCGACCTGGCATTACTGAAGCCGCTGCCAGCGGCCATCGTCGAGAGCGTCGAAGCGCTGGTGGGCTGCGTGGCGGGGGCGGTGCTGGTTTCGGAAACGGAACGGATGGCCAAGGAGGCCGGCCTGGTGGACATCGTGAGCAAGGCGAAGTCCTCCTACATCGACGGCATGGTGGACTGGCAGGACCCGCTGTATCAGAAGATCGTAGCCCATTTGCCGGCAGGGACCAAACCGAGCGATTACGTTACCAGCTTGGAAATCACGGCGCGGAAAGACCGTGGGGACTTACCTGGGAGCAATCCGTCGCGAAGCTGCTGCGGCTAGACGCGAACGCAACACAACTCAAAGACCACCTGCATGAGCAATCACGCTACTGCCGCGAATGCGGCCGCCGGGGCGGCACCACCCAAACGCCTGGCCTTCTTCGAGCGCTATTTGACCGTCTGGGTGCTGGTCTGCATGGTGGTAGGCGTGACCTTCGGCAAATTGCTGCCCGGTGTCACGGCAGCATTGAGCAAGCTGGAGTTCGGTCAAGGCTCGCAGGTGAACGTGCCGATTGGCGTGCTGCTCTGGCTGATGATCTACCCGATGATGCTCAAGGTGGATTTCAGCGCCATCGGCGGCATCGCGAAACGACCCAAGGGCCTGCTGGTGACGCTGTTCGTGAACTGGCTGGTGAAGCCGTTCAGCATGGCGTTGCTGGCCTGGGTATTCATGCAGCATCTGTTCGCGGCGTGGATCAGCCCGGGGATGGCGAAGGAATACACGGCGGGACTGATCATCCTGGCGGCGGCGCCCTGCACGGCGATGGTCTTCGTCTGGAGCTACCTCACCGATGGCGACCCGGCGTACACACTGGTTCAGGTCGCGGTAAACGACCTGATCATGCTGGTGGCCTTCGCGCCCATCGTCATGTTCCTCTGCGGT
This sequence comes from uncultured Verrucomicrobiota bacterium, assembly GCA_964413865.1. Taxonomy (GTDB): domain Bacteria; phylum Verrucomicrobiota; class Verrucomicrobiia; order Limisphaerales; family J093; genus MWFF01. Next base: position 3,609 of record CAYPUR010000046.1, read on the forward strand.
GTGGCGGACGTCATCGTGCCGGCCAAGGTGCTGATCACCTCGGTGGTCGTTTTCATCGTCATCCCGCTGACGGCGGGGTGGCTCACCCGCACAAGCCTCCTCAAGTCGCATGGCAAGGAATGGTTCGAGCAGAGGTTCCTGCCGAAGTTCCATCCGGTGATGATCGGGGCGCTGCTCCTGACGTTGGTGCTGATCTTCGCGTTCCAGGCCGAGAACCTGACGACGCGTTGGTTCGCGGTGCTGCTGATCGCCGTACCTATCATCATCCAGGTCTATTTCAACTCTTCGCTGGCGTATCTGCTGATGCGCTGGTTCAAGGTGCCGCACGATGTGGCGTCGCCGGGGGCGCTGATCGGGGCGAGCAACTTCTTCGAGTTGGCGGTGGCAGTGGCCATCACACTGTTCGGCGCGGGTTCGGGCGCGGCGCTGGCAACGGTGGTGGGCGTGCTGGTCGAGGTGCCGGTGATGCTGTCCGTGTGCCGGATCTGCAATCAATCTCGTGCATGGTATCAAAAGACGGCAGGCACCGGAGAATGACGGGAGAAGCCCACGATGAAGTCGCCTCCGTCTGGGGGTTTCACGGCCGGCGTCGCGAAACGCGATCGGGGTGAAGTTGTTCCGAGATTGACACTGTTCGCCACTTCGCTAAGTTGCGCCTCGTCATGGCAAGCAAACGGTCGGTCACGCAATTCAAAGCCCAGGCCCAGGTGTTCAAGGCGCTGGCGCATCCGGGGCGTCTGCTCATGCTGGACGAATTGTCGCGAGGCGAGCGCTGCGTTTGCGAACTCGCCGCGCTGGTCGGCTCTGAAATGCCGACGGTTTCGCGGCATCTGTCGGTGCTCAGGAACGCTGGCATCGTGGATGACGAGAAGCGGGGCGCCCAGGTGTTCTACCACTTGGTCACGCCATGCGTGATGAACTTTTTTCAGTGCGTCGCGACGGTGCGTGAGCAGGAGCAGAAGTCGATCGCGCGATCGGGCTGATTTCTTTTTCACCTGGATCTATGCGACTTCGCTAAATGCCGTAACCGCGGAATGAACGTTCTCTCTTTGCCATGAGTGCCTTTTCGGCCACGACCCAAAACGGGACGCTCACCCGCGAACTCAAGGTCTTTGCCTGGATGGCTGGCGTGTTCCTCGTCGCCTATTTTCTGCCGCTCTCCAATCCCAAGGTCACGGCGGCGATCCAAGAGGCGTTCAAGCTGCTGCAATGGTATGCCCGCAACCACACGCTGGCCTGCGTGGTGCCCGCTTTGTTCATCGCCGGGGCGGTCATCACGTTCCTCTCCCAGGCCTCGGTCATGCGCTACCTGGGACCGAACGCGAACAAGCCGCTGGCCTACAGTGTAGCGTCAGTGTCGGGCGGCATCCTGGCGGTCTGTTCGTGCAGCGTGCTGCCGGTGTTTGCGGGCATCTACCGGCTGGGGGCAGGGCTGGGTCCGGCCAGCGCGTTCCTGTACTCGGGTCCGGCGATCAATATCCTCGCCATCTTCCTCACGGCGCGCGTGCTGGGCTTCTCGATTGGTCTTTGGCGGGCAATTGGAGCGATTGCGTTCGCCTTCATCATCGGTCTGTTGATGGCCGTGATCTTCCGGCGTGAGGAACGAGAGCGCATCGAGGCGCAGGCGGTGCTGCCAGAGCCGGAGGCGCCGAAGCGCCCGCTGTGGAAAACCTCGATCTTCTTCGCCTGTCTCGTGGCATTCCTGGTCTTCAGTGACTGGTATAACCCGGGGGATGTTGTGGTGCGCCCGGTTGCTGGTGGTTCGTTTGCGGCGGTGTCGCTCCAAGAAACGCACGATGAGGTGATGTTTCAACTCAAAGAGGACTGGGCCGGGCATCGGAGTGGGGACAAGATCACTTTGGCCAAACGCGACCTCGCGAGGGTGGACGAGGCCAAGACGTGGGTGATTGCCGTCCATCACGCTCGGTGGTATCTGGCCGGGGCGATGGGCCTGGCGGTGTTGCTGATGACCTGGCGTTGGATGGAGCGCGAGGAGGTTGGCCAGTGGATGCACAACACGTGGGACTTTGCCAAGCTGCTGGTGCCGCTGCTGTTTGGTGGCGTGTTTGTGGTTGGCTTCATTGGCGCGCTGATCCCCGACACCTATGTCGCCTCGCTGGTGGGCGACAATTCGGTCAAGTCCAACCTCGTCGCCAGTGTGATCGGCGCGTTCTGGTATTTCGCCACCCTGACGGAAATCCCGATCTGCGAAGCGCTGGGGAAGCTAGGCATGGCGCCCGGGCCGATGCTGGCGCTGTTGCTGGCCGGACCGGCGGTCTCCTTACCCAACATGCTCGTGCTCCGGAGCGTGATGGGCACGAAGAAGATGCTCGTGTTCACCGGCCTGACCATCGTGATGGCCGCGGTCACGGGCTTGGTTTACGGAGTGTTGCGGGCGTGAAACATGAAACGTGCGGCGTGGAGCGCATGATTTGAGCAGTCAAACTCAGGCAAGCGAAAGAACGAACTATGAACATTCTGGTTATTGGACCCGGCTGCACCAGGTGTAAGACACTGGCGCAACTCACGGAACAGGCCGTCAAAGAACTGGGCGTCACCGCCGAAATCAACAAGGTTACTGACCTCAAGCAGATCATGGCGCTGGGGGTGATGATGACGCCGGCGCTGGCCGTCGACGGCAAAGTCAAGCTGGCCGGCCGCGTGCCCTCGGTCGAGGAGATCAAGAAGCTGCTCGTCTAAGCGCGCCGACGCTCACGCCGTTCAAAGAGCGCTCATGAGTGCGCTGCACGATAACGCCGATGTCGCCGTCCTGGGCGGGGGGCCGGGAGGCTACGTCGCAGCTTTGTGCGCCGCCCAGCGCGGTGCGCGGGTGGTTCTGATCGAGAAGGAGCGAGTTGGCGGGACGTGCCTCAATGTGGGCTGCATCCCCACTAAAGTGCTGACATCGGTCACTGAGCTACTGCTCCGTGCGAAGCAGTCAGCGCGATTCGGACTATCGATCCCACAGGCCGCGGTGGACTTGCCCACCCTCATGGCCTACAAGCGGAGCACTGTCGAGCAACTTGTCGGTGGGGTGGAACAACTGCTGAAGGCACGTCGCGTCACGCTCATGCGCGGCGAGGCACGCCTCATAAAGCCAGACACGCTTTCGATTGCTGATGGGTCAGGGGGCCGTCGGGAGGTCTCAGCCCAGCGGGTCATCCTTGCGCCTGGGTCCGTCTCCGCGACGCCACCTATCGTGGGAAGCAACCTGCCGGGCGTGATGACGAGCACGGAGGCACTAGACATCCAGACGGTACCTTCTCGGTTGATCGTGGTGGGCGGAGGTGTGATCGGGTTGGAATTCGCCTGCATTTACGAAGCGCTAGGCAGCCAGGTGAGCGTCCTGGAGATGACCCCGACGATTCTACCGGCTGCAACCGATGAGGCCATCGCGAAACGGCTACACATGTTGCTTCGGCGGCGGGGGATGGAGATCCAGACCCGCACGGTCGTCCAAAGGATTGAGCGAATCGGCGAGAGCTTGCGCGTGTTCGCGGAAACGGCCGGTGCTGAGACGGCGACCGACTGCGAGCGGGTCTTGATTGCGACTGGTCGTTGGCCGAACACGCAGGGGATGGGGTTCGCTGAACTGGGACTGCGTATGAACGGACGGGCCATCGCCGTGGACGAACGATTGGCGACGAACCTCCCCAACGTTTGGGCCGTTGGCGACGCGATCGGAGGGTGGATGCTGGCGCACAAGGCGATGGTGGATGGCCGCGTCGCCGCGGAGAATGCAGCCGGCGGTCAGCGGCAAGTCGATTATCGTTCCGTGCCGAACGTCATCTTCACGCGGCCGGAGGTTGCCAGCGTGGGCTTGACCGAAGCCCAGGCGCGCACTCAAGGCGCGGAAGTCAAAGTCGCGCAGTTTCCCTTCTCGGCCAACCCGCGTGCGCGCATCCTCGGTGAATCTGAGAGCGTGGTCCGGCTGATCTGCGAAGCCGGGAGCGGTCGTGTCCTCGGGGTGCACATGGTGGGACCGCACGTCACCGACCTGATCGCGGAGGGGGCACTGGCGGTGAAGACGGGAGCGACCGCGGACGACCTGGCGTGGACCACGCACGCGCACCCGACGCTGCCCGAGGCAATGCTGGAGGCAGCGCTTGGCTTCCGCGATGCCGCCATCCATATTCATACCCGGTGAGGAAAGGAGACGCGATGCCAGATTATCTCGAAACGACGCTGGACAAATTCACCTTTCGGGTGGCCAAGGACCGGCTCTACACAGGACAAGGCGCTTGGGTCTTCTGGATGCGGCCCGAAGCGCCCACCCGCGTCCGCATCGGCCTCGCTGACTATCTCCAGCAGCGCAGCGGCGACGTCGCCTTCGCCACAGTTCAGCCGGTGGGGACGAAGTTGGTCGCGGGCGAAAGGCTGGCTGAAATTGAGACCATCAAGGCGATGGTAGAGCTGCCGTCGCCGGTGAGCGGGACGGTGGCGGAGGTGAACTCAGCGTTGGATACGACGCCGGAAGTCATCAACCAGGACCCCTACGGCAACGGTTGGCTGGCGGTGATGGAAACGACGGCTTGGGAAACTGAGCGGGCGAAGCTGCTCGAACCGGAGGCGTATTTCTCGGCCATGCGGGTCGAGGCGCTTGAGGAGTTGAAGAAGCTGTGAATCGCAACGAGACAAAGGTGGTTGTGGTGCCGTGCAGCGGCATCGGGAAACCGTTCGGCACCGTGAGCCGCGAGGCGGCCTACGACCTGTGCGATGAACTACGGCCGGGGAAGACGCGGTTGGTGGCGCTGGCCAAATTGGTGACGGGTGAAGCGACGGCCCAAGAACTAATCCGCCGCCATCCGGCGGTGACCATTGATGGGTGCAAGCAAATGTGCGCCGCCAAGATGGTCAGGCAGAGCGGCGGCACGGTGGCCCGCGAGGTGGCCGTGCTGGACGTGTTCCGGCGTCACAAGGACCTCAAGCCCGAAGGCATCGCCGAGTTGAATCAGGGTGGGCACAAGCTGGCCAGGGTCCTGGCCGAGGAAGTTGCGGAGAGCCTCGACGGTTTGGACCAAGCCGCGAAAGGAGCAAACCATGTCTGAGGTTCTTGAACGCAAAGTCGGCATCGTCGCATGCAGCGGCGAGGAACTGGCTGAGGGCACGGTTGCACGGTTAGCCGCCCTGAAAGTGCTCAGCGAGCTACGCCCACGTGACACAGTGACCATCTGCCTGCCGCTGTTCCTGGCCGGTGGTGCCGGGGACCGCGCCTTCGCCAAGCTGCACCCCACGATTACCGTGGACGGCTGCGACTTACGCTGCGCCGCGCGTGGCACGGAGAAGTACTCGAGCAAGCCGGCCGCCAGCCTGGTGGTGAACGAGTTGGTGGCCGAATGTGGCCTGGAGAAGCCCGAAGGACGGCGGCGATTGAATGCGGCAGGGCAGAAGGCGGTGGAGGTCACTGCTGAACGCTTGGCCGCTCTGGTGGACCAAGCGCTAGGCAAGGAAGCTGGGACATCGGCAGAGGCCGAGGCGTCGGCAAGCAAGCCCAACGGCGAGGAACGTGAAGTCGCCTGCTCTTGCGGATCAGGGGTCGCGGTGACGAAGCTCACCATCAATGGCCAGACGGTGGAGTTGGTGGCGCTGCCGCTCATCTTCCGGCACTTCCGCGAAAAGGGGCGGGGGCAGGACGAGGAAGCAGCGCGCGACCTGTTCGAGACCGTGAAAGTCTACAATGCCGTCCCGGAGGAAGCCGAAGCAAGTTACCGCGAGGTGGTGCTGCGAGAGTACGCCGCCTACTGCCAAAGGGAGATGAAGCCATGAGCCGCACGGCGACCTATCACACGACGGTCCGCTGGACCGGAGAACACTGGGGCCATCTGATCATGGGGAACGGTCCGGAGATGAAGTTCTCCGCTCCGCCGGACGCGCACGGACACGCCGGAGTGGTGACGCCGGAGGACGCCTTTGTGGCGGCGGCGGGCACCTGCGTGATGATGATGTTCATTTGGGCGACGGAGCGCTTCAAACTGAAGCTGGTCTCCTTTGAGTGCCGTACTGAGGGCACCAAACTCATCGAACTTGACCGCACAGAGATTTTTACCCGACTGCATTTCCGCCCGGTGATCCGCATCGCGGCGGCGGGCGAGCCACGGGCGGCCGTCGAGGCCCGGACCCGGCGGGCGCTCCAGGCGGCGCAGAAGTACAGCCTGGTGGCGAATTCGGTGAAGTCGGAAATCGTCATCGAGCCGGAGATCATTATTGATGAATGAAGGGTACAACCACTGTCGCATCCCAGACCTCGACATCTGGGTGCTAGATTGACATGAGTCATCTGAAGGAACCATGAACACAAGACGGATCGGTTTTATCGGCGGCGGGCGTATCACGCGCATCTTCCTGGAAGGCTGGCGGCGAGGGAACGCCCTGCCCGCCAACATCGTGGTCAGCGACTGCAACGCGGATGCACTCGCGAAACTCAAAGCCGGGTTTCCGGCCATCAATACAGCTCACGGAAACGGCGCGGCGGCGGCGCAAGACATCGTCTTCCTGGCCGTGCATCCGCCGGTGATGGCTGAGGTGGCATCGGCGATAAAGGGCAGCCTGAAGCCTGGGGCCCTGGCCGTGTCGCTGGCCCCCACGTTCACGATCTCCAAGCTCACCGAGCTGCTCGGCGGTTTCGCCCGCCTGGCGCGTGTCATTCCGAATGCGCCGTCGGTAGTAAACTTTGGCTTCAACCCGGTGACCTTCGGCCCGGCCATGACCGCTGCGGACAAGGAGGAACTCACCGGCTTCCTGACACCGCTGGGTGAGTGCCCGGAGGTCGCTGAGGAGAAGTTGGAGGCCTACGCGCTGCTCACCGGCATGGGGCCGACCTATCTGTGGTTCCAACTGCAAGCCCTGCGCGACGTTGCGACGGGCCTTGGTCTGAGCGATGCGGAGATTACCCCGGCCCTGAAGCGCATGGTCTGCGGCTCTGCGCGCACGTTGCTGGAATCCGGCCTGAGGCCCGCCGAAGTGATGGACCTAGTTCCCGTCAAACCACTGGCGGAAATGGAAGCGCAAGTCGCCGAGATGTATCGGACGCGGCTGCCGGGCCTTTACCAGAAGATCAAACCGTGAACGAACCGTCAAAGAAGCTGGACGCGGCCAACGCCATCTGCCCGCGCTGCCATCAGCCAGGCCGGGCGGTTTCGGCGTTGACGGTCGAGGCGATGGTCGTTGCGACAGCTCGGGAGCGGCTGAAATCCCCGGACGGATTGTGCTTCTGCGCGACGCCGGACTGCGACGTGGTTTACTTCAGCGCCTTGTCGGGCGAAGCGGTTAACCAGATCGAAGTGCGCGTACCCGTCTTCCAGAAGCGCACCGACCCTCAGCGGACGGTCTGCTACTGCTTTGGGCACACGGCTGGCGCGGTTCAGCGCGAAGTCCGCGCGAACGGCTCGTCGGGTATCAAGGAAGACATCAAAGCCAAGTGCGCGCAAGGATTGGACGCCTGTGAGCGCAACAATCCGCAAGGGTCGTGCTGCCTGGGCAACGTTCAGCGTCTCATTCGCGAGGCCGGAGCCAGCACAATGCCGCCCGCAGCGGCAGGCTGCTGCTGTTGCGGGGGCGACTGAAGGATGATCCCGCCCGACCAGCGCGGCGCACGCTCCCACGCTTTCATGACAAGCGAAGAGATTTGACTAAACGCAGAAAAACAAAACCATGAGAACACCCCTGAAAGTCCTTGTCGTCTCGGCGCTCGCCGTAGTCGTGGTTGGAGCCGTGGCCCTTAAGAAGGGTAAAGCGCCGGCGGAATCTGACGCGGCGCCGCTGGCGGCTGCCGCCAGCGGACTAACGGAAGGACCGGCAGCCAAGCCGACTCCGACTGCTGACACGAGCAAGACCAGCCCCGTCTCGACGGCGAAGTTGCCGCGGATGGTGGACCTTGGCGCAGGCAAGTGCATTCCCTGCAAAATGATGAAACCGATTCTGGATGAGTTGAAGCGGGACTACGCGGATCGCTTCATCACGGAATTCATTGATGTGTGGGAGAATCCCGACGCCGGGAAGAAATACGGCATTGAGATGATTCCCACGCAAATCTTCTACGACGCCGAAGGCAAGGAACGTTTCCGCCACGTGGGCTTCTTCGGCAAGGAGGACATCCTGGCCAAATGGAAGGAACTGGGCGTGGACCTCAGCGGGGGACCGGCGACGGCGGGCATCGTGCGCGAGACGCCGGTGGCGGCCGACACGCGTTCGCGCGAGGCGGTGTGCTTCATGTGCGATGAGAGTGTGAATCCCAAGACCAAAACGGTGGTCAAGGGCCAGAGCGAGCAACGCATTCTGTGCGGTCCGCACTGCTACTTCATTTACCTCTCCAGCATCGTGGGCGCGGACCCGAAGGCCGAAGAGGCTAAGTTGAGTGTGACGGATTGGGCCAGCGGCAGCCTGGTCCCGGCGACTACGGCGACCTATCTGTACGGGATGGACGCCGAGGGACGGCCCACGATCGAGGCCTTTGCCGACAAGGCGGCCGCCACGAAGGAACAGCAGGCCAGCCCCGGCAACCTCCTTGGCTGGGAGGTGCTGCGGTCGAAGGAACTGGCCACGCGTTGCGCTTTCTGCGACCGGGCGGTGTATCCCGAAGACGCTTGTGGCGTGAAGTTCGGGACCACGCACTGGCATGGTTGTTGCACACATTGTTCGATGGGCGTAGCGGCGCGGCTCAAACAGGACATTGAAGTCGAGGCGAAGGACGGGCTGACCGGCGAACTCATCCGGGTCAAGACGCTGGATGGGCAGATCGCCTCGTTGGAGCCGGCCACCGCGGTTGCCTGGTTTGGCCAGAAGAAGGGCGCAGACGGCAAGTGGGTGTCCGCCGGCTGTTTCAAGCAGGGGTTCTTCGTCAACCAGGAGAATCTCAAGAAATGGCTCGACGCGCGTCCCGCGATGACGGGCCGGGAAATCACGATCGCTCAGGCGCTAGCTGACAAGATGAAGCTCACGCCTGAACAAATCGCCAAGGCGTGTAAGCTGGGCGAGTGCAAGTGAGATGAAGCCAGACCGTCGCGCACTCGTCATCGGAGCTGCCGTCATCGCCCTCGCTGTGTTGTTGAATGCCCGCCAGGGGCGGCGCGTGGCGTGTGGCGGTAGTTCGTGTTGCCCTCTGACGCCCAGCCCGACTTTGTTCGCCAGCAACTCGTGGACGGCGTTTGAACCCACGAACACGGTGAAGGCAGTTCCGCCCCCCAGTGAAACAGTCACGAATCGAGTGGAGTAGTCATGGAACAACTCTTTACGAATCTCAGCCGCGCCGTTGAAGGCGCACCGCTGTTGGCGCTGGGCGCGTCGGTGGTGTGGGGCATTCTGAGCATCATCCTCAGCCCGTGTCACTTGGCGAGCATTCCGCTAATCGTCGGATTCATCAGCGGACAAGGGCGGGTATCTACCGCGCGAGCGTCGGGCATCGCCACCCTCTTCGCCGTGGGCATCCTGGTGACCATCGCGGCCATCGGTGCGATCACGGCGGCGGCGGGGCGGATGATGGGGGACGTGGGCCGTTGGGGGAACTACTTCGTGGCGGTCATTTTCTTTGTCGTGGGGCTACATCTACTCGGCGTGATTCCGATGCCGTGGTCGGGGCCGGGTCAGGTGAACATGAAGCGAAAGGGCCTGTTTGCGGCGTTCATCCTTGGGCTGGTCTTCGGCATCGCGCTTGGCCCCTGCACGTTTGCCTACATGGCGCCGATGCTGGCGGTGACGTTCAAGCTGGCCGAGACCGCGCCCATTTACGGGGCGTCGCTGCTACTGGCTTACGGTGTTGGGCACTGCTCGGTGATCGTGTTAGCCGGGACGTTCACCGAAGTCGTTCAGCGGTTCCTCAATTGGAATGAGCAATCCAAAGGCGTTACGGTCGTGAAGTGCGTCTGTGGCGTGCTGGTGATTCTTGGCGGTGTGTGGCTGATCTACTCTGCGCCGTGAACACACCCGACAACACCTGGGGCCTCCCGCGGGAACTCATTCCGTGGGGACCGACGATTGACCCGACCCGTTGCCGGGGTAGCGGCGAGTGCGTGAAGTTCTGCCCGAACAACGTGTACGAGTTTGGTGTTGCCGAAGGCCGAGCCCGGGTGGCGCACTTTCACCAATGCATGGTCCTGTGCAGCAACTGTGTCGCCGTCTGCCCGAACGGGGCCATTTCGTTTCCAAGTCAGGACGAGTTCCTGGACCGTGTTCAAGAGTTGCGCCGTCAACAAGGCAATCCACCCCTCCAGCATCCCTAGTATGACCACAGGACTTCAATGCACTTGCCAAGCGGCGCCGAACCTGGTGTTTGCCTGTTCCGGCTCGTCGGATGTAGGCGGGCTTGCTGACCGTGCCGCGCGGCAAATGACGCTCGACCTTGAGGGGAAGATGTACTGCCTGGCCGGCATCGGCGGGCGGGTGGAAGGCATCATGGCGAACACCAAAGCTGCGGCCAGGGTGCTGGTGATTGACGGCTGCAAGGAAGAGTGCGCCCGCAAGACGATGGAACTGGCCGGCTTCATAGACTTCCAGCATCTGAAGCTGGCGGACATGGGCTTCAAGAAGGGGGCAACGCGCGTGACTGCCGCGCGCATCCGCCAAGTGGCAGACAAGGGCTCGGAACTGCTATCGTGTTGAGGAACGGGCAACGCGAAACACCGTGAGCACTGCGAGGAAATCGGGACGGCTGGTGAGGACGACGGTCAAGTGGCTGGTGGTCGTGCTGGTGGTTGGTTTTGCGGTCTATCGGGTGAAATATGCACCCGTCCCCGTGATCGCCCACACGATCGCTGCCGGGCCGGTTGTGGCCGACGCCCACCGTTTTGTCTCCCACACGATCCAGCGCGAGCATCGAGGCCGCCCCTTGCGCATGGTGGTGCAAGGACTCTCCTGGCCCGAGGACAAGGGCGAGTGGATTCCCTTGATTGCCGGACGCGCGCTGCGCCAGGCGCACTACGAACTGATTGCTGATCGCTCCCTTGGGTTGCCACTCGGTGAGAGACTGAAGCTCGGCAAGGATTTCTATGAAGTTGTCGGCTTGACACGGGGGATGGTGGGCACGGGCGGCGACGGTTTGGCGTTCTTCACCGTGAGCGACGCCATGGCGGTCCAATTCGACCTGCCCGGTGAAGCCACACGCCTGGAACGCGCCTCGCGCCTTGCTCGACTGGCAAACCTAGACTTGGGGCGGGTGATGCCCCTGTTATCCGAACGCGTCGCTGGCCCGGTCAGTGGCTTGCCGGCGCTCGGCCCGCCGCAAGTCAGTGCCGTGCTGGTGACCCTCCAACACGGCGCTAACCCAGCCGAGGTCGCGGCCACGCTCGAAACATGGCCCGATGTGACGGTCTATTCCGACCAAGCGCAGAAGAACCTGCTGCTCTCGGGGATGGTGGACAAGGCACGGCGGCAGTTGGGTTTGTTCCGCGCGCTTCTGATCATCATTTCCACCATCATCATGGCGCTCATTCTCTACACCCTGACCCTCGACAAGATCCACGACATCGCCTTGCTCAAACTCATCGGCGCGCGCAACTCGGTCATCATCGGTTTGATTCTCCAACAGGCTTTACTCATGGGGACGCTGGGCTATGGACTGGCCTGGTGGCTGGGCCAGTATGCGTTTCCGCGTTTTCCGCGCCTGGTGCTCATTGAGAAGCCGGACCTGGCGATGCTCGCGGGCATTGTGCTGGCCATTTCCGTGCTGGCGAGCCTGCTGGGCATCTGGAAGGCCATGGGGGTCGAACCGAACAAGGTCCTCGCCTGATGAATGCTTCGCCAAAAAGCATTCCGGCGATTGTGGCCGAGCAGCTCACCAAGGTGTATGGGAGCGGCAACACCGAGGTGGTCGCGATGCGGGATGTATCTCTGCGGGTGGCGCGCGGGGAGGTGATCGCTTTGCTCGGCCCAAGTGGCGCAGGCAAGTCCACGCTGCTGACAGCCATCGGTCTCATCAACCCACCCACCGCCGGGCGCATTTTCATCGGCGGCGAGTTGGTCATGGAGGCCGATCAGGCCAAAGTGGATTTGCGCACCTTCCGCCGCCGTCATCTGGGCTTTGTGTTTCAGAAGGCGAACCTCATTCCCTTCTTGAGTGCCCTTGAAAACGTGCAAGTCGCCCTGGAAATCAACGACGTTGCGCCTCATGCCGCTCGCGAACGCGCGACGGAATTGCTCGAATACCTGGGCGTTGCCGACCGCGCCGGCAACCTCCCCGACGCGCTCTCGGGCGGGCAGCAACAACGCGTGGCCGTCGCCCGGGCGCTCGCCAACGAGCCGAGCCTGATCCTAGCGGACGAACCGACGGCGGCTCTCGACAGCCACCGGGGGCTCCAGGTGATGGAGTTGTTCGCCAAGGTGGCGCATGAGCGTGGGGCGGCGGTTCTGGTGGTGACCCACGACCACCGATCTTTGGATGTCTTCGACACGACTTACGAAATGGAAGATGGCCGCTTGAAAACGCAACAGAACCCAAACGAAAGGACCCCAGATGAAACAAAACGTTAGTCGCCGCAACTTCTTGGCCGCTGCCGGGACAGCCACGATGGCCGTCACCGTCGGCGCCAGTCTGGCGGCGGAATCCACCGGCACCGCCAAGAACGTGAGAATCCTCGGCATAGCGTGCAGTCCCCGCAAAGGCATGACGACCGCCAAAGCGGTGCAGTTGGCGCTGGACGCGGCCAAAGGCGTGGACGCGCGTATTGAGGTGGACCTGATCGACCTGGGCGGCCTGAGCATCGCCGGATACTCGCCCAAGCCGCCGCAAGACGACTTCACGGCCATCCTACCGAGGCTCAAGGACCCGGCGCTCGGCGGACTCATCATCGGATCACCCTCCTATTACCGGGGGATGAGCTCGCTGTGCAAAGCGTTCATCGAACGGTGCGCGCCGCTGAGGGAGCCGACGATGGTGCTGGCAAACAAGCCCTTGGGCGTGGTGGCCGTGGGTGCGTTCCGAAACGGTGGGCAGGAGTTGACGATCGAGCAAATCCAGGCGGCAATGCTGTGCTTCGGGATGGTTGCGGTGGGGGGGAATGCGCCGGCTTTCCAGGGGGCGACGGTGCTCTCTACGAAGGACGACATCAGCGCGGACACCCTTGGGCTGGACACGGCCAAGAAGTTGGGCGCGCGTGTGGCGGAGATGGCGTTGCGACTGGCTGCCAAGGAAGCGTAAGCGGGCAACGAGCAGGAGGTCCAAACATGATGCGAAGACGTTATTTTGCGGCACTCCTCGTCGCAGCAGCGGTGGGCACCGCGACCAGCGCCGAGAAGCCCGCTGCCCCCGTGCCGGCGGCGAAGGCAACGAAGACGCAAGTCATCGCCTACTATTTCCACGGTACTATTCGATGCGAGACGTGCTTGAAGATCGAGAAGCAGGCCTGTGAGGCGATCGAGGCGCGGTTTCCAGTGGAAATGGCCGAGAAGCGGCTTTTGTTCAAGCCAGTGAATTACGACAAGCCGGAAAACGCCCACTTCCTGAGAGACTACAAACTACCGTGTCCATCGCTGGTCGTAGTTCGGCAGAAGGCTGGGAAGGACGAAAAATGGAAACTGCTGGACAAGACTTGGGAACACGTCGAGAACCCCGTCAAGTTCAACGAGTATGTCGAGGGGGAGGTTGAGAAGCTACTGGATGATTCCAAGTGATGGGCCGGCGTCGTGGTGGACGAGAGCCGTGGAATCGAACCGCGCGTTCAAGTGGGCGACTTGCGCGCCGCGTCGCGCGTTGGTGCATTGCCAAGCTGCAAAGAGCGGCGACAACCAGTGAAACGAGGTAACGCCATGGATTGGATCGTGCTTGCCATTATCGTGCTCGTTCTCGGCGGTTTCCTGTTCCTGCGCCTGGGAGGGACCGTGTCCGCAGATGAGGCGCGCCGCTATCTGCGTGAAGGCGCGCTGCTGGTGGACGTGCGGACTCCGGAGGAGTTCGCTGGAGGCCGCGTGCCCGGAGCGATCAACATCCCGCTCTCTGCCCTGCCTGATGCGATGGCGATCCACGCCCCCGACAAGAACCATGTCCTGCTGCTTCATTGCCGCAGCGGCGGCCGCAGCTCGATGGCGGCGAGGAAACTGCGGTCAGCCGGCTATACGCGTGTATTCAACGTCGGTTCCTTTGGCCAGGCGCAGAAACTTGGCACCCCAGCGCAGCGCTGAGTGATTCCTGATAACCTGCTGGTTCACGACCCCAATAGTGGGTCGCTTATGAGGCGCCACCTCTTTTGGGTGACTCCGCTTTGCGACTCGAGGTAGGCACACGGGCTCGAAGGACGCTCCGCGCGGTCGAGTTGTCTTCTGCAAGACTTCGTCACCAAGTCCCACCAAACCGTAGGTTTGTCAAAGGTGAAGGCCCGCACTCCAGTGAATTCACAGACGGGGGACGCAGAGGCGTGCTCTTACGTTCAGCGCGATGCTCGCCTGCGAAGGAGCCGGATGATGAGCGGTCGCCGCTCGCTCATTCCGTGCGTGTTACCAGGGGTTTCCGCTGCGGACAGTGTTATTCATTCCGTAAGCCATTGAGCTTCCGGACACGCAGCGGGTCGGCCTGCGAGTGAGATCGTAGACCGCGCCGAGTTGGCCGAGGGGCTGTGCTACGAGCGCGACGATCCATTCAGGCCTTGGTCGCCCGAGGCGGGCGCACCACGTTGGCGGCCGAGTGTGGCGGCACGACGGCGAACCAGGCCTTGCCTGCGACCTCGGTGGCGAGTGCACGGTAGTGCGCGAAAATTGTGCTCGCCGAATTACCTGCTTCCAGCGCTGTGCGCGGCACGTCCTGGGTTGCCGCAACCCGGTAGGTGCAAAACGCGTGTCTCAGCCCGTTATGCCGCCACGGTAGAAGCCCAACCGCCTCAGCAGTGGCGTTTTGTGCGGCGGTGATACTCCGCGCCCTCTCCCGCCACGTCTGCCCGTGCTGCCAGAGCGGACCGCTCTCCCTGGCCAGCGGCGACAGCCACTTGGCCAGGTTCTCGGTGATCGGGGCCAAGCGCGTCCCGGCGCACCGCGCTTTGCGGTGGGTGACTTTGATGCTCCGCTCCGCCAGGCGAACATCCCGCCAGTCCAGGGCCAGGATCTCGCTGGTGCGAAGCCCAGCGAAACCACCAATGGCCAGACAGGGCAGGAAGTCCGGAGTCGCTGCGGCGAGCAGTCTGGCCATCTCCTCCGCTGTCCAAACCTCGATCGCGTTTTCACGCTGCCCATTCAATCGCTGTGTGTCGGAAACCGGGTTCGAGCCGCGGAGGGCCGGAGCGCAGAGCACCTCGGTCACGGCCCGGAGCGTGCGCCTGGGAGCCCGTCGCCGCGAACGTGGTCTGCAGGCTGAAGTGCGGTTGTGGCCTGTGTTTCACTCGTCTCCGGCCACAGATTGTCATCCGAAACTCTGTTCGTTTTCTGCTCCTGTCCACGACTGTGGTGGTGAAGCGTCGAGAGGGTCGTTGGTGGCCCACTGACCTTCGAGAAAACACTATGGACGCGACAGCACAACACAGAGTCGATACCCGGCCGACCAGGCTGGCCTATAGCGTGCAGGAGGCTGCCCAGATGCTCGGGGTCTGCGACAAGAGCGTGCGGCGGCTCATTCTGCGCGGCCTCATCCGGCCCTCGCGCGCGCTGCGCCATATCCTGATCCCCCGAGACAAACTCGACCGCTTCCTCCGGGAGACGCGCTAGATCAGGCGCGGGCCGCAGCCGGCTCCGGGGCGCGCCCGAGTACTCGCTCCCCGCATGCACCCCCGAGCCGACTGCCCCACCGGCCCGCGCGGGTTTTGACCACCACCTCCTTGGCGCCGTTGGGTAACGTTTCTTATCGGGTTTCCCCTGGTCTGGGCCGGACCAGCAGACCCGCAGTTGCGGCACCCCGGCGATGCGACTGCGTTTCACAGCACTCAAGTGCCTGTAATCAGAGGCGAAGTGCCATCGAGCCGGTAGAACGGTGTTTGGCTCCGGTTGACTAGGCGATCATCGCGCAAGCGGGCGGCCTGGGATTGGGCGGCGCCTTCACCTGCGTCCGCCCTCGCGACATCAGCTTCAAGTGCGTCGAACCCCTTGGCGAGTACCGCTCCAGTCGACCCTCCCGGCTGGTGTCCGACAGCGGCCTGCGGTTCGTGGACTACGAGGTCGGCCTCCAGTGCCGGGTCAACGGACGGCGGGGATGCTCGTGGACCCTGATCATCGCGTAAGATCCCGACGACACCTACAGCGTCTGGCTGGTCGAGGGCCACCGCGACCGCAAACCCGACTCGATGGTCCTGGCCTGCCAGCGGGATGTCTACTGCCACACGCTTCAGTCGGTGATCGAGGCTACCTGCGCATGGTCTCATTGAAGTTGCCGATGGCCAGCGGACCAATGTCGGTGTCCACAGGGCCCGCGTTATAGGACGTGTAAAGGGATTTCCGCGCCATCCGCCGAAGCATTGATAATGGCCGCCGAGGAGCATGACGCCGACGTAAATACCGCGGTCGCGTGCGGCGGTGACGCACTTTCGCAGCCGGTCAAAGTAGGCCGGATTTAGCTCTACCGGATCAAACATGGCTGTCAATTGCTTGGCCCTGCTGTTATGACGGCCTCCTTCGCCACAGTTTGGATTGACTCCCCGAGTTTAAGGCGCGGGTCGCCAAAGCCGTGGAACACACGGACCTGCTTCGACTTGTGCAGGGGTTGATGATCCTGGGCCCGCAACGCGAACAGCGGCGCATTCGCGTAGGAAAGCCCGTTCCAGCTTTGCGCGTGAAAAGCCACGAATTCGGGCGACTCCACCAGGAAGCCCAACGGCGGCAGCGTAATCTCTCCGCCAAGCTTGGATTTCCAGGAAAACGACTTGTGGCTCGCGTTCGCGACGACCTCGACGGCGGTCGCGCCTTCGCCAAAGACCGTGTATTGAACCTTGCGGTCGGGTGAAAGAAACCGGTGGCTGGACATGGGCATTTGCGAAGTCAGCTCGTTCAAGGGGGAAAGCAGCTCGTAAGTGTTCTTCACGAAACGGTCCAACCGGTGATGGTTCTCAGCCCAGCCTTCGTCGGCGCGCGTAAATAGGGCGGGATTAACAGCTCCATTGGTAAACGCGGTAGCCACAAAGTTGCTCGGGGCAGCGTTGGTCCAGTATAGATGGTCTGGGATCTCGTGGTAGTTGAGCGTACGACCGAGGCTCAGGTGATGAAGCACATATTCAGCAGCCAGGGAAACATCATATTCATACTTGCCATACATGGCGATGCAGTCGCGATAGACAATCTCGAACAGCGGGACCACGGCGCCACCCACACTCCTGAGCAAGTCCTGGTTGTGATAATAGGTCCCGCTCACGCCCGTTAACCCCTCAAAGAAGTCGCTATGCGGGATGGCCCATTCGCGACCGCACTCGCTGCCGAAAATGCCAAAGATGCGCCGCGCCTCGTCCGAGAGCGCCTGTTTCCATTTCATGTCCTCCCAGCGTGTGAGAGGATGGTTCTTGTCGAAACACTCGTACAAGCCCGCCGCGTAGGTTGTGTCGATGAAATAGGAGTTGGCTTGGGAGAGCTTCTTCACCGCCGGCAAATTCTGGGGCCGCTTGGCCAGTTCGAACGCCTTTTTCGAGCATGTCAGGTATGCCGTTCCGCCGTTCCAATTGCCGCCTTTGGCAAGGCTGCCGTCGGATCTTTTCATGACGTAGTCCTCGTTCCAGGAAGGCGAATCGCAGTAGATGTCCTGGTAGTTGTCGTGCAGGCAGAACAGGTAGCCCAGCCGCATGACGCGCCGAGCGCAATCGGCAAACGCGGCATCGCCGCCGCACTCGGGGGCGGTCGGCAGAATGTCCGGGTGCTGGCAGTCGTAGCCGCGATGAATCCACCCACCCAGCGTAAAGAGCACTTTGTCCAGCTTGAGGTCGCGTTTGAGGTGCTCGGCCACCTGCGCCGCCTCCTCGAAGGTCCAGCTCAAGCGGACTGACAGCTCCTTCGAGCTGTCCTCGCTCATCCGGCGCGTCAGGATGGTCCATAGTTTGTAGTTGATGGCCCCGAAGAGCTGAGCGCGCTCGGGGTGCTCCTTAATCTTTTCGGACCACGGCGCCAGCGATCCCTTTTCCCGGGCAATCTCGCGATAAGCCTTGCCGATGGTCACATAGTCTCCGGCGCCCAGGAACTGGATGCGCGCCTGTTTGGCGGAATGGCGCAGCATCAGCGAGGTGGACAGTGTCTGTTTCCCCGCCAGTTCATTGCCGTTACCCGGTCTGCTGCGCACTTCGGCGAGAACATACGGATCGGACCAGGTGACGAGCACGGCGGCGCCCCGCTTGACCACCCCCAGCATCTGCATATGGCAACCCTCATGCGCGTAAGTGTCGAAGCGGTTGGTGAACGCTGAGCCGCTGTCCGCGGGCACCAGCAACCCCTCGCGCACGGGCAACACCACGTAACCTGCGTCGCTTTCCGTCACCCACAAGGCGTCATCCAGCAAACGAACACTCTCCACCGAAAGGCGTTCAGCTTCGTAAGAATATTCGAGGGCCTTGCCCGTCTGCCCGGAGCGCAACCGCACCTGCAACCAGCCTCCCGGCTGCTCGCCCAAGGGCCGGAAGGTGAGGTCCAGGCCGGTGGCCACATTCACAGCCTCGCAACGTGCCAAGTCAAAGTGTTGGAGTTTGCCGCCCACCCAAAGGGCCACCTCGCCGAAACGGTTCTTGTAGGGACTAGAGCGCCACACCTGGCCCGTCTGGCGGTCCCGCACCTCGTAGCACCCCGACTCCGGATCACACTCGAAGCGGTAGTATCGGGTCTCGAAAACAGTTGGCTTGGCTGACACCACAGTCGCGATCAATACCGGCAGCAGAACTGCAACCGCCCGTGCGACCAGGTGCATCAGGCGCGGGGATGACCTCAGCAGATCGGTTTGTTTCATGACATTAGCGTTCCGGAGGGTAATCTGGTGGTCCATGCCCATGCTACCCAAAGCCGGCGTCAGCGCCAGCGTTACTAAGCCTCGGCTCACGTTCAAAGGGCAGGCGGGGCTTGTCTTCGTCGCAATTCTATGTCGCAAAATTGGGTCCTTTGCGGGCCGCTTCCATTCCCGCCAACTTTAACTAAAGATGTTGTTGGCGAATCATTTGTCCTCAACGGTCCCCGTCAGGCACCAACGGTCCATTCACCCGTTTTCAATTATGAGGCACCAGACCTGACCGGCAGTCGGAGCGCGCAGCGGGGAGCGAACAACGGCCGATTGGTCTCTCCGCAGTTCCGCGGTTCAAGGTGCCGCGCGGCGCGCGGGGTGTAGCATCCTCCGAGCGTTGTCACCGTACACCTTCTTGAGCACGGCATCGGGTAATCCGAAGCCGTGCAACGGCCAATGGTAGTTGAACAAATCCATCACGTAGAAGTGCTCGTCCTCGGTCTCGAGGATTCGGAAGGTGGTCCGATACATCCCGGCATCCGAGCCCATATCCGTCCCATAGAGCAGGCGGTCTTGGTGAGCACTGTAGAACTTCGCCATCGCGCGGGGGATGGGAGCCGTTTCCCCGAATCGTGCCCCGATGTCCGCATACAGATTGGGATGCGCGTCCAACATGCGACCGAGTCGGGCGAGGTCGAAACAGCAGTTCGCAAAGTGGCACGCGATGAACGTCGTCCGCGGGTGCTTGGCCACCGCCCGGTCCAGAGTGGCCACCACCTCCTCGTGCGAGAGAATTCCCGGGGCCTTACGAATCCGCCATGTGTACGCGTTCATGAGCCCGTCGTTGGTCGCGTCCATCGGTTCGTACATCCAGCGGTCCTCGCCCACATGGATGTTCACCGCCAAACCCAGGTCGGCGCACTTCTCCAGCAGGGGGGCCATCCGAGGATCGTCCAGATGCATTCCGCCTGCATTGCGGCAAAGGCCGCCGCCCTTGTCGCTGAGCTCGCCGACACCCAAAGCGCCCTCTTTGGCACAGCGCTCCAACTCGGCGATCGCGGCGGGGCCGAAGCCGGGCTGGTCAAATCCCGTGTAGTCAAGGCCGCACCACACTTCGAATCGCCCCGCGTGCCGGCCGTGAAGACGCAGCAGATCATCAAACTTCTTTCCCGTCGCGCCGGTCATGATCACGGACTTGGCGATCCCAACCGCGTCCATGGTGGCGACCCACCAATCCAGATCGGCCTCGGTTTTGGCGTATGCATGCGAATGCACGTCAATCACCGGATACCGCGCCCTCTCCACCCGAGTCGCTGGAACGTTGAAGATCGAGCGGGGGCGGTAATCGCGAAGGAGCAGTTGGTCGGGGCCCATTGCATCGGCCGCGTTCTCGGCGGCGTTGAGCTTGGCGACCGAGAGGAGTGCCACAGCGACCACTCCTGTGATCTTGATCGAAGCGGCGACGACGGAACCTTTCCCGAACAGGCATCTCGGACTGGCGGTTGAGCGCGAACTTCGGCGATACGTGGGCAGCGAGAAACCCGCAGGCGCTACGTCCTGCTGTAGGAGAACCGATCGGGCGTGTACATCGCGATTCATAGCACTCGGTCGATTTTGGAGCGGGTGACGACTCGACGAACCTGCCGAAGCAAGCCAGGGATTTCAAGCCCACATGGACCGAGCCACCCGTAACCGCACTTTCCCCCCTCAAGGTCATTGCCGACCCAACAGCTCGCTCTATCGGGCTGTCGTCGCCCGGCCACCCCGTCGAGGAACAGCCTCCAGCGGGTATTCTTCATGTCGCGGTCCCATGCGACCAAAGGCAGATCCATTTCATGCTCGGCCTATTGAGATGCTGTGTCCAGGCAGGCAGCCGTCAGTGGCGATTTTGTCACCCTGTTTTGTCACCCGGCGGAGATTCTTCAGGGCTCTCAGGTCCAAACAGGTCCATCGTCAAACTCCCTGTAAGCCATTGAAAGCACGCGCGTTGTCCAAGTTGGACCCGCTGGGGGAAAATGGGGACAAACGGCTGGATGGAATTATGAGTCCCCTGCTCTACCGCTGAGCTACTCTGGCACAAAAAGTTGTAGCACAACGCTTTGTGCGATGCTGCCCAGACTAAAAAGTTCAGGCTTGCCACCGTGTTTCGTCACAGATATGTCCGCAAATGCAGACGAATCCGTCACACCCGCCGGAAACAGCAACCGTTTCGCCTTTCGTCGTGCCGGTGAGAACCTGTACCGTTACGAACCGTCGGGCGCGCATTATGCCCGGGTCAAGAAGGGTGACAAGCAGTTTCGTCGGTCGCGCTCGGCTCACGAATTGCGCCAAAAGTTTTGTTACCCGGGAGGGGGGGGTAAAGACGGGGGAAATGATACGTTGCGCCAGAAGTAACTGTTACCGTG
>CAYPUR010000047.1:0-6988 GCA_964413865.1 uncultured Verrucomicrobiota bacterium
GATATGAAACTCCGCGAAGCCTTATGAAATATCCGGGCTAAGCGGTCGGACGAGGCACTCCCGGGGGTGGGCCGCCGCTCTCTGTTTTTCTCTTTTTCTTTTCCCGGTCGTTTCCTAGGCTGCCGATGCTGCCTCGAGACCGGGGCGCATCTGGAGTTTTTATGGGTGAAGACAAGACTGTTGTGCAGCCGGCGGAGGCATCGCCGCTGCGTCCGCTAAACCGGCCTGCCAAGCTCGCCCCCACGCCGCCGGGCAAGCCCCGGTATGCCGCCACCATCCGCGACGCCGCCGGGCGGGAGGTTGTCCTTGCCGACCCGCGCGCCACGCGCGCTCTGGTAGCGCTGATGAACGTGCATGCGGTCAATGGGGGGGCAGCGTGCCACTGGGGCGGGCCCGCCGCCTTCGCGGAGATCATGGCGGCCATTCATGGCCTGATGTTCTCGACCCGGGGCCGCCCGTGGCACGAGGCCTACAATTTCGTCAACGACGCGGGCCACGCCGAGAACGGTGTTTACGCCCTCCGAGCCAACTATGGGTACGACGGGTTGACGTTCGAATCGCTCAGGGCTTTTCGGAGTCTCGAGAGCAAGCTGACCGGCCACGGCGAGTCGCATTTGAATCCGGAGGGCGTTCTGCTGAGCAACGGCCCGCTGGGATCGGCGTTGCCGCAGGCCCAGGGACTGGCTTTGGCAGACCGGTTGGCTGGCAGGGAGCGGGTGACCATCGCGGCGGTATCGGACGGGGCGGCGATGGAGGGCGAGGCCAAGGAGGCCTTTGCCGCGATTCCCGGCATGGCCTCGAAAGGCCTGCTGAATCCATTCGTGATGGTTGTGTCGGACAACAATGCCAAGTTGTCCGGGCGCATTGAGGCGGACGCGTTCGCCATGCGGCCGACGTTCGAGGCCATGCAGGTGCTCGGGTGGCGCGTGATCGTGGTGGAACAGGGTCACGACCTGGCGACCGTCTACGGGGCGATCGAATCGGCTGTCGCCCAGGCCAGGGCCAATCCGCGCCAACCCTCGTGTGTCTGGGCCAGGACCGTCAAGGGCTACGGCGTCAAGGCCACCGAGCAGAGCGCCTCGGGCGGACACGGGTTCCCGCTGTCGAACGGCGAGAAGATCGTCGAGTTTGTCCGCGAGATCTACGGCGGGGAACCGCCGGAGGCCCTCGCCCGCTGGGCCCTCGAACTGCGCGCCGACTGGGAAGCAAAGGAAGTGGAGAAGAAGGCAAAAGCCGCCGCGCAAACCCCGCAGTCCACCGCTGCGCCCAAGAAGGACAAGGTCCAGTCCGGCCTGTCCAAGGGCGCAATCCGGGCGGCGCGGGAGGGATGGCCCGTCTTCTCGGTCTCTTCGGACGTTCAGGGATCGACGGGCATGAGTCTCTTTCAGAAGACATTTCCCGACCGTTTCATCGATGTCGGGGTTGCCGAGGCGAACATGATCAGCGTCGCGGCCGGCCTTTCCAAGTCGGGGTTCATTCCCATTGTCGACACGTTCGCCCAGTTCGGCGTCACGAAGGGCAATCTGCCGTTGACGATGGCGGCGCTCTCCCAGGCGCCCGTGATCGCGGTTTTCTCGCACGCCGGGCTGCAGGACGCGGCGGATGGGGCTTCGCACCAGGCCACCACGTATCTTGCCGCCACCAGCGCCATTCCGCACACGGTGGTGATCGCCGCGTCGTGCGCGGATGAAGCCGAGGCGTTCATGGCCCAAGCTATCCAGAGGCTGGGCGAGGCCCGAAGGCGCGGCGGCGATGGCGAATCGGTGATCTTCTTCATAGGGCGCGAGAGCTACCCGACGTCGTGGATCGGGGGGGCGCGATTCGAGTGGGGCCGGGCGCAGGTGCTTCAGGAGGGCGGGGATGTGGTGTTGATCGGGTGCGGTGCGCTGGTTGGCAAGGCCATCGAGGCCGGGCGGCGACTGGCTTCCGAAGGGGTCCGGGCGACCGTGATCAACAACCCGTTCATCAACCGAGTCGACCTCGACACGATTGGCGGGGCGGTGAGCGCCTGTCACGGGCGCGTGGTGACCATCGAGGATCACCAGCTCATTGGTGGGATGGGGGCGCAGGTCGCCCATGCACTGGCCAACGCGAAGGTTGCCCATCGGATGACTTCGCTGGGGATTCGGGGCGAGTTCGGCCAGTCCGCCTACCTGGCGGATCAGCTCTACGAGAAGCACGGCCTGACGGCCAACGCCATGATCCGGGCGGCAAAGGAGTTGATTGGAAGCTGAGGCCGGAGCCGGCCTCGGCTTGGCGAACCGCGGGTGGGGCGGCTTTTCGACGCGGCCGGGCCGGGGGCGGAAAATCATGGGAGGTCGCAACTTTTGCCGGTTTCGGTTGTATAGCCTTTGGTCATCGGCGATCCGATGTGTCCCATGGCATTAGCGTCCATCAAGACTGTTCTGGCCCAAGCCGCGCTCGTCACACCCGAGCAGTGCGAGCAATGGCACAAGACGTGGCGCGCGCAGGTCGAGAGCGGCGCGCAGGATTCGCTGCTTGCGGTCTTCCAGCGCGAGAGCGGTTTGTCGGAAGAGGCGTTTCTCCGGGCGTTGGCGCGCGCGCTGGGGCACACGTATGTCGAGCACGTTACGATTCCCGAGGATGTGCCCCGCGAGGAGCGCAGGCTGATTCTCTCAAAGATTTCGACCAAGGTGGCGTTTCAGTTCACCGTGATGCCGATGCGCCTGATCGAGGATCGGCTGCAGGTGGCGGTGGCCAATCCGTTCGATCCGGCCATGGTGAACGCGGTTCAATTCGAGGCGCAATCGCCGCTCGAATTCGCGCTGGCGTCGAAGACGGAGATCGAAAAGGCGCTCAAGAAGTACTATGGCGTCGGGGCCGAGACCCTGGACGAGATGTCGGAAGAGGAGCCGATGGAGCTCGAGATTGCGATCGACCGGGAGATCACGGAGAGCGATCAGGAGGCGAGCGTCATCAAGCTCGTCAACCAGGTCATCTGGGAGGCGTACAAGGACCGCTCGACGGACATTCACCTCGAACCGATGGAGGACGAGCTGCGGATCCGATATCGGATCGACGGCATCCTGCACCAGACGCCGATGCCGCCCCAGTTGAAGCGGTTCCAGGCGGCCATCATCTCCCGCATCAAGGTGATGTCGGGGATGAACATCGCCGAGAAACGCCTCCCGCAGGACGGGCGCATCAACGTCCGGATCAAAGGGGAGGAAATCGACATCCGGGTGTCGACGGTGCCGACGGTGTATGGCGAGAGTGTGTCGCTGCGTTTGCTGACGCGCGGCAAGATTTTTCTGACGTTGGACAAGCTCGGTTTTCTCCCTGAGGAGGAGGAAGCCATCCGCGAGATCATCGTCAAGCCCCACGGCATCTTCCTGGTCACCGGCCCGACCGGGTCGGGCAAGTCGACCTCGCTCTACGCGTTTCTGAGCACGATCAACTCGACCCAGAAGCGCATCATCACCATCGAGGAGCCGGTCGAGTACGAGCTGCGTGGCATCAATCAGATCGCCGTCCGTCCGGACATCGGCCTGACGTTTGCCATGGGACTGCGCCACATCCTGCGCCAGGATCCCAACGTGGTGATGGTCGGGGAGATTCGGGATCTCGAAACGGCGGAGATTGCCATTCGCGCGGCGTTGACGGGCCACCTGGTGTTCAGCACGCTCCACACCAACGACGCGCCCAGCGCGTTCACCCGCCTGATCGACATGGGAATCGAGCCGTTCCTGGTGGCATCCTCGGTCGAGGCCGTCATGGCCCAGCGGCTTGTCCGCACAATCTGTCCTTTCTGCAAGACCGAGCAGCCGGTCGAACCCGACTATTTGCGTCGGATCGCATTTCCTCCGGAGCATATCGGGACCGCCCGTTTTCTCCGCGGGGCCGGGTGCGAGGAGTGCCGGCAGCTTGGCTACCAGGGGCGCACGGGCATCTACGAGCTTTTGATTCTCAACGAGGCGCTGCGCCCGCTCATCCTCAACCGCGCCGCATCGTCGACGATCGCCCAGCGCGCCATGGAGAACGGCATGCGCACGTTGCGGGTGGACGGCTGGCGCAAGGTGCGCAACGGCATCACGACGATTGAGGAAGTCCTGCGCGTCACCCAAACCGAAGAGCACCTGGCCGCTCTCATCGAGGACCAGAAAGGCTAGCGAGGCGCGGCTCAGACCAAACCCAGTCCAATGTCAAATGAAACGTCCCCGTGTTTCCCCGCGCCTCGCTCCCTGGAATCCCTGCGAAACGAAAGGGACAGCGGTGCGGGCCAAACCTGACTTGATCGGACCATGTTCCGGAGTTCAAGGATTCCAGAAGGGCGCGTGAAAACAGGGCGCTGGAACAACTGCAACGTCCTCGATGCCCGCCAGGAGCGCCGCCAGATCTGGCATTTCGGGCGCGACGGCAGCGGCGCCCGGTTGATCTCGGATCGCGTTGTGCTGTCGACCGATCCGCTGCCGGCCCGGCACGTGGCGCGCACGTTGAGCGACGTCTGGCAGCCAAGACTCAATGTGGCCTGGCTCCCCGCCAGCCAGGTCTTCCTGCGCGTCGTTCACCTGCCCCCCAGCGATCCCAAGGAACTCGAGGGGATGGTCGAGCTCCAGATCGAAAGGCTTTCCCCGCTCCCCATCACTCAGGTGGTCTGGACATTCGAGGTCCTGTCTCCCCCCGCTTCCCCGACCCAGACAATCGTGGTCATTATCGCCACGCGCAACGTTGTCGAGGATGTCCTCGGGCGCCTCGAGGGCGCCGGCTTTCTCGCCGACCGTCTCGAGCTGCCGCAACTGCGGGAACTGCTCGCCATTCAGGCCAGCGGCGACGGCATCTGGCTGCTCCCCCGCGAGGAAGGCGGCCGCGCGGTTTGCCTGGCCGCCTGGAGGTTCGGAGGGCAATGGCAGAGCCTGAGCCTGCTCCAAATCTCGGCCGATGAGCAGGCCGGACAGCACATGGTCGACCTGCTCAGGCAAATCGCCTGGGCGGGCGAAATGGAGGGTTGGCTGACTCCGAATCCGGCGTGGCACCTGGTTGCCGAGGAGGGCCTGGCCGCGCGGCTCGAACCCGCCCTGCGGACGGCCGTTGGAGATGCGCTCACGTCCCATCCGCCCCTGGCCCTGCCCCGGCTGGCCGCGCTGTCAGCGACGGCGCCGGGCGCGGGCAACCTGGTTCCGGCGGAGTTCCTGTCCCGCTACAGGCAGCAGTTCATCGATCGGCTCTGGATGCGGGCGTTGGGGGGGCTGGGCCTGGCGTATCTCTTTGCGATTCTCGGCTATTTCGCGGCGCTTCAGTGGGTGCAGTATCAAAAGGACGCCCTGGACGAGCAAGTCGTCTTCAGCACAAGCGCCTACACCAACGCCCTCGAACTCCGGGCCAAAGTCCAGATCCTCCAGGAGCAGGTCAGCCTCAAGTTCGCGGCGCTCGATTGCTGGAAGGCCGCGTCCGACAGCCTCCCGCAGGAACTGACCCTCACCCAGTTCACGTTTCAACGCGGCAAGAAGCTCGGCCTGTTCGGCACGGTCCCCTCCGACCAACAGGGACTGGTGACCACGTACAACCAGGCTCTGGCTGCCGCCACGGTCAACGGCCAGCCCCTTTTCAGCCAAGTCTCAACCCGGAACATCCAGGGATCGGCGGCCGGCCCGCCCGGCTCGACCGCGCGCCCGATGAACTGGAGCATCGAGTGCGAGATTCGCCGCACCGATCTTTAAACCCATGGCGAGCTTTTTCGACAAACTGGGCCTCCGCCCGCAGGAACAGCGGTTCGTGGTGCTGACCGTCACGATCATTGTGATCGTCGTCAGCGTGTTGTTCGTCTTTCCGCGGTTCAAGGATTGGGGCCGGCTTCAGGCCGCCAAGGCCGCTACGCGGGCCACGCTGCAAACCAATCAGAATGAAATCGCCCGGGTGCCCGAGTACCGGTCCCAGTTGCAGAGGCTCGAACTGGCGGGCTCGGCGGTGCTCAAGGCCGAGCAGGCCCTCGATCTGACCCGCACGGTGCAGAACAAAGCCCAGGAGATGGGCGTCGCCATCACGGGCATCCGACCCGCGGCCCAGGCCGGCGCCGGGAGCACCAACCAGTTCTTTGACGAGCAGCTTGTCTCCGTCGACGTCTCATGCCTTGACCAGGAACTCGTCAACTTCCTGGTCGCCCTCGGTTCCGGCGATTCCATGATCCGTGTCCGCGACATGGATCTGCGGCCGGATCCGCCCCACTACCGGCTTCTCGGCAAGATCACGCTCGTCGCCAGCTACCAGAAGACCGCCAAAGCGGCACCACCCGCCGCCACACCCAGATCGGGGGCGACTCGTTTAGCCCCCGGGCCGAACGACAACCCGCCCTCTACCCCGAAAGGCCCCACGTGAAAGTCCTTTTGTCCTGTCTGATTGCCTGGCACGCCCTGGCCGGGAGCCCACTCGATGCGCGCGCCCAGACGCCACCACCCGGGGGGACCAACAGCCCCGCGGCAACCCCCGCACCGGCGGTGCCTGTAACACCGCCAACCCGGCGGGAGCTGCCAAGAACAGTCCCGCTCCCACCAACCCCAGCGCCCGCCCCGGCCGCTTCGCTACAGACTCCCGGCGGAACGGTGACGGTGACTTCGGGATCGGGGACAGGGAGTGGCGCAGCGGCAATTCCCACGCGGCCTGGGGGCATTCCGGGCACACCACGGGTTGTTGGTCCCGCAGCGGCCACACCCTTGCCGGCTGGAACAGTCCCGACACCCGGCGGTGCCTCCGCACAGCCCGCGGCGCCCCGGGGTGCCGATCCCGGCGTTGCCGGCGTCCCGATGGCGGCCATGATCACTCCGACAACGACGAACCTGACGGGTTTGGCGGGTTCGTCGATGATCCCGGAAAAGGTCATCAATCTGCAAGTGGCTCCGATCGAGCAGGTCCTGAGCGTCTACGCGGAGTTGACCGGGCGCACCGTGTTGCGGCCGACAGCACTCCCCGCCGCCTCGGTGACCCTGAAGACCCAGCAGGAACTCAGCCGGGAAGAGGCGATCCACGCCCTCGA
>CAYPUR010000047.1:6998-24762 GCA_964413865.1 uncultured Verrucomicrobiota bacterium
CTCGAGAGCGTGCTGGCACTCAATGGCATCACCATGATCGATGTGGGGGACAAGTTTGTCAGCGCCGTTCCGACGCAGCAGGCGTTGACCGAAGGCGCGGCCTTCTCGACGGAGGAGGCCAAGGACCTGGCCGAACTGGGCCAGTTTGTGACCAAGGTTGTCCAGGTCACCAACGCGTTGCCGTCCGAAGTGGCGCAGGTCATTCAGACATTCGGCAAGATCCAGGGTGGCGTGGTGCCGATCGACAGCACGATGACGCTCGTTCTGCGCGACTACCCTCCCAACATCAAGCGGATGATGGAGATCATCGAAAAGGTGGACGTCAAGGTCGAGAGCGATTACAAGCTCGAGGTCATCCCGATCAAGTACGGCAAAGTCGAGGAGATCTACTCGACCATGAGCAGCGTGATCGGAGGAGGGGGCGGGTCCGTGGGCATGGGCGTGGGCGGGACGGGCACGACGAGCACGCGCCGCGGAACGACGGGCGCGCGCAGCACCGGCAGTCAGTTCCGTTCCAACTTCCGTCAAACCAACCTCAGCCCATCCCAGCGCCAGACGGGCCAATACCAGACGCAGGCTCAGGTCGGGCAGGCGGGGGGGCAACTCGGGCAGGCGGGGGGCGCCAGCACGTTCAACCAGCGCCTGCAGGGCCTGGTCAGCCGTATGTCCACCACGGGCGAAGGCCAGTTGGTCGTGGACGCCAAGATTATCCCCGACGAGCGATCGAACTCGCTGATCGTCTATGCGACCAAGGACGACATGAAGATGATCACCAACATTGTCGAGAAGGTCGATCGCCTCCTTGCCCAGGTGCTGATCGAGGCCATTATCATGGACGTTCAGCTCAGCGACAATTTCGAGTTTGGCGTCTCGACCTTCATGCGGCAGCAGCAGACGGGCAGGCTGACGTCCATCGCCGCCGCCAAGAACAGCCCATCGTTTCTCGACGCCATCACCAATATCGTGGACGGCAGCGGGCTGCCGGGCGGGTTCAGTTATTTTGGCAAGTACAGCGACGATCTGGACGTGGCTGTGAAGGCCCTGGCCTCGAACGGCAAGGGCGAGATTCTCGCCACGCCGCGCGTCCAAACCAGCCACGCCACCCCGGCCAACTTCACCGTGGGCGAGTCGGTGCCGTACGTGACCAGCACCTACTACGGCGGCTACGGCGGCATGGGCTACGGCCCCAGCGCCCAGTTGCAGCAGCTCGATGTGCAGACCTACCTCGATGTCACACCCTACATCACACCCGACGGACTGGTCGTCATGGAGATCGACCAGAACATCGAGGAGATCACCGGTTACACCGAGATCGCCAACGTGGGCAAGATGCCCAATACCACCCACCGGTCCGCTTCGGCCACCGTCTCAGTCCAGGACGGCGATACCATCATTCTCGGCGGCTATATCCGCGCCTCGAAGAGCAAGTCCAAGTCCGGCGTCCCGATCCTCAAAGACATCCCCGGAATCGGCGCCCTCTTCCGAAGCACATCCAAAGAGGCCAAACGCTCCGAATTGCTCGTCCTCATTCGCCCCACCGTCCTTCCCAGCCCGCGGGACGCCGCCCAGGCCGTCGATCATGCCCGCGACAGCATGCCCGGCATCCGTGACATGGAGGCCGAGTGGAAAGAGGACTACGAGAAGCTGAACCAGAGGTCGAACGACCGGCGCAAGAAATGAGGGCAATGGACGCGCCGGCCCACGCCTCCCCTCGCCAGGCCAAGACGGGCTTGGGCCGGCGTGAAGAGAGCGCCGACGCGGGCGATCTCACCGCCGGCCTTGTTACGGCGGAGTGGATGGGATAGTCCCCAGGTCGACCATCGCATCCAGTGATTCGAGGGCGTTGCCTTCGAGCCGATTGTTGACGTAAATGAACGTCTTGCGGCCCGGTGTCTCGGCGCCTTCGGAAATCAGCGCCGCCCCTGCTGCACGAGCTTCCACGTTCACCTCCTTGATCCTGTCGTACGGCTGAAACTTCTGCACCGCCTCCTCGTACCGCCGGCCGGGCTTGAGGAGGAACCGGGCGCCCACCAACTCGGGATGCGTGCGGCTCTCGGGCAGTGCCAGTTGCTCCCCGACCGGCGGCATGGCCCCCCAGGAGTTGAACACATGCGCAACCCGCCGCCGGCTCAGACACTCGAAATAGTCCCGGTGGAGCCAGTTGCTGTTGCGCAGCTCGACGCCGTACGGCCATCCGCCCGGCAAGCGGCCCAGGAACAGGTCGAGGTCGGCCAGGAAATCCCGCCCCCGGCTGTAGTCCGTTGGCCAGAAACGGGAGAACTCGAAGACCAACAGCCCGACCTTCGGACGGATCGCCCCGCACGGTTCAAGAAACGCCTTCGCAAACAAATCCGCGTCGAGGAACTGGTCGTTGGCCTTTCCCGCCCGATCGCCGAACCGCTCCAGGTTCGGGAACTTCTTGATCGTGATCGTGTCGGTGACCTTGAAACCGAAGAGGAAGTCCTCCGGCACCTGGTCAGCCATGCGCTGCAAGAACGTGCGGCTGGGGAATGCGTAGTAGGCGGCGTCGACGCAGACCGTCTTGAACACCTGGGCATACTCGCCCAGGCAACTGCGATCGAATCGGCTTCGCGCCAGTTGGCCCCGGTACGCATACCGCTCCGGGGTGTAGAGCTGGTTGATCCAGCCCTCGTACTTCCAACTGGATGTCCCCAAGTAAACGCCGTGCGCGGCCAACCCGCCCGCGCGCGCGCTCATCCGATCCCGATCGAATGGCATAGCTCATCCTTTCTTGAGCGTTGAGCGTTGCACGGCAAACCATTGAATTTCAACGCACGATTCCATGAAACTTGCGGGCTAGCGCACGCCTCCCATCAGCCGCCTCACGGGGCGGCTCAACAGGGCCAACACCACCGCCAGGCCGCCGGTCAAGGCCGCGATTTGCAGAAAGCGCGTGGCCATCAGGCGGGTGCTTTCATCGCTGACTTCGCCCGCGATCAACCCCGCCACCAGGTTCCCCAGGGACGTCGCCAGAAACCACACGCCCATCATCTGACCTGTCAACCGGGGAGGCGCCAGCTTCGTCACCGAGCTCAAGCCGACCGGGCTCACGCACAGTTCAGCCAATGTGTGAACAAAGTACGTGGAGATCAGCCACGTGGGCCAGACCAAACCGGCTCCCGCCCGTTTCGCGCCCCACGCCATCACCAGGAACCCCGCCCCCAGCAGCGCCAGTCCGAACGCGAATTTGGCGGGAAGCGACGGCTCGCGGCCGCGCCGTGCGAGGCCGACCCAGAGGGCGGCAACCCCCGGCGCCAGGCTGATGACAAAGACCGGCCCCACCATCTGGAACCAGCCTGCCGGCATCACCCATCCCAGGCACTGGCGGTCGGTGTGCCGCTTCGCGAACAGGTTGAACGACGACCCCGCCTGCTCGAAACCGCACCAGAACAACGCCGAGCAGACAAAGAGGATGGCGATGACACAGACCCGCTTCTTCTCGACATCGCTCAACCCACCGAACAACACCAAACCCGCGAAGAACAACACCGCCAGCCCGAGAATGAACCACTTGGTCGCCTGCGCGATCTTGAGCGCATCAATCGGCAGGAGACCGCTCCAGATGAGAACGACCGCAAGGCCCAAGACCCCCAGCCCGCCGCCCAACACCGCCATATCACGACGCCTCTCCGGCCCTGATTGCCCCAACACGGCGCCGGCCTCCCCCAGGCGGGCGCGCAACAGGCGAAACTGAATCAACCCGAGCAGCATCCCGAAACCGGCCGCGGCGAAGCCAAGCCGCCAGTTCACTTTTTCGCCGAGGTATCCGCAGACCAGGGGGCCGATCGCCGCGCCCATGTTGATGCCCATGTAGAAAATGGTGAACCCGGCATCGCGCCGCGCGCCGCCCTCCGGGTAAAGCTGTCCGACAATCGCGCTGACGTTCGGCTTGAGAAGGCCCGTGCCCAGGACCACGAACAGCAATCCCAGGTAGAATGTGTCGGTCCGCGGCAGTGCGAGCGTGAATTGGCCCAGGACAATCAGGAGACCGCCGTACCAGATCGCCCGCTGCGCCCCGAGCAACCGATCGGCAACCCAACCGCCAGGCAGGGCGGCGAAATAGACGCCGGCGGTGTAAAGCCCATAAACCGCCCCTGCAAGCGCATCGTTCATCCCCAAACCGCCGGTCTGCACCGCCGCCGTCATGAACAGTATCAGCACCGCCCGCATCCCGTAAAAGCTGCAGCGCTCCCACATCTCGGTAAAAAACAGCGTCGACAGGCCTGGCGGATGGCCTTTTCGAGTCGGGCCCGGGGCGGGCGATGCCGGGTTCATGGGATCAGAGAGGTTCGCACGGCCTCTTCGTATGATCCTGTCCAGCCCCTGGCAAGAGGTTGTTTCGAGAATCCTCGACCGGTGTAACTCGTTGCAGTCAGGTCGGGTTTCCGGGCTGCCTTGAAAGGACGAGAATCCTCCGGAGCGGGGACTTTGGTATGGTCCCATCCTCGCCTGAGACGGTAACCTTGCCCAGTCGCCGCCGGCGTCGTTTGGCCGGATGGGCAAAAAACATCACCATGAAATTGTATCGCGTCCTGTCTCCCCTCCTCTGCTCCCTGCTCTCCGGGCTCACCGTGCTCGCCAGTCTCGACCCCATCGACCTGCGCTGCGAATTCCTGCGCGATCCCATCGGCATCGATGTCCCTCAGCCGCGCCTGAGCTGGATTCTGGCCCCGTGCAAACCGCCCGCTCGAGGCGCAGCCCAAACCGCCTACCACATCCGAACCGCCAGCACCAGGACCGCGCTCGATGCGGAAAAGCCGGACCTCTGGGATACGGGGCGCGTGGATTCCGAAGAGTCCATCCACGTTGTCTACGCCGGCCAGGCTCTGCGCTCGACCCAGGAATGCTTCTGGCAAGTGCGCGTCTGGGACCACGAAGGGCGGCCTTCAGACTGGAGCAAGCCCGCGCGCTGGACCATGGGCCTGCTCGAGCAGGGCGACTGGCAGGCAAAGTGGATCGGCAAGGACGAGCCCGGGCGGGAATCGGCCCTGTCGGGCGTGGACTGGATTTGGCATTCGGAAGGCAACGCCGCGCAATCCGCCCCGGTCGGCACCAGGTACTTTCGCCGTGCTTTCGAGCTTCCCGCAGACCGGGTGATCAAGTCGGCCGAACTCGCGGTGACCGGCGACAACGAATTCGCCTGCACGGTCAATGGCCGACACGCCGGCGGTGGATCCAACTTCAAGGCGGCCACCCTCATGAACCTGGCACGCAGCCTCCAGCCCGGGCCCAATCTCATCGCCGTCTGGGTCAGGAATGTCGGCGAAGGCCCCAATCCGGCCGGGCTCATCGGCCTGCTCCGAGTCGAATTCGAGACAGGCCCGCCGTTGATCATCCGGACGGATGCCAACTGGAAATCGTGGGATCGCGAGGTCGACGGTTGGACGCTGCCCGGCTTCGACGACACCGCCTGGCAATCCGCCCGGAGACTTGGGCCGGCTGGGATGGAACCGTGGGGGGCGCTCGCCGGCCCCGAGGATCGGCGCCTGCCGGCCCGGATGCTGCGCCGCGAGTTCGCGCTCGGGAAACCGGTGCGCCGCGCAACGGCTTCTGTTTCCGGCCTGGGCCTCAGCGAACTGTACGTCAACGGCCGAAAGGTGGGCGACCACGTCCTGTCGCCCGGGCTGACGGATTACACCAAACGCGTCTTCTATGTGACCCACGACCTGACGACGCTGCTGAAGCCGGGTCCGAACGCGGTGGGCGTCTGGCTGGGAAACGGACGCTTCTACGCTCCGCGGAGCAACGCCCCTGCCGGGACGATCGGGTACGGCTATCCCAAGCTCCTCTTGCAGATTCTGGTCGAGCACGAGGATGGCACGACCACGACAATATCGAGCGACGAGTCGTGGAAGCTCACGACCGACGGCCCGATCACCGAGAACAATGAGTATGACGGCGAGGTCTATGATGCGCGCAAGGAACTGCCGGGCTGGGCCAGCCCGGGCTTCGACGATGCCGCATGGCTGCCGGCGGAACCGGTTCATGCGCCTGATGGCGCGCTCGTCAGCCAAATGATCGAGCCGATCCGGGTGGTCGAAACGCTCGAACCGCAAAGTCTCACCCAGATCAAACCGGGCGTGTGGATCTACGACCTCGGACAAAACCTGGTCGGATGGTGCCGGCTCAAGGTGTCTGGTCCCAGCGGCGCCGCCCTCACGCTGCGCCACGCCGAAACACTCAAGCCCGATGGCGCGCTCGATCTCGAGAATCTCCGCGGCGCCCGTGTGACGGACACCTACGTGCTCAAGGGAGGCGGTGTCGAGGTGTACGAACCGCGGTTCACTTACCACGGTTTCCGTTACGTGGAACTTACCGGCCATCCGGGCCAGCCCGACCTCAGCACCCTGACCGGTTGCGTGGTTCACGACGATGTCGAGTCCGCCGGAGACTGGTCGAGTTCGAACGTGTTGCTCGATCGCCTCTACCGCAACGTGCGCTGGGGGGTGCGCGGCAACTACCGCAGCATCAGCACCGACTGTCCGCAGAGAGACGAGCGGCAGGGTTGGTTGGGCGATCGGTCCCAGGGTTCCAGGGGCGAAACCTTCCTGTTCAACATCGCCGCCCTCTATGCCAAGTGGGTCCGGGACTTCGCCGACGCCCAGCGCGGCGACGGCAGCGTGTCCGACGTCTGCCCCGCCTACTGGCCAATCTACTCGGACAATGTCACCTGGCCCGCCAGCACCGTGATCATCCCCGGCCATCTCCTCGACCAGTACGGCGACGTCCGACTCCTCGAACGCCATTACCCGAGCATGCGCAAATGGATCGATCACATGGCCGGCTTCATCCACGAAGACCTCATGCCCCGCGACACCTACGGCGACTGGTGCGTCCCTCCCGAAGATCCCAGACTCATCCACACGCAGGATCCCGCCCGCAAGACGGCCCCCGAAATCCTCGGCACAACGCACTACATCCATTGCCTTCGCCTCATGGAACGTTACGCAAAGCGGCTGGACAAGACCGGCGACGCCGCGCGATTCGCCGAGCAGGCCGGGCGCATGACCGACGCTTTCAACCGCAAGCACCTGCGGCCCGCCGAGGGCTGGTACGACAACGGCTCGCAAACAGCGTGCGTCCTTCCCCTTGCATTTCATCTGACGCCACCGGAGAGGCGGGCCGGCGTGGCCGCGCGCCTGGTGGACAAGATCGTCAACGAATGCAACGGGCATGTCGGCACCGGCCTGGTTGGCGGCCAGTGGCTGATGCGCACGCTCACCGAGATCGGTCAGGCGGGCCTTGCGTACACTCTGGCGACCAACACCACCTACCCAAGCTGGGGTTACATGGCCGGCAAAGGCGCCACGACCGTGTGGGAGTTGTGGAATGGAGACACCGGCGATCCCGCCATGAACTCCGGAAACCACGTCATGCTGGCCGGCGATCTCATCGTCTGGTTCTACGAAAACCTCGCCGGCATCCGGTCCGACCCGGCGCAGCCCGCCTTCAAACACATCCTCATGAAGCCGCTTCCCATCGGCGATCTGCGCCATGTCCGCGCCACCCACCGCTCGCCCTACGGCTGGATTCGCAGCGAGTGGCACAGGCATGATCCCGGCCAGCGGGCAGAACGATTCGCCTGGGACGTCACGGTTCCGCCGAACACGACGGCCACCGCGTTCCTTCCATGTTCGAATCCCGCCGCGGTGCGCGAAAGTGGCAACCCGCTTGCGTCGGCTCGAGGGGTGAGCCTCATCGGCTCACAGGGGGATTCCACCGTCGTGAAGCTGGGTTCAGGCACCTACCACTTCGAACACTGAACCGTGCGCCGGAGCGATCCGGTTGTCGCCTGCGGTTGGAACGACACCGGCGCGCGGTCTGTATTCTGGAGTTCTCGGCTCCGCCGCGGTCACAAGTCGATGAAACATGCGGGCCAGGCAGGCGTGCCGGGTGGAAAAAGGGAACGGCCAGGAATCGCTTCCTGGCCGTGTGTTCGAGCCGCGCCGTGTCAGGCGCGGCAGAGCCCTTTGCGGATCAGAGCCTGACGCGATAGAACTTCTGCGCGGCGGACGGTGACACCGTGTGCGGCGACGCGGCGCCCGCGATGTCGGTGAAACCACCGGTGACCTGATCGGCCTGCTGCAAGGTGCCGCCGCCCTCCCACTGCAGACGCAGGGTGCCGTCCTGCTGCATTTGCACGGTGACAGTCGGTTGCTCGACAACCTTGTTGACGAAGCTGTGCCCGTTCAGGCCGGCGGCGTAGATCGCTGTCGCTTCGAGCGGCGTGAGAGCGCGCCGGAAGATGCCGAGGTCGTCGAGGAGGGCGAAGGAGATTGGCCACTCGAAACCGGCGTAGAGGCCTGTGGGATCCTGACCAATACAGGTCTGATTGCCCGTGTCGAGGCTCCCGACGCTTGTGATGAGACGTGAATCCACTACGAGGCTGTCGAGGTAAGTCACGCCAAGCCCCTGGCGGTCAAACGAGAAGACGAGGTGGTGCCATTGCCCATCGTTGAGCGAGCCGACGGCGCCATAGACATTGATGCCCCCCGCAGCGTTGTCGAAGAGCGACCAGCCCCAGCCCCCAGCAACCCCTGTGTCGCCGGGGCCGAAGGATGGAGCGAAGGTGTAGCCGGGAGTGTTGGCGGAGCCGACGGCGTTGCAGAGGAATGGGAGGTCACCCCCGACGTAGTTGTAGGGGACCTGCACCCAGAAGGCCACCGAGAAGTCCTGGTCCGCTCCGAATTGGAGATCCGGCCGCACACCCAGTTCGACGTAACAGGATCGCACATTGGCCGGATCTTCAATGTTGGTTTCGTACCGCAGCGCCTTGCTCCCGATCTTGCCATCCACATAGGAAATTGCCGGGGGCGGCGTGCCCTGCGCTTTGGCCGTGCCGTTGTTGCCCCGGCCGGTGTCGTCGGTCAGGTTGTTCTCGAACTTCCAGTGTGCAACCAGGCCGGGTATCTCCACATCCGCGGTGGGGAGCGCCAGCACGGTCAGAACAACCTCGTCGCTCGTGACGCTGCCAATCGAGTTCTGGACAACCAGGGTGTAACGCCCGGCATCGCTGGCTTGCAGCTTGGCGAAGTTCAGGGTGTCCGTGGTTGCCCCCGGGACATCCACCCCGTTCTTCTTCCATTGATAGCTCATCGGTTGGCTCCCGGCCGCCGCCGCGCTCAACTTGGCCGGCATGTTCACATACGCGGTGACCGGCACCGGCTGGACCTGGATCGTCGGCGCCAGGCCTGTGCCATACTGCGCCACGAAGTGGGCCCACACGCGATCCTCGGCCAATGCCGTCTTGTAGATCGCCACTTCGTCGATGGTCCCGGTGAAGTACAGGTCGTGGCTGGCGTCGACGCCTCCCCGCTTGGCCCCAAGGCTGACAGGCTGAATCGAGGGGCGGACCCCGACATTCGGCGTCGAGTTTCCACCGCCCGTCAGGACGCCGTTGACGTAAAACGACATCAGTCCATTCTCGCCATCGTAGACGCCGACGAGGTGCTGCCAGGTCCCGTTGGGACCGACATCCGCATCACACGAGACCATCGCAAAGTCGCCGTCCTGGCGAACAAAGAAGCTGTAGACGCCCGAGCTGATCGCCAGGCAGAACTGCTCGGTCCCCGGATCGCCTCCCATGCCAACGTCGCCTGTTCCCTTGGCGATAATGCCGGCGCCATCCAGTTGGTCCGGCGGCCCTTTGACCCACGCCTCGATGGTGAAGGTCGCCGTCGCACCGCTGAAGTCGGTCACTGTGCCATCGATGCCGCCCACATACGTATCCGCCGCGCTGGTGCCCACCGCCTTGTCCGGATCGAGGAAGGAAAAGCCATCCTGCCCCAACGCAACGGCCCGGTACTCGGCATCGAGTCCGCCCCAGAAATCGTAGGCCACGGCGCCGCTGGTCTCGCCCAGCCGCCAGTAAGCCATCGGATTGTCGGCCAGGACTTGCGCCGCATAGCCCGCGGGCGCCGGCAGAACGGCAAAGGAGGCCGCGGCACTGGTCTCTTCACCGAACGCATTGCTCACGGTGCAGGTGTAGCTGCCTGCCTGGTCTGCCCGCACCGGGTCCAGCACGTACTCGGCGCTCACCGCTCCGGGAATGGGTGTGCCGTTGAGTTTCCACTGATAAGAGAGCGGGGCGCTCCCCGTGACCCCGACCGAGAACCGCATCGCCGCTCCAGCGTATCGCGTGGCCGAGGCGGGGTCCCGGGTGATCTCCGGCGCGGTGGAAATCACCACCAACTCCACCGAACTGGCCACCTTTCCGTTCGCGTTGCTCACTTCGACGGCGTACGTGCCGCTGTCCGCAGCCGTCACGTTGCCGAGGGTGAGCGTGGGCGAGGTCCTGCCCGGCAGCGCCGCACCGTTCTTGGTCCATTGATACGTGAGTGGCGGGGTTCCCTCCGCCGTGACCTCGAAGACGACCGTATCCCCCGCGTACACGGCGCCCGCTGGCGCCTTGGGCGCCTGGATGATAATCGGCAGCGGCTTCGACGCGTCGAAAATCGACTTGATCTCCGCCGGAGTCAGGGCGCGACTGAAAATCGCAACTTCATCGATGGCGCCCTGGAAAGTCCGACCGTCCGCCTCGGGATAGGGCACACCCGGCTCTTCCCCCCGGGCCCCAATGCCCCACCCGCCATTGACAGTCACAGCCCCAAAGCCGGTGTAGTTGGCGGCCATCGGTTCGCCGTGGCGATACAGTCTCCAGCCGTTGCTCTCATCCCAAGTGCCCGCTAGGAACACCCAGTTGCCAATGTCGCCATCAGGCACATCCGCGGTGACCGTGTTGACCGCGACGCCTTCCAGTGTGCCGACCTCGTACTTGCCTTGGTTGATCCGCAGGACGACCTCCATCAGCGAGAGGTCCGCTCCCTCTGAACCGTGTGTGACAATATTGCGCAAGACGGCCTTGGACGTCGGCTTGACCCAGGCCATGATCGTGATCTGGCCGGTGAAATCCAAGGCCTCCGCATCAGGAATGGCCACTCGCCCAACCACACCCGAGAGCGCGGCCGCCTTGTTGCTCGCAGCCATCCCCGCACACGCGGGGCCCTCGACGCCCAGCGTCGTGCCGGGATAGAAGACGCCGCTGGCGGCGGCTCCGGCACTGCCGGCATTGACTGTGGCAGGCA
The DNA here is from genome assembly GCA_964413865.1 of uncultured Verrucomicrobiota bacterium. GTDB lineage: Bacteria > Verrucomicrobiota > Verrucomicrobiia > Limisphaerales > J093 > MWFF01. The sequence goes on from CAYPUR010000047.1 coordinate 18,104, forward strand.
ATGTGCCGGGGTCTGGCGCCGTGTAGGCGGGCTCGTCCAGCTTCCAATAGCCGACCGGGTTGTCGGCCAGCACCGCCGCCCCGTAGCCGGTCTTGTCGTTGGTGCCCTTGTCGTAGTGGGCGGCCACGCGCTCGGCGCTCAGCACCCCCTGGTAGAACGCCACCTCGTCGATCCAGCCGTCGAAGCCGCGATTGCCCGAGTACCCGCCCAGGCTGCCGTCATTGAAACCCGTCCCACCGATTCGCAGCGGGCGCAGCGGATTGGGTCGGTACGGATTGCCGGTGTTGACAACGGCCAGGTCGGCAGGCCGCACCCCGTTCACGTAGAGGTTGGCGGTCTTGGCCTGTCCGTCGTATATCGCCACCACATGCTGCCACTGGTTGGCCACCAGGCCGCTCCCTTTCGCGGTGATCGCGTAACTGTTCAGCGCCCCCACGCGGAAGTCCCACTTGGCGCCCGGCGCCATGTACATCATCCAGCCTGACCGGTCACTGGTGCTGGCGTCGTTGCCGAGCGAGGAAATGGCGCAAATGTCGCTCTGACTGCCCGCGGGCAACGCCGTCGGCTTGGCCCAGAACTCGAGGGTGAACGAACCCTCGGGATTCCAGGCGGCATCCCAGGGAACATCCACCTTCGACCCGCAGACAGCCGTGCTCAGGCCGGCGTTGAACATCCGAATCGCGTTGCCGACGATGCCCTCTTCCCCAGGGAGCAGATCGAGCACCCCGTAGCCCGTCCCCACATCGCCGGCCGACCCGGCGTTGGCAAAGGTCCGCGGCGGCGGGACCGTGGCCGTCTCGTCGAGATGCCAATAGCCGACGGGATCGAGGGCCATCACGGTCGACGTGTAGTCGGCAGCCTGGAGGACAGGCGCCGTGCCTGTGGCAATCAAGAAAGCTAAGGTTGCGGCTGCCAAAGGGGGGAAATGCAGTTTCCTCATAAGCGGTCTCCATCTGTTGTGGACATAGGGTTGGCTGATGTCGGCAATCCTCAAGAAGCCGCTGCGCCGCTGTCAAGGAGTTTCTCCAGCCAAACGAAAACCCCGGGCGCTGAAATCCACGACTGGACCAGCGACCGGGGCAAATGCGCCAGCGATCAGCTTGCGGGGGGACTTGGCTACTTCGGACGGGTGGCGATGTCCTGGAGAAAAGAGACATCGGCATTCCGCGGGGTCGAGATCCGATCAGGCACCTGGCCGTTTCTGACAATTGGCGGCGTGGTGCGCGAATCCTTCCAGCGCCGGAGTTCCGAGTGGCCGTCGGCGAACGAGAATCCGCCGCCGTTGTTGTGGTAAAAGCCCGGGAGATCCCAGAAGCCGTGCTGCTCCGGGTTGTTGGGGTAACCGGCCATGTTGACCGCGAAGTTCCCCATGTCGATGCTGTCCTCGCGCATGTCGAGGAAGACAAAGATCTTGGTCGGACCCGGATCGATCAACTCGGTGTATTTGCGGTAGATCTTGTAATTGCTCACCTGCGCGCCCCAGCCGCCGTCGGTTCCGCCCCAGCCGCCCAGGTAGAGGTTCATCGACATGCTGCGCACGCGCGGCTTCATCTGGCCGTTGACATTGAACTGCGACTTGTCGGCGGGGCAACGCCAGATCATCAGGCTCTCACCGCAGTACTTCCACATCGGGCTCTTCTTGATCGTGAGGTCCGGATCCCAATTCGCCCGGTTGGCCGGGCTCGAGTCCGAGGTCCCCGTCACCCACGAATACAGGAGGGTTTCGGGTTTGGAACTGTCCTCGCTGGCATACAGAAGGGCGTCGTTGTTGTCCTCGATGTACATCCGCCAGGCCAGACAAAGCTGCCGGTGGTTGTTCATGCACTGGATGCCCAGGGTCTTTGACTTTGCCTTGCCGAGAGCGGGCAGGAGCATCCCCGCCAGAATGGCAATGATGGCAATGACGACCAGGAGTTCAATCAGCGTGAAACCGGAGGCGAAGCCCCGTCGTCGAGCATTCGCATGCGGTTCAACATTCATTCGCATAGCCAGTTGTCCAGTTGTTAGGTTGTTTCACCCGCCGGAACCGTCTGCAATCTTCTGCCCTCGGCGGGCTCATCGTGCCCTTTTAATACCGTGAATCGATATTCTGTCAATGTGCTTTATGGGGCACACCGGGCAACACGCCGGGACAAGCTCCGTGAAAAACTGCGGCTTCGAGGCGGCACGCGCTTGCATTTCCCTCGTCCATCGCCACACTCGGACTCCAGCGGGCGCCGTTCACCGGTTGGATGGCCGGTGGCAGACCGCCCGATCGATGCGAACCGAATGACCCAATGCGCACTACTTACGTCCCGCCACTGACCGCGGAAACCGCGAAAGACCAGACCCACAAAGCGAGCCCGGCGACCGTGCCGGTCGAAACCGTGCAGCCCGTGAAGGGCGACATTATGCTGGTTGGCCTCGATTTGGGCACAAACACGTCGTGCCTCAAGGTGGCTCCGCTGGGCTCGACGCAGCCGCTTCTGAGCGAGGTCATTCCCACCGTTGTCGGATACGCCAGGGAGGGCATCGTCGACAATCTCCTGCCCGACAACGCCAAGGTCCTTTTCGGCCACCTCGCCCAGAAATACCGCATGTATCTGCGCATGGTCCCGCCGCTGGCTGACGGCGTGGTGGCGGACATGGCGGCCGCGCACGATTTCATCCGCCATCTGCGCCAGTTGATCAACGCGCCGGCCGGGGTCGAGCTGCGCGTGGTGGCGGGGTTGCCCGCCACGGCGGATCGGACCGGCCGCGAGCATCTGCTCGAGGCCCTGGGCGGCTTCTTCCACAAGGCGTTGCTCGTCCCGGAACCTTTCCTGGCCGCCCTCGGGTTCCGCGATCCTTCAAAGCTCGGCGATCCCGCGTATCTGGACCCAGTGCGCAATTCCGTCTTCGTGGACGTCGGCGCGGGAACGACCGATGTCTGCCTCGTGCAAGGCTACTTTCCGACCGCCGACGACCAGATCAGCGTGCCGTTTGCCGGCGACAAGGTCGACGCCCTCCTCCAGGCGGCCATCGGCCAGGCGTATCCGGACGTCCAACTCTCCCTGTTCAAGATCCGCGAGCTCAAGGAAGCCCATTCCTATGTGGGCAAGATCGACAGCCCGATCACGGCCAGCGTGCTGGTCGGCGGCAAGCCGCGCAAACTCGAACTGGGAGAGATCATGGGCGATGCCTGCCAGCAACTGCTGCTCAAGATCCTGGACTGCGTGAAGGCGATCATCGCCGAGGCCTCGACCGACAGCGTGGGCGAACTGATGCAGAACATCATCCTCACCGGCGGCGGCAGCCGCGTCCGCCACCTGGCCCCCGAGCTCGAACGCCTCCTCGGCGAGGAAGGCTACGAGAAGCCCAGGGTCCTGACTGTCGGCGAGAATTACAAACAGCACGTCGCCGAGGGTGCCGTGGTCGCCGGACGCCAGGCCAAAGAAAGCCAGTGGATCTCTCTGGCAAGCCGCTAGAAACTCGGCTGCGCTCATTCCGCGTGACCCCTGATCGGCGGGAGGTCACGCGCGGCGTGTGATGCGGCCATACACCTCGACGTATTGCGCGGTGCTCCGGTCCCAGGAGAAATCGGCACGCATCCCGTTGCGCCGGTAGTCGAGAAGGAGATCCGGCTCGCGATACAGGGCCAGGGCCTTGCGCATCGCCTTGGCCAGTGCCGCGGACGAGTACTCCCGGAACTTGATGCCGTTGGCGCGCTCCTGGCTTTCGCGAATGTCGACGACGGAATCGATCAGCCCGCCTGTCGCGCGCACCACCGGGACCGTGCCGTAGCGCAGGCTATACATCTGATTCAAGCCGCTGGGCTCGAATTGCGAAGGCATGAGGAAGAAGTCGCAGCCGGCCTCGATGCGGTGTGCGAGGGCGTGATTGTAACCGAGCCGGATCGCCGCCTTGAGCGGATGGCGCTCTTCGAGTTCGAGAAAGGCCTCCTGGAACTCGACCATCCCGCTTCCCAGCAGGACGAACTGGAGATCGCCAGCCAGCATCTCTTCCAGCGCGCCCAAGGCCAGGTCAATCCCCTTCTGATGCACCAGACGGGTCACCATCCCGAACAACGGCGTGGCGGGCATCGCCGGCAGCCCCATCTCGCGCTGCAGTGCGAGCTTGTTCGCCTCCTTGCCCGAGAGATCGCCGACCTCATACGGCGCGGCCAGAAACCTGTTGTCCGTGGTCCGCCATTCGTCGTAATCAACCCCGTTGAGAATCCCGGTCAGGGCGCCGGCCCGGAGGCGCAAAACGCCCTCGAGACCGCACCCGTGCTCGGGGGTCTGGATCTCCCCGGCGTAGCTCGGGCTCACGGTCGTGATCGCGTCGCTTGCGACCAGGCCGGCTTTGAGACAGTTGAAGCGTCCGTGGAATTCGGCGCCATCCGCGGTGAAGTGGGACCAGGGGAGGTTGGACAGCGCGAACGTCTCGGCCGGGTAAACCCCCTGGTAGGCCAGGTTGTGGATGGTGAGGCAGGTGGCCGGCGGCGCGGCCCATCCATCGGTCAAGGCCTGATGTCTGATCAGCAGCGGGGTGAGCGCCGTGTGCCAGTCGTTCACATGCACGACCTGCGGATGCCAGGGCAAATACCGAGCCAGGTGCGCGACGCACTTCGCGAAAAAAACAAACCGATCCGCGTTGTCCGCAAACTCCCCCTGCGGCGTGCCATAGAGCCCCGGACGCCGGAAAAAGCCGGGCTGATCGATGAAATAAAGGGTGAGGTGCGACGCCGGTTCGGCCACCCAGACCGACGCGCTCAGCAGGCTGCCTCCCAGCGCCAACTGCATCCGCCAGTCGAACGGATGCAATCCGTGAAAACGTTCCCGAATGCCCAGGTAGAGCGGCGTCACCACCCCGACCTGGTGTCCCGCCGCGGCCAGAGACTTGGCCAGCGCCGCCACCATGTCGGCCAGGCCCCCGCTCTTCGAGTACGGGAAGATCTCGCTGCTCGCCAGTAGAATCCTCATGGGCAGCACGCCGGCAGGGGCAGACGGTCCGCGCCCAGGCAGGGGCGCAACGGCTCGGGAACCAACACCGACCCGTCGGCCTGCTGGTGCGTCTCGATCAGCGCGACAAAGAGGCGGGCCAGGGCTGTTCCGCTGCCGTTGAGGATATGCGGGAACCGGTTGCCGCCGTCGGCCAGCTTGTACCGGCAGTTCATCCGGCGCGCCTGGAAGTCCTCGCAGTTCGAGCAGCTTGACACTTCGAGGTACTGGCCCTGCCCTGGAGCCCAGACCTCGATATCATAGGTCTTGGCACTGGCGAATCCCATGTCCCCCGTGCACAACAGCACGACCCGATAGTGCAGCCCCAGCAGTTGCAGAACCCGCTCCGCATCGGCCACCATCTTCTCGTGCTCCGCATAACCGTCCTCCGGCCGCACAATCTTGATCAGCTCGACTTTGTCGAACTGGTGCACACGGATCATCCCCCGCGTCCCCACGCCCGCCGCACCCGCCTCCGCCCGGAAGCACGGACTGTAGGCCACGTACCGGATCGGAAGCTGGGCGTCCGAGAGAATCTCTTCCCGATGGATGTTGGCAACCGGCGCCTCGGCCGTCGGCAGGAGGTAAAGTTTGCCCAGGGTCGAGCTGTCCAGCCCCTCCTGCACCGCGTAGGCCTGATCCTCGAATTTCGGGAACTGCCCGACTCCCACCATGCAGTCCCGCCCGATCAGGTACGGCGGCGAGACCTCGGTGTACCCGTGCTGGCCCGTATGCAGGTCCAGAAGAAACGAGATCAGCGCCCGTTCGAGCCGCGCGCCCCAGCCCGTGTAGAGCAAAAAACCGCTCCCCGACAGCTTCGCGCCCCGGCCGAAATCGACCAGCTTGAGCCGGCTGCAGAGGTCCAAATGCGGCAGGAGGGGAAATGTCGACACCGGCTTCTCTCCCCACACCCGAACGACCACATTGTCCTCCGCCGTCCGGCCAACCGGCACGCTCTCGTGCGGGAGGTTCGGCAGCCGCAGAAGGATCTGATCCCGCGCCCCTTCGAGCGCCGCGACCTTCCCGTCCAGCTCGGCAATCCGGTCGCCGATCTGCCGCGTCTCTGCCTTGCGCGCCTCGGCCTCGGCCAGCTTGCGCTGCCCCATCAAGGCCCCGATTTCCTTCGACACACGGTTGCGCTGCGCCTTGAGCGTCTCGACTTCCGCCAGGAACTGACGCCGCTGCGCGTCAATCTCGAGCGCCTGATCGACCTTGGCCTCGTCGCCGGCGCCCCGGCTGGCCAGGCGTTCCCGCACCAGGTCCCGCTCATCCCGAATCCGTTTGACATCGAGCATCCGCCGAGTATGCGCGCCGCCCCTTTCCTGGGCAAGGACGACACGAGCCCCCTCGCCCGCATATTTCACAACCCATCAGTGCACAGGCGGTCAGCTTTCGCATGGTGTCTGCCATGCGGGTTAGCCCGGTTACCGTTCCTCGCAAAGCGAGTGAAATAACTGGGTGAACCGGTTCTCGTTCTCAGTGCATGGCCTTGCCGCCGGGTGAGGGCGCCCGGCCTACAGCACCGGAGAACGCAGCGGTTGCAGGCCGGGTCCCCCAACCCGGCGCTCTGAACGTTGTCAAACGAACTGAGAATTGCTGGAGCCCCCCAAAAAATCCGTCCATGAACCGTGGATCCGTAGCCGTCCCGCCGTCGCGGGATGAGTCCGCGCCATCTCGCTCCGTCAAAGGCAGGAATCA
>CAYPUR010000048.1:0-7764 GCA_964413865.1 uncultured Verrucomicrobiota bacterium
GTCAATAATTATGAACCTGTCACTCTATCTTATATGTCTGCCATCCAGCGGGTCTCATTTTGATTCTCCCTCATGCGCGCCGCTGGTACTGTGGGCGCATTGAAACATCGGATGAGTTCCAGGCAAAGGACAGCGCACGGTGGCGGTGCGAGCGAGGGGCGCGGATCAAAGACGGCCATGTCGAGGGGTGGCAGACGGGCGGGCAGGGGACGAGACTGGCTGTTTCGGTTGGGGGCGTTGACGCTACTGCCGCTGTTGGCGCTGGCGCTGGTCGAGGGAGGATTGCGGCTGATCGGATTTGGCCATTCGACAAGTTTTTTCAAGAGAACCCGCATTCAGGAGCGCGACGTCTTCGTCGAGAACGACAAGTTCGGCCTTCGGTTTTTTGCTCCTGATCTGGCCCGAAGTCCGGCGCCGGTTGTGATGACGACCGAGAAGGGCGCCGGGATGTGCCGGATCTTTCTGCTCGGCGAATCGGCCGCCCTGGGAGATCCCCGGCCGGCCTACGGAATGGGCCGTTACATCGAGGCGCTGCTGTCGGAGCGGTTTCCCGGGACCGAGTTCGAGGTGGTCTGCGTGGCGATGACGGCAATCAACTCGCACGCGATCCTGCCCATTGCGCGTGAATGCGTGCGTCACCAGGGCGATCTCTGGGTGATCTACATGGGGAACAACGAGATGGTGGGGCCTTTCGGCGCGGCGACGGTGTTTGGCCGGCAGGTTCCAGGATGGTTGTCCATTCGGCTGACGCTGGCATTGAAGAGCACCCGGCTGGGGCAGGCGCTGGAATCGCTGATTGGGAAGTGGGGGAAGGAGCCAGCCGGTCCCTGGAGCGGGATGGGGATGTTTGCCGAGCAACACGTGGCGCCGGACGATCCGCGGCGGCAGATTGCGCACAGGAACTTTGCACGAAACCTGGAGGGGATCCTGCGCCTGGCAGGCAAAGCGGGGTGCCCGGTGGTTTTGAGCACGGTGGCCAGCAACTTGCGCGATTGCGCGCCGTTCGCGTCCGTCCATGCGGCGTCGATGGCGCCTGCGGCCAAGTCTGAGTTCGAGGCCCTGTGCCAGGCGGCGGCGACCCATGAGGCTGGTGGGGACCTCGAGGCGGCCTTGGCAAGCTACCTTCGGGCGAAGGGATTGGACGCGACGTATGCCGAGCTTGATTTCCGGCTTGGTCACTGCCTCTTGCGTCGAACGAATGCAGTCGAGGCCGGGGAAGCGTTCGGGCGCGCGCGCGACTTTGATGCGCTTCCTTTCCGAGCCGACTCGGCGATCAACGGACTGATTCGCGAAGCGGCCGAGCGGCATCGGGGCGGGGAGGTGCGGTTGGTTACGGTCGAGGAGGCGTTAGGCGAGGAGGGTGCGGCGGGGGTGCCCGGTTCAGAATTCTTCTTCGAGCATGTTCATCTGAACTTCGCGGGCAATTACCGTCTGGGGCGGCTGTTGGCCGAGGCGATCGAGCAGAGCCTTCCTTCCTCGGTCACGCGGGGGCGCGTTGCGGAGTGGGCATCGCAGGAGGCGTGCGAGCGGCGGTTGGGGCTGACGGATTGGAATCGGGCTGGGGTGATCGAGGATGTATTGCGCCGGCTGCAGGCGGCGCCGTTCACGCGTCAGTTGAATCACCAGGCGCAGCTCGATCTGTGGCAGAAGGAGTGGCAGTCACTCAAGAGCCGGCTCACGCCGGAGCGCGCGGCGGAGGCCCAGGCGGTGTATCGCGCCGCATTACTCCGTGCGCCGCGGGACCATCGGCTCTACGAGGGCTACGCGGAATTCCTCGAAGCGACGGGGCGGCACGAGGAGGCGGGTGCGCAATGGCGGGCGATCTGCGGCCTTTTGCCGCATCACTTTGCGGCCTATGTCCACGCGGGCCGTCTCTTGAGACGACAGGAGCAATGGAGCGCCGCGGAGACGAGTTTGCGGACGGGGCTCGAACTCGAGCCGAGGTCGGGGGAAGGGCATCTCGAGTTGGGGCGCGCGCTGGCGGCTCAGGGCAAGGTGGACGAGGCGCTGGTCGAGTACGAGTCGGCTCTGCGTTGGCAGCCGGGGAATGCGTCGATTTATCTTCATCTTGCGAACGCGCTGGCGGCGCAGGAGAAGCGGGGTGCGGCGATGGAGGCGCTGTCCAAGGCAATCCGGGTGCAGCCGTCGTACTGGGAGGCGCATTACCTCCTGGGGGTCGAACTGGCGATGAGCAATCGGATTCCGGAAGCGCGCAAGGAGTTTGAAGAAGTGCTGCGGTGGCGTCCGAACCATGTGCTGGCGCGCATCAATCTGGGGGTGGCGCTCGTCAAAGAGGGGTTGATTGGAGAGGCCCGGGGGCATTTCGAGGAAGCGCTGCGGCTGGATCCGCAGAATCAAAGGGCGCGGGAGCATCTGAACGCCATCGGGCAGATGATGCGCGGCTCGGGGTCTGCGGGGCCGTGAGGAGACTTACGGACTGGAGGGGGCTCGAGCGCCTTGAGGCGTCCCGGGCTTCAGTCTGTTGTGCCGGAGGCGGGCGGCTCTCCTTGTTCGGTGTGAGCGTCTTCGTATTCGCGCACGGGCGCGGGCGCGTCGCCCTGGGCGGGGGGCTGAACGGCGGGCTTGAGCAGCCGGTTGGGCCGGGTTGCGGCGCGGGCGAGGTCGGCCGGGGCGACGGTGATTGGGCTTTGGATCAATTCGGGCACGTTGAAAGTTTCGAGGCAGGAATCGAAGTAGGCGGGATCGCGTTGCGGGAGGAGGAAAGGCTTGGAGAAGCGGCCTGCTGGATCGACATGGCTGAAGAAGGGGCGGGCGAAGAGCCCGTCGAGGCGTTTGCTGCTGAAGACGAGCCAGCGGCTGTTGCTCGACCAGCAGTGCCAGGTATCGGCGGCACTGCTGTTGATGTCGAGACGTCGATGCTCCCGGGTAGTGAGATCGAGCAGGTGGAGATCGCTCGAGGGCTGGTAGATTGGGAAGTGGCCGTAGGCGCACAAGCCGTAGACCAGGAACCGTCCGTCAGGGGAGACCCGCGGTTGAACGGCGCTTCGGCCGGTTGCTTCGGCGGAGACAATTGTCTCGGGTTCTCCCCAGCGGTCGAGTTCGAGGTCGTAGGGGACGCGGATCAGGTCGTATCGCACCTGGCGGAAGCGTCGGCGATCCATGTTGCCGAGCTTGGGAGCGCTCGAGAAGTAGAGGGCGCGTCCGTCGGGCGCCCAGCAGGGCCAGGTTTCGAGCCGATCCGGCCGGGCGATGGCGTGCGGTGAGACGGCGGTATTGGAGTCGACCCGATAGATTTCGAGGTCGGAGTCGGCGTCGAAGACGTCGCGCGTCTCTCCCTTGGTATGGAAGAAGAGTGAGAGCTTGTTTGCGGAGGCGGCGAGCAGGCGTCCGCTGGGGTGCCAGGACATGTAGCCGGAGGTCTTGGCCACCGTGGCGACCTGGTTGGATGCGATGAGGAGCATGGGATTGCCGCTGTCCTGGCTGCGGATGTGGAGCGCCATGCGATCGGGGCTGTGTTGCAGGAAGGTGTGGCAGTTCAGGCAGCCGCGTCCGAAGCGGGTATTTTCGAGCACGGGCGTTTCCTTGAACGTCTCGAGATCGCGCTGATAGATGCCCATGGTTCGGTAGATATTGTAGAGGGGCAGCAGACGCCGGTAGACCAGATGCCCATCGAGCTCATCGGGGGCGACGCGGTTGGTTACAGCCTGGAACGCGAGCCACTGTCCCTCGCGACTCAGCACGGCGATTTCGATGAGGATGTGGCTTCCGACGTTCGCGCGCAGCAGGGCGTTCCAGGGCCTGATGGGGATGGCCACCCGCGGCGATCGTTCCGCGAGTTCGATCGGCGAACCCGCGGGACCGGACAAGCGGGTGCGAAAGCGAGCCCCGTCCTCCTCGATGATGAAGTTCATGGGAGCGATGTTCGGGGGCAGCACGATGTCGGTGTAATCGGGCGCGAGGCGTGGCATCCGCCGCGGGGGGGGCGCCGATATGTCCGCCGGCGCGGCCGCGACGGGAAGTGAGGCAAGGAGGCAACCGAGCGCGATCCGGCGAGAGTTGGGGTGAAGGCGAATGTTCATTTGGGGCCTGTGGTGTCAGTGGGCGGGATCGCGCCGAAGGTCACTCCGAAGCGCTGATAGAACCAGAACGTATCGCCGAAACCGGTTGCGAGTCGCACACGAAGGTCGGCGACACGCCTGCTGTCTTTTTCGATGTGGGCCAGGAACTCGCCGTAGCGGCGGACGGTGTCGGGGCTGATACGGCGTCCGGCGATCTCGGTGTGATTGGTTCCCGTGGGGTGGAGGTGATCGATCATGGCCTCCTCGATGTGGCGCGGTGTTTCCCAGATGCCGTGTTGGTCCAAGGCGCCGAGGGTTTGGAGGAGCGGTTCGGATTGGCCGTTCAGGAGGTAATGGGCCATGAGATACTCGAGGGCCATGCGGTTGCGCCGGTTGCTCTGCAGAAGTTGCCTGAGCAGGAATTCCGTCGGAACCCCGCTATCCGCGTGGTCCGAGGTCACGAGGAAGGGGCGCACGCGGGCGATGTCGTCCGCGGTGCTGAGGGTTGGGTCGGCTGCGAGCGCCTGGAGGCGGCGGGCTGCTTTCTCCCGCTGGAATGGGACCTGGCGGAGGCGGTTGAGGAACACGCGGGCTGCGCGCGGCCGGTCTTGGAGGACGTTGATGCGGGCCAACTGCCAGAGGAGGTGCGGGCGTGGGCCGATATTCTCGAGAGCCTCGTGGGCGTAATGCTCGGCCAAGCCGACCTGCCCCAGTTCGAGGAGCGTATCGCTCAGGGGGGTGCAGACGGCCATGCCCTGGCGCATGGAGGGTAGCAAGGGCGCCCCCTTTCGTTGGGGGAAGGCAAAAAGATCCTGGTTCAGCCTGCCGGTGTGGTACAGCGCCTGATTGATGGCCAACTGCGCGGAGGGATCGGGCATTCGACGCAGACTGCGGGCGGCATCGAGCACGCGCTCCCAACGGCCCTGCTGGGCTTCCCACGCGATGCGGATCAGAGGCTTCCGGTCCCAATCGAAAGTGGCAGCCAGCCAGGCCACCGACACGGCCAGGCCCGCGAGGCGCCAGGCCCATCGGGTCGCATGGGGCAAATCCCGGCGCCGTTCGCGAGAGCAGGCTGCGGGTCCGCGGGCCGAGGGCATGCCGATTCCGGCGAGCGTCAGGCCGAAGGCGGTTGGCAGACACACATGCAGCAGCGCACACACGACCAGCGACAGACCTGTGCCCCAGGGCGCGAAAATGGTGGCGAGGGACATCTCGGGGAGGACCAGGATTCCGCCGGCGATGCCTGCGACCGCGAGGCCGCAGACCAGCGGGCTGGTGAAGCGGCAAGAACGGGGCTGGGCGGGAAGTGAGGGCGCGGGCGGGCGCCCGGCTGCCGGCGCGTGCTGGTCCGGTTCGCGCGCGGTGCGGATATCGTCTCGGGTTCGAGGCATGTGTTGGGCTGCCTGGGAGCAGGGTGTATTGGACTTGAGGTTTGGCTTCAGAGCCAAAGCCGTTTCCCACAGAGTGCCCAGCAGCACAAACAGAACGCTGGGGATTGGGCCGGCCACGCAGAACAGCGCGGTGACGGCGAGCCAGAACGAGGCCCAGCGGAGGCCGGATGGGACGGGGCGCCAGACCTGCCATGTCAGGGCTCCGCAGAGGGCGAGCAGGAGGCCGGAGGCGATTGCGTGCACCGGGGCATCGTATTGGCCAGCGAGCGCCAGCAGGAGCAATGCGGGCACACGAGGCAACCAGGGATGGCATCTTCCCGCGCGTTCGAGGAGCAAGGCCGATGCGCCCGAGACCAGAGCGGTCAGGCTGGCGATGACGAATGCGCCGAGCATGGCGCGGGAGTCCAACTGGGCGAGCCAGGCGGCCGCGTACTCGAGCAGACCGCCTGGGCGGTCCAGGTGATCCGCAAAGAAATCGGCGTTGAGGAAGAAGACTGGACCTGCGTGATGGTAGCGCAGAGGCGGGTCAATCCAGAGTCCGACGTAGAGCCAGGCGGCAAGGAACAGCAACGCGGCGGGGGGCCAGGGCGTCTTGTGGGGCGGGACCGGCGGGGTGGGGTGAAACGCATCGGGCGCCAACCCCTTGGCGGCGGGCGTGGGTGGGGTCTGCCCCACGGCGGCGACGGAATGCGGCGTCTTCTGCTGCTTGCGACGTCCCATGACAGGGGCGGAGCCTAGCAGTGCGGCGGGGCAGAGGCAATGCGTTCGCTGGGGGCGAAGCGGCAGATCCGGCTAGCCTGCATTTCTCACCACTTCTTGCCACCGCGAAGCCGGAGTTCACAAGAGAAGTCGGCATGCAGGCTAGGAGATTTCATACGCTCCGCGAGGAACCGTAACCGGGCGAGTTGGCAAAGAGGCCGGGTGCGATGTCTTCCGCCAGGGCGCGGCAACGTTCGAGGATGAGGTTCGGGTCCTCGCAGCCGAGGGCGAAGTCGGCCAAGGCGCGCGCCTCGGCGGACTTGAGGCGGCGGATGATGAACTTGACTGCTGGCACCAGAGAGGGCGCGACACTGAGCTCATCCGCTCCGAGGCCGAGCAGGAGCGGCACCAGGACAGGATCGCCGGCCATAGCGCCGCAGATGCCGGTCCAGATGCCGTGTTGGTGGGAGGCATCGATGGTGTGCTTGATGAGGCGGAGGACGGCCGGGTGCGTGGGCTGGTAGAGGTGCGTGATCTGGGGGTTGAGGCGGTCGACGGCGAGGGTGTACTGGATGAGGTCGTTGGTGCCGATGCTGAAGAACTTGACCCGCTGCGCCAATGTTTCGGCGATCAAGGCGGCGGCGGGGACCTCGATCATGACGCCGATATCGAGGTCGGGGTTGAAGGGGATCTTGTCCTGGCGCAATTCGGCCTTGCACTGTTCGACGAGTCGGTTGGCCTGGTTCAACTCGTCGAGTCCCGAGATCATCGGGTACATCATCTTGACGTTGCCGACTGCGCCTGCCCGGAGGATGGCGCGCAACTGGGTGCGGAAGAGGTCGTGCTGCTGGAGGCAGACGCGGATCGCGCGCAGGCCCATGAAGGGATTCATCTCGACCGGGAGAGTGCGTTCGGATTGCACCTTGTCGCCGCCCAGGTCGAGAGTGCGGATGATGACGGGGCTGGGATGGAGGTCGGACGCGGCGCGGTGATAGGCCTGGTATTGCTCCTCCTCGGAGGGTGTCGTTTCGCGGTTGAGGAACAGGTATTCGGTGCGGAACAGGCCCACGCCGTCGGCGCCCTGGTCCATCACCGCGGCGGTCTCGGTCGTCTGCTCGATATTGGCGGAGAGCGTGACGCCGACGTTGTCGAGGGTGACGGCCGCCTGGTCGCGCAGTTCGCGCAACCGGTCTTCACGCGCCACATGTCTTCGCGCCAACTGGCCGTACTCGAACAACGTCTGGTCGGTGGGATCGACGATCAAGGCGCCGTTGAAGCCGTCGAGCAGGGCATACTGACCCGACGAGACCTGGCGGCTGGCGTTGCGGAGGCCGACGACAGCCGGGAGTTGGAGGGACTGGGCGAGGATGGCGGTGTGCGAGGTTCGGCTGCCTTGGTCGGTGGCGAAGCCCATGATGAGATCCCGATCGAGCAGCGCGGTTTGCGAGGGGGTGAGGTCGTCCGTCACCAGGATGCTCGGCTCACGAAGATCGGCGAGTCCGGCCGGGCCTTCCCGCTGGAGCAGGTTATGGAGGATGCGATCGACGACATCCCGCATATCGACCATCCGTTCCCGCAGGTAGTCATCGTCGATGGCGCCGAACGCGGCCAGGTAGCGATGCGACACGACTGAAAACGCGTGTTCAACGTTGACG
>CAYPUR010000048.1:7774-24029 GCA_964413865.1 uncultured Verrucomicrobiota bacterium
GACGCGCTCGCGCCGCAGGTAACGGACCACTGCCTCGAGCAGGACCGGGTCGTCCAGGAGGAGCAACTGCGCGTCGAAGATGGCGGCGTCATTGGCGCCCATGTTTTCGCGCACGCGCTTCTGGATGTCATGGATCTGTTCGCGACTTCGCAGGAGGGCACGTTCCAGCTTCTGTGTCTGCTCCGGCACGTCCTCGTCGCGGATGCCGTACTGGGGCACCGTTGCGATCGCTGTGGGGTGGAGGACAAAGAGCCTGCCCCGGCCAACCCCGCGGGCAACAGGGATGCCGAGGAATCGCTTTTCACCCGTTCTGAAGGGTTCGGCCACGGCCTCTGCGTAACGCATCCGCAGCCGTTTGAAAATCAAAATCCGCACACTGCGGATACGACCAGCCGCCGCGAACCCTTGTGAGATGCCGGGGGCTTTTCGCTTTCACCGCTTGAGGTTTGGCCGGCGTATTGGCAGTCTGGGCAGGGTGAATCGCCTCGTGCAAAGGTTCTGTCGCCTCCGGGAGGAGGGTCGGAAGGGTCTGATTGTCTACATTGGGGCCGGAGATCCGGATTTGGACGCGACGCGGCGTCTGGCGCTGGCCTTCGACGCGGCGGGGGTGGATGTGATCGAGTTGGGTGTGCCGTTCAGTGATCCGCTGGCGGACGGACTGGTGAACCAACTCGCCGCGCAACGGGGGCTCGAGTCCGGGACGACGCCGGGTGGGGTGCTGGCCGCGGTGAGGGCCTTGCGCCAGGGGTCGCACGTGCCGGTGGTTCTCTACATCTACTACAACCTGATTCACCGTTACGGACAGGACCGCTTTATCCGGGACGCGGCGGAGGCCGGCGTGGATGGTCTGCTTGTGCTGGATTTGCCGCCGGAAGAGGCTGGCGGGTATGGGCAACAGATGCGGGCGGCGGGCCTGTGCGCGATCTATCTGATTGCGCCCACGACGCCTGAGGAGCGCGTGGCGGGGATTGCGAAGGAGGCGAGCGGGTTCATCTACTACGTCTCGCGCGAAGGGGTCACCGGCATGCAGGCCACGGTCGCCGAGACCATTGGCGACATGACGGCGCGGATTCGCCGGCACACGACCCTGCCGATCGCCGTCGGCTTTGGCATCTCGAATCCCGAGCAAGCCAAGGCGGTGGCCCGGCACGCCGATGCCGTTGTGGTGGGGAGCGCGGTGGTGGACCGGATTGCGCGCGGGGCGGGGCGGGGCGACCTGGTGGAGTCCGTGGCGTCGTTCGTGCGCACTCTGGCGCAGGGGATTCGAGAATGAAAAGGCAGCAGAGCCAGAAGAATAACCGGTATGTGATCATCATGGCCGGGGGACGCGGCGAACGGTTCTGGCCGGTTAGCCGCGAGGATCGGCCCAAGCAACTGCTGGCCCTGCTGGGCAGCCGCTCGCTGTTGCAGGACGCCGTCGATCGCGCGCGTCCGCTGGTCCCGATCGAGAACATCCTAGTGATCACCAACCGCGTGCAGGCGTCCGCCGTGCGCCGCCAGCTTCCGGACCTGCCGCGCGACAACATCATCGCCGAGCCGTGCGGACGCGACACCTGCGCGGCGGTGACGCTGGGGGCGGCGCTGGTGGGGGCCCGTTCGACGACGGGGGTGATGGCGGTGCTGCCGGCCGACCACGTGGTGTCGGGCGCGAAGTCCTTCGAGCAGGTGCTGCGGGACGGGTTCGATCTGGCCGCGCGCGGGCAGGTGATTGTGACGATCGCGATCAAGCCGACCGAGCCTGCCACCGGCTTCGGGTACATTCGCGTGGGGGCGCCGCTGCCTCCGCCGCAGGGTGCCAAGACCTACCGCACGACCTTTCACAGGGCCGAGCAATTCGTCGAGAAGCCGCACTACGACCGCGCCGTGGAATACGTCAACAGCGGGGCGTACCGGTGGAACGCCGGGATGTTCATCTGGTCGTTTGTCACTCTCGTCGAGGGCTTGAGCAAGCACGCGCCGGACATGGCCGAAGCCTGTCAGCGGTGGTTCAAGGTGGCGGGAACGCCCAAGCTCGCCGCGACCCTGGCTGCCGAGTACCCCGCGCTGCGGAAGATCTCGATCGATTACGCCCTGATGGAGCACGCCCAAAATGTCGTGGTGGCGGACGGCACATTTGCCTGGGACGATCTCGGTTCGTGGACCGCGCTCAGCCATCATCTCAAAGCCGACGCGGCGGGGAACTGCGCGGTCGGGGATTTCGTGCATGTGGACGCCGCGCGCAACATCGTGTTCGACGCCCGCACGAAGAACCGGGCTGTGATTGCCGTGGTGGGGCTGCGGGACTCGATTCTCGTGCTGACGGACGATGCCACGCTGGTGGCGCACAAGAGCCAGGCCCAGAAGGTCCGGGAACTGGTTGCCCGCCTGGCCGCGGACGAGAAGCGGCGCGCCTTGATCTAACCCGCATATTTCAACCCGTCCGTGCACGGGGCGGTCAGACTTCGCAAGGGGACTGCTATGCGGGTTCGGCCGGACCGCGGATTGGTTTGGGGTTCGGCGAGGCGGGGCGTTGCCTGGGCCCGCGCGGGCGCGCAGGCGCGTGGGGAGGTGATTCCGTGGGGTCAAAGGGGCGTTCGCGGGCGACGAGGACGTCGCCCCTCCACTACTCTACTCGCGCACACGAAGGTGTAGGAGTGGGGACGTCCCCGTCCCCGGCCAATGGGATCGCAGAATGGGCTTCTGCGCAAACAAGTGTTGTCAAACCCGACCTGATCTTATAGGAGAATGGATAGATTGAGACTCTGATGCGCAAAGCCAAGCATCCAACATCGTCGCGCCCGGCGCAGACGAGCAGATACGACGCCCAATGTTCGGTCCTGAAAGACGCCTACGGAGCATTTGCGGATCTGAGGCGGGAGTTGGCGGACTCGAAAGCCGCCGTGGCGGAGCGCACCGAACTGCTCGATCTGTTCGCCAACTGCGCCGATTCGCAACGGGCGTGGCTTCTGCTCGAGGATTACTTCGAGAAACTCTCGCTGGCCCGGCGCGATTTTGCCGGCAACGATTGGTGGCCGCGCCTGCTGGGCGCCCGTGGCAAGGCCCGGCTCGAACAGACCGCCCTTCTCTTCCTCCGGGCGGGACGTCCGCTCCCGACGGAACTGACGAGCTATGCCAATTTCGGGCGCCTAGCCGAGATCGAGCAGGAAGAGAGGGAACGCCGGGAAATCGAGGCCCTCGAGAACTGGATGCTGCCGTCGGTGCCCCTTCATCTCGACGCCCCGCGGGCGCGGCTGCGTGTGCTTGCCAAACCCGTTCCGCATCCGGGTCACGCGGGCTTGCACGATCTCGAGTGCGGTTTCCTCTTGTTCCGCCCCCGCAGCGGCGAGAAGCCGCGGACGCTCACCGAACTGATCGAGTTGGCCGGGCGCGCCGTGCATGAACAGGAGCTGTTTGCTCCGCACGACTGGGATTTCATCGCGTGGCTGGCCGAGATGTACCGCCAGGGCGGGCGGGACGGGGAGCCGGTGCGGCTGAACGGCGTCGAACTGCTGCAGTGGCTGGCGCACTGGGGCACCCCCCCGTGGATCGAGTGGGCTGGAAAGCCGGAAAATGTCAGTTTCAATGGGCAACTGGCGGAGCTGACTCCGCACCTGGCGAACGGGGAGTCTGAGTCTGCCCTTCACCAGCGCTTGCGCCTGCCGACGGGGGAAGTGTTGCCTCTGGACACGGCGTGCTTTTTTGCGGGCCGGCCCGGACTGGTGGCCTTTCACCAGACCATTTATCTGCTTCGCAACCCGCCGCCGCCTTCCGTGCTTTGCGCCCTGCTTGCTCGCCCCGGGGTGTCGGTCAGGAAACTGAGTCACCGCCTGATCACCCACCTGCGGAAGACGGCGTCCGGTTCAGGCGCGGCCTGGGAGACGCTCTGCGTGGCCCACCGGGCCAGGCCGCAGTTCCTGTTTGATCTCTCGGAAGACACGATTCGGCTGCGGCTGGTGGCCGTGAGCGAGCGGGACAAGAGCCGATGGCAATGGAACGGCCACGAATGGCAGCGGACGGATCCGCCGGCCAACCTGGCCGGGAAGCCTGAGATGCTCGATGATCCGCGGCTTGAAGCAGCCATCGTGTGGCTCCGCCGGCAGGATTGGTTCACTCCGGAGCCCGGGTTGTGGATCGGAGATGCAAACGACAATTTCTTCGCGACGCTTGCGCAGGCCTGGCCCGACCGCCCCGCGGAGGCCGACTACCTGGGCAATGCCGCCTTTCAGCGCCTGTTCCTGGCGCCCCGGCAACTGCGTCCGAGGATCATTGTGCAGGGGAGCGGCATTGACTGGTTTGCCGTTTCGGCGGCGTGGGAACAGGAAGGTCTGCGGCTTTCGGCGGCGGATCTGGAGCGGCTCGCCACGGCCGCAAGCCGATTCGTCAAGTTGCCCGACAGCGGCTGGGTCGAGCTGGACCTTTCGGCGGTGCAGAAGGCCCATGAAGCGATGGCGGATATCGGCGTCGAGGGGTTGTCCGCGCTCCCGCAGAAGGTCGACCTGGTGCAAGTGAGCCACATGGACGAGGAAGGGCTGCAGCGTTTCGGCGACCAGCCGGAAGCCAAGGCGCTTCGGGGGAAACTGGCCAACTTCAAGGGCATTCCCAAGATCCCGCTGCCCGGCTCGGTGGTCGCGGAGATGCGGCCCTATCAGAAGGACGGCTTCGATTTTCTCTGTCACCTCGGGCGGATCAGGCTCGGCGGGATTCTGGCGGACGACATGGGGCTGGGCAAGACGCTCCAGACCCTGGCGTGGCTGGCCTGGCTTCGCGACCAGAGCCGCAAGCCGAAACCCGCGCTGGTGATCTGCCCGGCTTCGGTCCTGCACAACTGGCGGCGCGAGGCGGAGAAGTTCACGCCGAGCCTGAAGGTGTTGGTGTTGGAGAGCGGTCCGGCCCGGCACAATCTGCGCAAGCAGATCCCGCAGCACGATCTCATTGTGACCAACTACGCGCTGTTGAGGCGCGATCTCGAAGCGCTGATGAAGTTCGAGTTCCGGGTGGTGATTCTCGACGAAGCGCAGTTCATCAAGAATCCTGGCGCTCAGATCACGCTTTCGGTCAAGCAACTGCGCGCCGAGCACCGGCTTGCCCTTACCGGGACACCACTCGAGAACCGGCTGCTCGACCTCTGGAGCATCGTCGATTTCGTCCAGCCCAACTACCTGGGCACGCAGTCCCAGTTCCACGAAACGTACGAGCCGACGGGTCCGGACGCCGAATTCACACAGCGGCTGGCGCGGCGCAAATTGTCGTCGAAGCTGCGTCCCCTGCTCCTGCGCCGGCTCAAGAAGCAAGTGGCCAAGGACCTTCCGGACCGCATCGAGGAGCGGCGCGACTGCGAGTTAGGCGACTCGCAGCGCAAGCTGTATCTCGCCGAGTTGCGCCGGAGCCGGGAGCAGGTGATGCAGACGATTCAGGAAAAGGGGCTGGCGCGCAGCAAGATGCATGTGCTGGCGGCCCTGACCCGCTTGCGGCAGATCTGCTGCCATCCCACCCTGGTCGGCAGCGATTCGCCCTCGGGCAAGACCGAGACCTTGTTCGAGCTGATGGAGCCGTTGCTCGAGGAAGGCCAGAAGGTCCTGGTGTTCAGTCAATTCGTCCAGATGCTGCAACTGATCGAGGCCGAGTGCAAACAGCGCCAGATGCCCACCTACGTCCTGACCGGCGAGACGAAGAACCGCATGGACGTCGTTGGCACGTTCCAGGCCGACGCCAAGCCGTCGATCTTCCTCCTGAGTCTGCGCGCGGCCGGGACGGGTCTGAACCTGACGACGGCCAGTTACGTCATTCTGTACGATCCGTGGTGGAACCCGGCCGTCGAGGCTCAGGCAATCGACCGCTCGCATCGCATCGGCCAAACGCAGACCGTCAATGCCTATCGCCTGATCGCCCCCGGCACGGTGGAAGAGAAGATCTGGGAGTTGCAGCAGCGCAAGGCGCAGACGATTGCCGATGTCCTGGGCGAAGAGGGATTCGCCCGCAGTCTGACCCAAACTGACCTCGAGTATCTGTTCGCGGAAGACTAGCCATCCATCGCCATGACAAGCAGGGAGCGTCTGCAGGCTGCGATCGAGCATCGCCAGCCCGACCGGGTGCCGGTCGATTTCGGCTCGACGGCCGTGACCGGGATGCACGTTTCGATTGTGCACCGGGTGCGCCAGCGTCTTCTGGGCGAGCCCGACCACCGCGTCAAGGTGATCGAACCGTATCAGATGCTCGGGGAGATCGACGACGCGCTTCGGGAGGCCCTGGGGATCGACGTCGTGGGCGTGCCGGGGCGCAAGTCGATTCTCGGCACCCAGGCCGGGGACTGGAAACCGTTCACCCTCTTTGACGGCACGCCGTGCGAGGTCTCGGGCGATTTCAATGTCAAGCCCGCCCCGGACGGCGGCTGGCACATCTATCCGGAAGGCGACACGAGCGCGCCTCCCTGTGGCCACATGCCCGAAGGCGGGCATTTCTTCGACACCATCGTGCGGCAGGACCCCATCGATGAAGACCGGCTCGACCCGGCCGACAACTGCGACGAGTTCGCGCCGCTGGGCCCGGACGATCTTGCGTACTACCGGGACAGGTCGATCCTGAGCGTCCCCGGCACGGCCTTCGGCGACATTGCGCTCGTGCCGGCGCCCTTCCTCAAGCACCCGCGCGGCATTCGGGACGTCGCCGAGTGGTACATCTCGACCAAGACCCGCCGGGCCTACGTGGCGCAGGTGTTCGAGCGGCAATGTGAAGTTGCTTTGGCGAATCTGGCCACGCTGATGGATCTCTGGGGCGACCGGATCCAGGTGGCGTTCATCACCGGAACGGATTTCGGCACACAGCGCGGTCTGTTCATCTCGGTCGAGGCGTACCGGGACCTGTTCCAGCCGTTTCACCGGCAGGTTAACGATTTCATCCATCGCCGCTCGGCCTGGAAGACCTTCATCCACTCCTGCGGCTCGGTCTACCAGTTGATCCCGGAGTTCATCGACGCGGGCTTCGACGTCCTCAATCCGGTGCAATGCTCCGCGGCGGAGATGGGGGCGGAGAGGCTGAAGCGGGAGTTTGGACGCGACCTTGTCTTCTGGGGCGGGGGAGTGGACACGCAGAAGACACTGGCGTTCGGCACCGCGCAGGACGTCTACCGCGAGGTGCGCGAGCGGGTTGGTCTTTTCAACAGGGAAGGCGGTTTTGTGTTCAATGCCGTCCATAACATCCAGGCCAACACGCCGGTCGACAACGTGATGGCCCTGTTCAACGCCCTGCGCGACGCGGGCGCCGCATGAGCGCTGCGCCGTCCGCCGACCGCACAGGCAGCGGGCCCTACGTGGTCTGGGTCTGCCTGGTCGCGGCGTTGGGGGGGTTGCTGTTCGGGTACGACACCGCGGTCATCGCCGGCGCCATCGGATTTCTGCAGGAGCATTTCCAGCTCGACGCCGCGCAAAAGGGCTGGGCGGCTGCCTGCGCCCTTCTCGGCTGCGTGGGCGGGGTCGCGTTTGCCGGCGTCTTCAGCGACCGGCTGGGGCGCAAGAAGACGCTGGTGCTGGCGGGCGTGCTGTTTCTCGTGTCGGCCGTGGGGACGGCGGTGCCCAAGACGTTCACAACGTTCGTCCTCTATCGCGTGCTGGGCGGCCTGGGCGTGGGCATCGCCTCGATGGCGTCGCCGATGTACATCGCCGAAATCTCGCCCGCGCGCATCCGCGGACGGATGGTGTCGGTGAACCAGTTTGCCATCATCAGCGGGATGCTGATCGTCTACTTCGTGAACTACTTCATTGCGCAGGGGGCCGAGCCCTCGTGGAATGCCGCCCGCGGCTGGCGTTGGATGTTCGCGTCTGAAATCGTGCCGGCGACGCTCTTTCTGGCGCTGCTGTTGTTCGTTCCGGAGAGCCCGCGGTGGCTTGCGGAAAACGGGCGGACCGACCAGGCGCGGCGGGTGCTGGCGCGGGTTGTCGGCCCGGGGGCCGTCGATGCGGAGCTCGGCTCGATCGAGGCGGCGGCGCGGGAGAAGTCGGCGGCGTTTGCGGATTTGCTCGAACCGGGGCTGCGGCGGATGCTCGGGATCGGCATCGCCCTGGCCGTGCTGCAGCAGGTGACCGGGATCAACGTCTTCCTCTACTACGCGCCGGAGATATTCAAGCAATTGGGCGCCGGCGTGGATGCCGCCTTGCTGCAGACAATTGTCGTCGGCGCGGTGAATCTCCTCTTCACCGTGGTGGCCATCGGCAGGGTGGATCATTGGGGACGCAGACCGCTGATGATGGCCGGGGCGGCGGGGATGGGCGTCTCGCTGCTCGCGCTGGGCCTGGGCGCGCAACACGGCTTGGTCTCGGTCTCGATGCTGGTCTTTGTGCTCGGGTACATCGCCTGCTTCGCGCTTTCTGTCGGACCGGTGACCTGGGTGTTGTTGTCCGAGCTTTTCCCCACACGGCTGCGCGGGCGGGCCTTGTCGATCGCCACGTTCTGGCTCTGGACGGCCAACTTCGTGGTGTCGCAGACCTTCCCGATGCTGGACGAAAACCCCTGGCTGGTGGCGCGGTTCAACCACGGCTTTCCGTTCTACGTGTACGCGGTGTTCTGTGTCGTGTTGGTCCTGGTGGTTTGGAGATGGGTGCCCGAGACCAAAGGGCGAACACTCGAAGAGATCGAGCGGTGGTCGGCTGGTTGAGGGTTGAGGGTTGAGGGTTGGTGGTTGAGGGTTGGTGGTTGAGTGTTGAGCGTTGGAAGTTGGACGTTTCTGGTTCATGGTTCCCATGCGCATTAAACCATTGAATGTCAACGCTTCCCCTGGAATCGTTGGCCGCGTAGACTGTGCGTCGTGAGCAAGACAAAGTCAGAGCCCGAGGTGCGGCCTGGAGTGCCAAGGGCATGTCGACTACAGCCCGAGCCGAAGCGGATGCCGGACGGGCTCGAACTGCGCGAGACGGTTCAGGCGGTGTCCAGTGTGCTCTCGTGTCTGCCTGCGGCTGACAATCAGCCTGACGCGGTGGAGCAGATGCTCCGGGCCAACGCGCTGCTCCGCAACCTGCCCTGGCCGGCGCCTTTCCATCAGACCACTCACCGCCTGCACCTGGGCGACGCGCGCGATTTGTCCTGGATCGCCGACGCATCGGTGCACCTGGTGGTCACCTCCCCCCCGTACTGGACGCTCAAGCGTTACGAGCCGAACGCTGCGCAACTGGGTGAAATCGGAGATTACGAGACATTTCTGACGCAGTTGGACCAGGTCTGGCATGAGTGCGCTCGGGTGCTCGTTCCGGGTGGACGAGTCTGCTGCGTCGTGGGGGATGTTTGCGTCTCGCGCAAGGCGGGGGGCAGACACTTTGTGATGCCACTGCATGCCGACATCCAGGTTCGCACTCGACGAGTCGGTTTGGACTGCCTGACGCCCATACTTTGGCAGAAGATAGCGAACGGCGTGACTGAAGCGGAAGGCAACGGCGCAGGCTTTTACGGCAAACCCTACCAACCTGGGGCCATCATCAAGAACGATGTCGAGTACATCTTGTTCTCCCGCAAGGGAGGTGAGTATCGCTCTCCCTCGGCACTGCAGCGCGCGCTCTCGATGCTCAACCGTGACGAGATGCGGCTTTGGATGCGATCGGCGTGGTCAGACATCCGCGGCGAATCGACCCGGCGCGGCCATCCGGCGCCTTTCCCCGTTGAACTCGCCGAGCGCCTGATACGCATGTTCTCGTTTGCCGGAGACACGGTTCTCGATCCGTTCACAGGGACAGGCACAACTGCCATCGCAGCCGTGGCGAGTGGCCGGAATAGCGTGGGCATCGAGATCGAACCCACGTATCTGGCCTTGGCGGAACAGAGACTGCGCGAGGCAACCTGGCTTCCGAGGTCTTGCGGTGCTGTGAACGCCAAACTCCTGGTCGACTAGCCTGAGACGTTCATCGATTGTATGCCCGACGCTTTCGCGCTGCTGCAGACCTTCCGGGGACTCTTCGAAGGCCGGAAGTACAATCACCGCAATTCAACACTCGGCGATCTGGTTGCTTCGCAACTCTATGAGGATCTAGCAACCCTGGGTCGTTCTGTTCTGTTCGTTGACAGGGTTCGGAAGCGAGAACGCGTGGTGAACGCGGCCAATCAGGCAGTGGGGAAACGGTCGCGACGGGGAGACGGGACGCTTGGCGAGCTTGTGCCAACGGCAGTCGCGGTTCTGGAGGATGGGATGCTGGTGGCACGGGGTGAGGTCGCGAATATCGAGATCGGAGCCGAAACCAAGATTCTGGCGAAAGCCATGATCAAACAGATTGATCGCGTCATTGGCGACCTCGTCAGGCAGATTGAGGAGTTTCGTCGTACAGGCGGAAATCCCATCTGCGTCGGTATCGTGGGCGTGAATTACGCCCCGGCTTACACGTCGTACGAGGGTGAGAGGGAGTGGCCCACTGACGGGCACAAGCACAAGCACCCTATCCAGGAAGCGGAAGACGCCGAGCGTCGGCTTCTACAGGCCGCCGCGCCGAAGTTTGATGAGTTCCAGATTCTCCGTTTCCGAAGCACGAATGTATTCCCTTTCCCGTTTGCCTGGATCGATTACGAACAGACTGCCAAGGAATACTCGGCGTTGCTGGTTCGACTGTCGCGGGAGTATGACCGACGGTTCGGATGAATCCCCCGTGCCATTTTGGGCCACCACTATCCTAATCGGCGACGGAGGATTACGATTACGAGTACGATTAAGAGTGGGAAACTCTGGTTCATGGTCGCCATGCGCATCGAACCCTCTGCTGTCTCGGCTGCGCGAGCGAGGCGTTGGTGGATCTCAGCCGCCGCGGCGTCCTTGTCTCTGTCCATCATGGCCGCGAGCGGAGGGGGCGGCCATGCTTCGTCAACGGCATCTGAGGAGCCCAGACCGATGCCTTCCTCGAGAATCGCCATGAACGCAATCGAGAAGCAGATCACGCGCGGTCCCGGCGGTCGCATCCTGACGAACACGGGCGTCTGGTCGCCCGACGGCATGTGGATCGTCTACGACACGCGCCCGGACCCGTCGGGCGAGGTGTTCGAAGGCGAGCGAATCGAGATGGTCCACGTGCGCACGGGCGAAGTGAAGGTGCTTTACCAGGCCCGGAACGGCGCGCATTGCGGCGTGGCCACCTTCCACCCGATCGAGCCGAAGGTCGTGTTCATTCTGGGGCCTGAGAATCCCACACCCGACTGGACCTACGGGATGTCGCGGCGGCAGGGGGTGATCGTGGACGTGAACCGTCCCGGCGTGGCGATGAACCTGGATGCGCGCGACCTCTCGCCGCCCTTCACGCCCGGCGCCTTGCGGGGCGGCTCGCACGTGCACGTGTGGGACGCGGCGGGCGAGTGGGTGAGCTTTACCTACGAAGACCAGATCCTGAGCCGGCACGCCGTCGAAACAGCGGACCAGGAGGTGAACCTGCGCAATGTCGGCGTCTGCGTGCCCGGGCGGCCGGTGCGCGTTTCGAGACTGCATCCGCGCAACCACGATGGCGCATACTTCACGGTGCTGGTCACCCGGACGGTGGCGAACCCGAAGCCGGGCTCGGACGACATCAAGAAGGCGTTCGAGGAAGGCTGGGTGGGCACGAACGGATACGCGCGGCCGGACGGCTCGGTCCAGCGCCGGGCCCTGGCTTTCCAGGGACACGTGGTGACGGCGGACGGCCAGACCATCAGCGAGTTGTTCGTGGCGGATTTGCCTGAAGATCTCACGGTGCCGGGGCACGGTCCCCTGGCCGGGACCGAGGCGCGCCGGCCATTTCCGCCGAAAGGCGTGACGCAGCGGCGGCTGACCCGCACTGCGGGGCGCAGGCATCCGGGGGTGCAGGGCACGCGTCACTGGCTGCGGGCGTCGCCTGACGGCAGCCGGATTGCGTTTCTCATGAAGGACGACGAAGGCGTGGTTCAGTTGTGGACCGTGTCGCCAAACGGGGGTTCGCCGACCCAGGTCACGCGCAATCCATGGCCCGTCGCTTCGAGTTTCACGTGGAGTCCGGACGGCCGATGGATTGCGCATGCGATGGATCGCAGCGTCTGCGTGACCGAGGTGCGGAGCGGTCGGACCGAGCGATTGACCGAGGCCACGGCTCCCGGCCAGGCCCCGCGGCCTGAGGCGTGCGTGTTTTCGCCCGACGGGTCGAGCATCGCGTATGTCCGCCGTGTCCCGTCGCCCGCCGAACCAGCCAACCAGGTCTTTGTCGTCCGGCAGGGCAATGGGGTCGCATCTAAATAGTTGACACTTGTGTTTGCCGCCTGGCGGCGCAGCGCGTGCGCTCCGGGTCATCGGCCAGCCTCTGCGGGCTCGCGGCCGTCACGCGCAGCCGGGGCGGCTTCTGGCGAAGTCGAATTGAGAGATGTGCGGCCTCTCGGAGTTCCGGCTTGAAGGGAAGGGAGGCGGAGGATCAAATGCAGGTCTTGAGCCGCATGAGAACACACTATCTTGCCTGCGACCTGGGCGCTGAGAGCGGGCGCCTGATGCTGGGCACACTGGACAAGGGGACACTGACGCTTGAGGAACTGCATCGGTTCAAGAACGGCCCGGTCACGGCCGGCAGTTCCCTGCATTGGGACATTCCACGCCTGTTCGGGGAACTCGAGACCGGGCTCGGGATCGCCGCGCGCCGCGGCGCGGCCATTGCCAGCATCAGCGCCGACTCGTGGGGTGTGGACTATCTTCTCTACGACGCGTCGGGCGCGATCATCGAACCGACGTTTCATTACCGGGATGCGCGGTGTCCGGTCGGGGTGAAGAACGTCTACGCCAAGGTGAGCTGGCCGGAGATTTTCGCCGAGACCGGTCTGCAGTTCCTGCAATTCAACACGATTTTTCAGCTTGCGGCGGAATCGCCTGAGCGCCTCGATCGGGCGCGGATGGTTCTGGGCATTGGCGACGGGTTCAACCAGTGGCTTTCGGGCGTGGCCCGATTCGAGGAATCGCTTGCCAGCACGACCCAGCTTTACGACCCGCGCACGAAGGATTGGTCTCACAAGCTGATCGCGCGGCTTGGGTTGCCGGCGGGCATCTTCCCGCCCATCGTCCGCTCGGGGTCGCGTCTGGGGCCTTTGCGGGCGGATCTGGCGCGCCGGACGGGGCTGACGGGGATCGAGGTGGTGGCTTCGTGCTCGCACGACACGGGCGCGGCGGTGGCGGCCGTGCCGGGCGCGGGCTCGGACTGGGCGTATCTCAGTTCGGGCACGTGGTCGCTCATGGGAGTCGAGCTCGAGACGCCTGTGATCAGCGACGCGTGCCGCGAGTTGAACTTCACGAACGAGATCGGCTACGGGAGCTCCGTGCGCCTCCTGAAGAACATCATTGGCCTGTGGCTGGTGCAGGAATGCCGCCGCGAGTGGGCGAACGCCGGCGCGGACCACGACTATGCCGCCCTGACGCGCCTGGCCGCCGAGGCGCCGGCTTTTGTCACGCTCATCAACCCCGCGGACGACCGGTTCCTGAGCCCGGGCGACATGCCGGCGAAGATCGCGGCCTTTTGTCGCGAGCACCGGCAGACCGTTCCCGAGACGCCGGGCGCGTTTGTGCGCTGCATCCTCGAGAGCCTGGCGTTGCTCTATCGTCGCACTTTGGGCCTGGTCGATCAATTGACCGGGCGCAGGACGCAGCGACTGCACATCGTTGGGGGCGGGAGCAAGAACGCCCTCTTGAATCAGTTCACGGCCAACGCCCTGCAGATCCCGGTCGTGACCGGCCCGGTCGAGGCGACGGCGGCTGGCAACATTCTGGTGCAGGCGTTGGCGATGGGCGACTTGGCATCGATCGAGGCGGCGCGGCAAGTGGTGCGGGATTCGTTCGAGACTGCGACGGTCCAGCCATGCGATGCGTCTCTTTGGGACGACGCGTATCGGCGGTTCGTCGGGCTGGTCGGGGGGTGAAGGGCGGATGAGGTCATGAGCTTCCGCCAGCATACCGAGCAGGGGCATGTGGTGACGCTGTTTCAGCGGAGCCTCGAACGCGGGCGTTTGGGGCACGCCTATCTGTTTTCCGGCAGCCGCCTTGCGGATCTGGAGACAGTGGCGAAGACGCTGGCCAAGACCCTCAACTGCCAGGCACCGCCCCGCCAGGCGGCCAACGGGCTGCCGTTGGATTGCTGCGATGTCTGCACGGCCTGCCGCAAGATCGGCGAGGACATTCACGCCGACGTCCAATGGCTGCGTCCCGAATCCAAGACGCGCCTGGTCAGCATCGAGCAGGTGCGCGATCTGGTCCACACGATGCATCTCAAGCCGGCCGAAGGCCTCTACAAAGTCGCCGTGGTCGTGGCCGCAGACCGGATGACCCCCGGCGCGGCGAACGCGTTTCTGAAGACACTCGAAGAGCCGCCCGCGAAGTCGGTGCTGATGCTTCTGACGACCGAGCCGCAGCGGGTGCTCGAAACGGTACTTTCGCGCTGCCTGCGGCTGAGCTTCGCGGGCGGCACGGGCGGGCCGCGGCAGCCCGAGCAGATCGATTGGCTGCGAGCCTTCGCCGGCGCCGCTGCCGCGCGCCAGCAGAGTTTGCTGGGGCGATACCGGCTGTTGGGATCGTTGCTGGCGGAGCTGGCCCGTTTGAAAGCCCGGATCTCCGAGCAATTGACGGCCCGGTCCCCGCTCCAGCGCTATGAAGATGTCGATCCGGGGCTGCGCGACCGATGGGAGACCGAGCTGGCGGCGGCCACCGAAGCCGAGTATCGTCGGCAGCGCGGAGAGCTTCTCGCCTGTCTGCAATGGTGGCTGCGGGACGTCTGGATCCAGGCGCAGCAGATCGCCGGTCGCTCGCTCGCCTACCCTGAACTCGAGACCGAGTCCGGCGCGGTGGCCGGGCGTGTCTCGCCCCGGGACGCGATGGAGAACCTTGAGGTCATCGAGCGGACGCAGCGGCTGCTCGGCTCGAATGTCCAGGAGGCACTCGCCCTCGAAGTCGGGCTGCTGAAGTTGAAGCTGTGAGCCAGGGGCAGACGATCGAGCCGCAGCGCGCTCCGTCCGCGGCAAGCGGGATTGGAGGCAGCGTCTTCGCGATCCTGGCGGGGCTCTACATCGGGTTCAGCCTGCTCAAGTTCGGGAACCCGGCCATCCTCGACCATCTCATCCCCGTGCCGGGCAGCGCCCTCGAAGTCATGTTCCAGTCCTGGCCGCTGCGCTGGTCCCATGTCATGCTGGCGGGCCTGGTCATGGCCGGACTCCTG
Source organism: uncultured Verrucomicrobiota bacterium (assembly GCA_964413865.1). Taxonomy (GTDB): domain Bacteria; phylum Verrucomicrobiota; class Verrucomicrobiia; order Limisphaerales; family J093; genus MWFF01. The sequence goes on from CAYPUR010000048.1 coordinate 22,900, forward strand.
ACGGCACGATGGACCCTGCCCCGTCCGCGGTGGCTGGTTTTCCTCCCCCTGGGCTGGCTGGCATGGCAATGGATCTCCGCCGCGCACACGATCGACGCCCGGCTGACGCGCGTCACGCTGATCCATTTCCACGCCGTTCTCGCCGGTTTCTATCTGGGCCTGTTCGCCCTCGCCCCCGTCCGGCGCATCGGTTTGTTCTGGGGAGGCGTGGCGTTCGGTTTTGCGCTGATGGTGTGGACCGGATTCGAGCAGCGGCTTGGCGGTCTCGAGGCCACGCGGCAATTCGTTTATTCGCAACCCGGCTGGGAGAACCTGCCCGCGGAGCACCTCAAACGATTAGGAAGCGACCGCATCTTCGCCACCCTGTTATACCCGAACACGCTGGCCGGGGTCCTGATCCTGCTGGTGCCGCCTTTGCTGGCGGTGACATGGCAGCGCGCGACCTGGCTGAGCTCGGCGGCCCGGGGCGTGGTCGCCGGACTCTTCGGAGTGTGCGGATTGGCTTGTCTTTACTGGTCGGGATCGAAGGCGGGCTGGTTGATCGCGTTGGTCATGCTGGTGGTGGTGCTGCTGCGGGCGCCGCTCGAGAAGCGATGGCGGGCAGCGATCATCATCGGCCTGGTGAGCCTTGGACTCCTGGCCTTCTTCGTGCGGTTCTCGGGCTATTTCCAGAGAGGGGCCACCAGCGTCAGCGCCCGTGCCGAGTATTGGCGGGCAGCCTGGAAGACCTTTGCCGATCGCCCCGTTTTCGGCTCGGGGCCGGGGACCTTTGCCGTGGCCTATCGCCAGGTCAAACCGCCGGAAGCGGAGATGGCCCGACTGACCCACAACGACTATCTCGAACAGGCGTCCGACTCGGGCTTTGTGGGGTTGGCGACCTACAGCACGTTTGTGATCGGGTTGGCCGTCCTGCTCTACCGGCGGTGCGGCGCCGACCCGACGCGATTTGCGGTCTGGCTTGGAGTATTTGGCTGGGTGCTGCAGAGCGGAGTCGAGTTCGGCCTTTACATCCCCGCCCTGGGCGGCACCGCCTTCTGGCTGCTGGGTTGGCTCTGGGGCGTCAGTGAAGAAGGCAGTTAGCCCGGATATTTCATAAGGCTTCGCAGAGTTTCATATCCGGGCTGTGGCAA
>CAYPUR010000049.1:0-14129 GCA_964413865.1 uncultured Verrucomicrobiota bacterium
CGAGCCAAATCCCCTCCAGCAAAACCGGAATTCATTTTTGCACAGACCCTAAGGCTTCACCGCTTCACGGAGGTGCGCTCGGAGAGCCACACCATGTCCTGGTTGTTGGGCGAGGCCACGTTGAGAGGCAACGCGCCATCGCGATAGGCGATCGGCTTGATTGTCCGTGGATCTTTCCACTTCCGAATCTCGGCATGGCCATCCGCGAACGAAATGCCGGCCGCCCCATTGTGATAGCTGGCGGGGTAGTCGATGATGTGGGCGCTCGAGGGATTGACCACCATCTTGTTCGCAAACCCGCCCGCGTTGATGCTGTCGGGATGCTCGTCGAGCAGGACGTAGAGCATCGAGGGGCCGGGTTCGGTGATTTCGCTCAGTTTGTAATACGTGCGGTATTCCTTCTGTCCCGCGTGCATGCCCGGCGCCGTGGGCAGCCATTCGCCCGGCCCGCCCAACGCCTGGCTCATCCCCATGCTGCGCACCCGGTCATGCCGCCTCCCTCCAATGCTGACGTAGCTTTTGTCGGCAGGACACTTGAAGACGCCGGCACCCTGGAGATAAGGCGCGATCTTGCTGTAACGCTCGGTGAGCAGGAGAAGCGTGTTGGTGTTGTCGCTGTTGCTCCCCTGGTAATCGAGCCAGCCGCCCACCCACGAGTTTGGTTCGTCACGGTTGTTGCCGGGCGCCGTGACGCTGTCGCCGTTGTCGTGCGCGTACGCCAGCCACGCGAGCTTCAGTTGCCTCAGATTGTTGATGCACTGGATGCCATGGGCTTTGGTCTTGGCCCTGGCCAGCGCCGGCAGCAACATGCCCGCGAGAATGGCAATGATGGCAATGACCACGAGCAATTCGATCAGCGTAAACGCCCGGCATCGGAAGGAAATCACGCGCAGCGACATACTCAAAACCTTCGGTTTGTTGGTGACGCTCCGACTGTAGCATCGCCGCCGCCAAAGGCGAGCATGGAAATGATCACGGACATTGTCCCATTGTCCGCTGCCAAACCGGGAGCCTGGACATCGGACCACGCGCGGCCTTGTGGAACGTCCGGGCTCGCGGCTCGATCGCGACAGAGTCCTTGCAACAGTCGAGAGAGACTGGCCAGACTGGTGCTGGTCCCGATGCGATTCCACCGATGAACTCGCCCAATGACGCAGTGAGACGTGCCAGTTCGAGGCTTCACTACGCGTGGATGGTCCTGGCGGTTGGCACGCTGGTTGTCTTTGGCGCCCTAGGTCTGGCCCGATTCGGTTACACCATGCTGTTGCCGCCCATGCAGGCGGGACTGCTCCTGAACAACACCCAGGCTGGCGCCCTGGCAACAGCCAATCTGGCCGGCTACCTCGTTCTGGCCCTGGTCGGCGGCGCCCTCGCATCCCGGTTCGGTCCCCGCGCGGTGATTGCAGCCGGGTTGGCGGTGGCGGCCCTGGGCATGCTATTGACTGGACTCGCCGACAGTTTTGGGGCCGCACTGGGCTGGCGGGCTCTTTCCGGCATCGGCAGCGGCGCAAGCAACGTTCCGGTTATGGCACTGCTCTCCGCCTGGTTCGCCCAGCGGCGGCGCGGGTTGGCCTCCGGCATCGGTGTGACAGGCTCTTCATTGGGGCTTATCCTGCTGGGCCCGATGGTCCCCCGTCTCTTGGCCGGAAACGAAGACAATGGATGGCGCATCTGCTGGTTCGTTTTTTCGGGCGTGACATTCGGGCTGGCCATTCTCGCCCTGGCCGCCCTGCGAAATCGGCCAGCGGAGATCGGTCTGAGCCCCTTGGGAGCGGCAGGGGACGAGGTCCCAGCGCTCGCGGGGAGGCGCGGACTCGGCTGGAGCAGCGTCTATCGGTCCGGGGTCATGTGGCATGTCGGTTTGATCTATGTCGCGTTCGGCTTCTCGTACATCATCTACATGACCTTCTTCACCAAATACCTCGTGGCCGAGGCCCATTACACGCAGGCTGCCGCGGGCCGGTTGTTCATGGCCATGGGCTGGCTGGGCCTGTTCTGTGGATTGATTTGGGGATGGGTCTCGGACGTGATCGGGCGCAAGGGCGCCCTGGTCATGGTCTATCTGATTCATACCGTCGCCTTCAGCCTGTTCGCACTCTGGCCCTCGCCCGCCGGACTCACTCTCTCAGCCGCTCTGTTCGGCCTGTCGGCCTGGAGCATCCCGGCCATCATGGCGGCGACCTGCGGAGATTTGCTCGGCCCGCGATTCGCACCGGCGGGCTTGGGATTCGTGACCATGTTTTTCGGCCTTGGCCAGGCGGCGGCGCCCAGTGCCGCGGGGGCCGTCGCCGATGCCGCCGGTTCGCTGGCGCCGGCGATGCTGCTCGCCTCGGGCGTGGCGTTTCTGGGCGCCCTGGGTTCGCTCCTGTTGCGCCAGGGCGCCACGACGCGACAGAGCGCCATGCCGTCGTATGCCGCGATCGATGTCGGGACGAACTCGGTGAAACTTCACGTCGCAGCGAAGCAACAGGACGGACGATGGCGGCCGTTGGTCGATCGGTCCGAAGCGACGCGGCTTGGAAAAGGTCTGCGCGAGGGGGGCGATCTTGCGCCCGACGCCTGCGACCGCACTCTGGATGCGATCGCCGCCATGGCGTCCGAGGCGCGGCGGCTGGGTGTTGTGTCGGTCGTGGCGGTCGGCACAATGGCTCTCCGCACTGCCCGCAACCGTGACAGGTTGATCGACGCCGTGCGCCACCGCTGCGGCGTCGAGATCGAGGTCCTCGACGGGGCGGAAGAGAGCCGGCTTGGATACCTGGCCGTCAAAGCCTGCTTCGGCTCGGACGCCGATCGCCTGGCGATCTTCGACACGGGCGGAGGCAGCACCCAGTTTACAATCGGGCGCGCGCGCGCCGTCGAGACCCGATTCAGTCTCAACATCGGCGCGGTCCGGTTGACCGAGCAGTGGCGCCTGGGCGGACGGGTCGGTGCGGACGATCTCGATCGGGCGCTTGAGGCCATCGCCGCCGCGTTCAGTCCCCTGGACGGATTGGCTGCACCTGACCTCCTGGTTGGCATGGGGGGGGCCGTGACCAATCTCGCCGCCGTCAGACACGGCCTGACCCGCTACAACCCGGATGTCGTGCGGGGGACCGTGATCGACCGGGACGAAATCGGTCGCCAGATCGAGCTCTACCGATCGCGGGACACCCAGGCGCGGCGTCAGATTCCCGGCCTCGACCCACGGCGTGCGGACATCATCCTCGCCGGAGCCTGCGTGGTGCGAGTTGTCATGGACAAGCTGCGCCTGGGCCGGCTAACGGTCAGCGACCGCGGGCTGCGCCACGGCGTCCTGATCGGCCGATTTGGCGAAGGCAATCGGGTCGCATCTTAATGAATAGTTGTGCATCCGTTTTTCTTGCACTTCTGCGTGCTTTGCGGCATTTTGTCGGTCGTCTCAATCCAACCACCCAGCATTCCCATGAACAGTGCCTTGATCCAGTTCCGTCTGATCCAGACGGCCGCTCTCACCGTTGTCTGCCTGCTTGCGGTCTTTCCGGGGCAAGCTGCCTATGTGGATGAAGTGCAGGCGGATCATCCGGTCGGCTATTGGCGGCTCAACGAGGCTGCGGTTCCCACTCCGCCCACCGCGGTCAATCTCGGCAGCCTGGACTCCGCCGCAGACGGCACCTACATCAACGGCGCCTTCGGCGGCCAGGCGGGCGCCATCGCGGGCGATCCGGACACCGCTGCGGGCTTTGACGGGGCGGACGACAAGGTCGACATCCCGTTCAACGCGGGCCTCAACGGCAAGGTCTTCACCGTCGAGTGCTGGGCCAAAGTCGTCGGCGGCAGCGGCCACCGTTCGCCTCTGAGCGCGCGCGATAGTACGCCGGAGCGCGGTTACATCTTCTACGCCACGCCGGGGGACACCTGGGAGTTCTGGACGGGTGACGCGAGTCCATGGAACGTGGTTGCAGGCCCGCCGCTCATTCATGACACCTATGCCCATCTGGTCGGGACCTTCGACGGCACCAACAAGCTTTTCTATGTGAACGGCGAACTGGTCGGTGCAGTCGCCCGGCTCACCCCGCCCCTGTACAGCCCGAACGAGGCGCGACCGCTGCGGATCGGCGCCGGCGCGACCGAGAGCGGCGGCAACTACTTCTTCAACGGTGACGTTGACGAAGTGGCAGTTTACGCGACCGTGCTTTCCGCCGACCGCGTCTACGCCCACTACAAGGCGGGGAGCGGCGAGGACCCCGTGCCTGTTTACCCGATGGTTGTGGCCGACCCGCAAGGCGAAACCCGGTACCTCAATCAAAGCGTCACCTTCAGCGTCACGGCCCTGGGTTCGCTGCCATTCCAGTATCAGTGGATGCGAGACGGCGTCGCCATCCCCGGCGCCACGGGTGCGACGTTCACGATCGAGAGCGCGCAGCTTGCCGACGCCGGGGATTACAGTGTCGACATTTCGAACGCCGCGGGAACTGCCACCAGCGCACCGGCGACACTCACGATCCTCAACATCACCATCCCGACCATCGTCACGGCGCCCTTGGATCACAGCCTCTACGAAGGCGGCACGGCCAACTTCGCGGTCGAGGCCGAGGGGAGTGCGAATCTCACCTACCAATGGCAGTTCAACGGGGCGGACCTGCCGGGCGCAACGGGCCGGACACTGGCCGTCGCCAACGTTCAGACCGCCAACGAGGGCGGCTATCTCGTGAAGGTCACATCGGAAGCCGGCACAACAATCAGCCCGGCTGCCCAGCTCACTGTCATCGTGCCCCCGGCCAACAGCTATGCGGCCATTGTGATGGCCGACCGCCCGGCTGCCTACTGGCGGCTGAGCGAGACCGGCAGCGCAATCGCGCTCGACTACGCGGGCGGTTACGACGGCATCTACGTGGACGGTGCCGTTCAGAGACAGCCTGGCGCGCTCAAGGACGACGCCGACACCGCGGCGGGCTTCGATGGCTTCTCCGGTATGGTCGAGGTGCCGCATGCAGCCGCACTCAACGGCACCCAGTACACGATCGAATGCTGGGCCAAGGTCGTGGGCGGATCCGGAATCTACCGCTCGCCCCTGACCTCCCGCGCCGGCTCACCCGAGCGCGGCTACATCTTCTACGCGACGCCCGCCGATGTCTGGGAACACTGGACCGGGCAAGGCCCCGCCGGGGGATGGAACGGAATCGCGGGACCGGCGGTGGTGTACGACGAATGGACCTACCTGGTCGCCACCTGCGATGGAACCACCAAACGGTTCTACGTGAACGGCGTTGAGGCCGGTTCGAGCACCACTCCGTTTGGCCCCAACACCGACAGGCCGCTGCGCATCGGCGCTGGCGCCACGGACAGCCCGACCGGCAATTTCTTCTTCTACGGCGATGTGGATGAAGTGGCCGTGTATCCCACCGCGCTGCCCGCCGAGCGCATCGCGCTGCACTACGGCGCTGCCTTTGGCGCCAGCAGCCCGCCCAGCATCGTCGAGCACCCGAGATCGCGCGCCGTTCTGCCGGGGGCGGACGTGAGCTTTACGGTGGGCGCCGCGGGCAGCCTCCCGCTCGCTTACCAATGGCAGCGCAACGACGTCGATATCCCGGGCGCCACCGAAGTCACCTTGGCGCTGACCGCTGTCTCCGCCGCCGACTCGGGCAGCTATCGGGTCCGGGTCAGCAATCTCTCCGGCACGGCAACCAGCGACGCCGCCACTCTGACTGTGCTGGATCTCCCCAATATCGCCTACAGCGATGCCGTGCTGGCCGACCAGCCGGTCGCTTATTGGCGGCTCGGTGAAACATCGGGCGACGTGGCCGTTGACGCCGCGGGTGAGTTCGACGGCACCTACTTGAACGGGGTGGCCCTCGGCGATCCGGGCGCCCTGGTTGGCGATCCGGACCCCGCCGCCCGCTTCTCCGCAGTCAGCCAGACAATGGTCGACGTCCCCTTCGCCTATGAACTGAACCCGCTGGTCTTTTCGGTCGAGGTCTGGGCCATGGCCACAGGCGGCACCGGTCATCGCTCGCCTCTGACGTCCCGTGCCGACGGGCCGCAGCGCGGCTACATCTTCTACGCCGTACCGGACGAGACGTGGCAGTTCTGGACCGGCACGTCGACGGGCTGGAACAGCCTGCCCGGGCCTGCGATCAGCATGGGTGCCTGGGCTCACCTCGTCGGCACTTACGACGGCGCCATCAAGCGGTTCTACGTCAACGGGGCCGAGGTCGGCTCCAACATCAGCGCCTTCACGCCAAACGACATGGCCGTTCTGCGGATCGGCGGCGGCGCCACGGAGAGCCTCACAGGCAATTACTTCTTCGAGGGAAGCGTCGACGAGGCAGCCATCTACGACAAGGTCCTGACGCCCGAACAGATCCTCACCCACTACGCGGTCGGTGCCAGACCGTCATCCCGGCCGACTCTGAGCATCCAGTTCGACGGCGCCAACATCGTGCTGACGTGGTCGGGCGGCGTATTGCAGGAGGCGGTGGCGGTCGCTGGCGCCGCGTGGCAGCCGGTGCCCGATGCCAACTCCCCGCTCACCCTCGCGCCAACGGGCACGATGAGAGTCTATCGCGTCGCTCGATAGTCCGCGCGGCTGGGTCACGGTGAGCTGGAGCAGCGGCACCCTGCTTGAGAGTGCCGACCGCGCCGTCTATCCGTAGCCGTGCCGGGGCGCGCCTCCCCTTGCGTGCACGGGCAGCCGGAAGCAACTCCGGCTGCCCCGATTTCTGGGTTTGGCGTGTTTCGTGGCCACTCTCCGGGACGGTTGCGCTTCACGAAGGGTGTTGAGACTGCGGCTGTAACGCACGATGTCTATCATGACAAACCGGCAATGGAGGATGGGAGAACGATGATGAAGTCTGCACGACACACGGGTGGGAACGGCGCGGGCAGGACGACCGGTGCGCTGGCTGCTGTGGGGATGGCGATGATCGCGGCGGCGGCAATCGGAGACGTGACGCTCCCGCCAGTGATCGGGAACCATATGGTACTGCAATGCGACGCGCCTCTGAGAATATGGGGAACGGCGTCCCCTTCGGAGAAGGTGTCGGTTACGCTGCTCTCGCAGCGGGTTCACACGCAAGCGGATGCGACAGGGGCGTGGGAGGTGACGCTCGAGGCGTCTCCCGCAGGCGGGCCCTACGAGATGGTCGTGAAAGGCAATAACACCATTGCCTTGACCAACGTACTGTGCGGCGAGGTGTGGCTGGGTGCCGGGCAGTCGAATCTGGAGCAGCCGCTGGCGGCCGTGAACGACGCATCCATCGAGATGGCGGCGGCCGCGAAGCTCCCCTTGATCCGCTTCTTCACGGTGGACCAGAAGGACAGCGAAACCCCGCGGGAGACGGTGACGGGGAGGGGATGGCAAGTCTGCGCACGACCCACAGCCGAATGGTTCTCCGCCGTAATGTACCTGTTTGGGAAAAACCTGCACAACGCACGAAAGGTTCCCGTGGGGCTCATCACGAGCGCCAAGGGCGGGGCCGGCATTCGGAGATGGATGAGTGCCGACGCACTGAAGGCCGCCGGTATGCAGAAGGACGGCGACAGCTCCAAGTTGTATAACGGCGCCATCCATCCCCTGCGGAATGTACGGCTGCGCGGGGTGGTGTGGTACCAGGGGGAGACGGATGCAAGCAGTGGCGCGACCTACTACCGAAGCGCACTCTCGGCGATGATCGCCGATTGGAGACGCACATGGGACAACAGCTCCATGTACTTCTCGATTGTGCAACTGCCGAACTACCAGACGCCGGACAGCCACACGCCGGTCAACGACCTTCCGACGCTCAACGTGGGATGGCCGGTCGTGAGAAATGATCAGGCCCTCATTGCCCAGAACACCCCCCATTGCGGGCTCGTGATCACCATCGACGCGGGCCAATGGAACGACGTTCACTACAAGAACAAACAACCCGTCGGCCAGCGAATCGCGCTCGATGTTCGCGCCAATGTTTACGGAGAGAAGGACCTCGTGTCTTCCGGACCCGTGTACACCGGCAGCGCCATGGAGGGAAGCAAGATGCGGATCCGCTTCAAACATGTTGGAAAGGGACTCGCGTCGAAGTCTGGCGAGCTCACCGGATTCTCCATATCCGGCGGCGGCAAGCACGCCTGGGCCACGGCGGCTGTCGACGGCGATAGCGTGATCGTCTCGTCGCCGGATGTTCCCGCTCCGGAGTTTGTGTACTACGCCTGGGCCGACGACCCGACCACCACGGGGAACGGCTACACGCGCCCGCCGGCCACTCTGGTGAACAGCGAGGGACTTCCCGCGGCACCCTTCAGGACAAACTGCCCTCTGCAGGAACCCAAGAAGAAATAGTCGTAACGGGGGCCATATGGCTGCAGGCAAGGGCAAGAAAGCGGACCTTCCGCGCACCGACCGATGGTACAGTACGGCGAAGATCGGCCTCATGATGCACTGGGGCACCCAGACACACTACATCCACCTGCTGACACCGCCGACCAGTACTTCCTGGCGGAAGTGACGCAGCACATCCCCGATCCGGGCAGCCACTTGGTGCGCTACTACGGCTGGTATTCGAACAAGATGCCCGGCCAACGGGCCCAACGGCAACCGGCGGCGGCCGGAACGGGGATTCCCGCCCGCTCCCCCTTGGCGCGGGAGGCCCGCAAAGGCTGGGCGGCGCTGATCAAACAGGTGTACGCGTCGGACCCCACTGGCTGTCCCAAGTGTGGCGCGGAGATGAAAATCATCGCCTGCATCGAGGGGCATCGGACCGAGGTGACCTTCCTGCCGGGAGGCAGGTCGAGAAGATGCTGCGCCGCTGCGGACTGTGGGAGGAGCAAGCGACGCGAACCGTGTGGCCACGATCGTGGGGGAGTGGCTGGCCGAGCAGGAGGTGGGCGCCCTGAGCCGGTTGGCCGTCGATGGCAAGGCCCTGCGCGGCAGTGGGCGGCATGACGGCAAACCACTCCAATTGCTCTCGGCCGTCACGCACCACCTGCGGCTGACGCTGGATCAGATTCCGATTGCGGACAAGAGCAACGAGATCCCGGCGCTCAAACCCCTGCTGCGGCGACTGGCGGTGCCGACCGGCACGTTAGCCACAGCCGACGCGATGCACTGCCAGCAGGAAAGCGCTCGCTTCCTCACGCGAGAATGGGGCGGGGATTATCTCTTTGGCCTCAAAGGCAATCAGAGTGGTATCGAAACCAAAGCCCAACACCTGCTCACCCAGCAGGGTTTTCCCCCCTCAGGGCCAATGGGAGAAGGGCCACGGACGGATTGATCAGCGGCGGATCGCACGGGTGGCCGTCACGCCGGAGGACATCGGCCTGTGCGGCTGCTGGCAGGTGATTGCCGTCGAGCGCACCTCGCACGACGCGACCCAACCAGATCGTGCCCCCTCTCGGACATCGGCGTCTACGAACCGGAACGGGAACACGAACGTACCACGGTCGACACACTCAAGTCCTGGTGCCAGCAACAGACCTTCGAGCCCACGGCACGCCGGTTCTCAACGCGGGGTCCTGTACCAGCCGCTCCGGCAGGCTGCCTCACCCCCTCCCCATATCCAGGTGAATCAGCCGTGGGACGCGGGGACGGGGGCGCCGATTCGGGATTGACAAAAGTGGGTGGGGCGAAGCATTGAAACAGGCGGCAACTCATCACAGCATGGAAAGGCAATCAATGAACACAACATCGAGTCGACGCGCGTTTCTGCGGCAAACCGCCCTGGCGACGGCGGTCGTGGGAGTTTCCCCGCGTTTGTGGGGGCAGGTGGCCGGCGCCAGCAGCGACATCCGCGTGGCGGTAGTTGGATTCGGGGGGCGCGGGGGCTCGCATATCAGCGCGTTCAGCAAGATGCCCGGAGTGCGTCTGGTGGCGCTGTGCGACTGCGACGAGAGGATTCTCGGGGCGGGGGTGAAGAAGTGTGAGGACCAGGGCAAGGCGGTGAAGGGGTATCGGGATTACCGCCAGGTTTTGGAAGCCAAGGATGTGGATGTGATCGCGAGCGCGACCCCGAACCACTGGCATTCGCTCAACGTGGTCTGGGCCTGCCAGGCCGGAAAAGACGTGTACATCGAGAAACCGATCTCGCACAACGTATGGGAGGGGCGCCAGGCGGTCGAGGCGGCGCGCAAGTATCGGCGGATCGTGCAGAGCGGCACTCAAAGCCGGTCCTCGCGCACCGGCATTGCGGCGGCTGTCGAGTGGGTCCGGGCGGGCAACCTGGGCAAGATCAAGGTCTCTCGCGCTCTCTGCTACAAACGCCGCGCGAGCATCGGCAAGGTGGACGGTTCGCAGCCGATCCCGCCCGAGATCGACTACGACCTCTGGTGCGGGCCTGCGGAGAAACTTCCGCTGACGCGCAAGCGTCTTCATTACGATTGGCATTGGGTCTGGAACACGGGCAACGGCGACCTTGGAAACCAGGGCATCCACGAAATGGATGTAGCCCGATGGTTTCTCGGCGTCAGGGAGCTCTCGCCGCGGGTGTTGAGCGTGGGGGGGCGGCTGGGCTATGTGGACGACGGCGAGACCCCCAACACCATGGCCATTCTGCACGATTACCCGGGCGCGCCGCTGATCTTCGAGGTGCGCGGATTGCCCAGCGGCAAGGATTCGCAGTCGATGGACAAGTACAAGGGCGCCGGGATTGGGATTGTGATCGAGTGCGAGGGGGGCCACGTCACGGTGCCCAGCTACAGTTCGGCGACGGCGTACGACAAGGAGGGCCGGGCGATCCAGAAATGGAGCGGAGAAGAGGATCACTACGCCAACTTCATCAAGGCCGTTCGGAGCCGCAAGACTGAGGATTTGAACGCGGATATCCTCGAGGGGCATTTATCGAGCGCGCTGTGTCATACGGGCAACATCTCGTATCGGCTGGGCGCGAAACAGGATCCGGGCGCGATCAAGGACGCGATCCGGGCGGACTCGGGACTGGCGGAGGCCTGCGATCGGATGGCGGAGCATCTGGCGGCCAACGGGTTGGATCTGAGCGCCGAGCGCGCGACCCTCGGTGTGCCGCTGCGGATGGATCCGAAGACCGAGCGGTTTGCCGGGAACGACGCGGCCAACGCGCTTCTGACCCGCGCCTATCGAGCGCCTTTTGTGGTGCCCGAGAAGGTCTAGCGGCCCCTCGATCTATCGGGAGACTGGCATGCCACCAGACTGACGCAATTTCGACGGGGGCCAGGCCGTGGCTCGACTTGGCTTTCCGGAGGACTTCCCCGTGGAAGGGAAGCGGGCTTTGGTGTCTGAATCCGTGTGCGGCGCCAAAGCCTTTTTTTTGCTCGCCCCGCACCGCGCCGGGTCCTACTCTGGCCGCAATTCAGCCCAACGTGTGATGTTATTATGGACCTGACATTTCATTGTCCGCACTGCAAGCAGGAGCTGGCGGTGGACGCCTCCGCGGCGGGGCAGACGATTCAATGCCCGACGTGCAATGCGGAGATTGCGGTTCCCCATGCCGATGTTACCAACATCCATGCCAACCCCATCGCGTCGTCGGCGGCGGCAAAGATCGAGCGGCATTTTTCGGTTCCGGTGCGCGACGCTCCGGCGGAGATCCTGATCACCAAATCGCAGGAGGCGCAGGAGGTCGTCGCGGCCGAGGGTCCGAAGAAGATGAAGCTGCGGGTCATCCGGCACACGGACTGCATCGAGCTTGGCCGCGACCGGTACGAGGAGATGGTGGGCAGTTTCCTCAACCGGGTCGGCGAGGAGAACATCATCAGCATCACGCCGGTGAACTACACGCACATCGACATCGCGACGCAGAAGATTCTCACCGACTATGCCGTTCAGGTCATTTACCGCGGGTGATTGGGCATGATCGCCCTTGGCACCTAGCGCGCATTTGACTAGCTTCCCGCGCGTCATGTTGGCATTCACCAAAATGAATGGCGCGGGGAATGACTTCGTTGTCGTGGACAACCGGGACGGCGCGGTGCGCATAACGCGCGAGCAGGTGGCCCGGATCTGCGATCGGCGGCGGGGGGTGGGCGCAGACGGGCTCCTGATGCTGGTGCAGTCCGTTTCAGGCCGGGCTCCGTGGGCGTGGGAGTTTTACAATTGTGACGGGAGTTCCGCAGACATGTGCGGCAACGGCGCGCGCTGCTTTGCGAGGTTTGTTCAACGCCTGACCGGGGCGGATGGCGACGTGCTGTTCGAGACGGGGGCGGGGGTGATCACCGCGCGCTTCGATGGGGCGGAGGTGACCGTGAACCTGACCGTCCCGCGGGAGATGCATCTCAACGAGAGCGTGGTCCTGGAGACCGGAGCGCAGCTTGTGCATTCGGTGAACACCGGCGTTCCGCATGCGGTGGTGCTGGTGCCCGATGCCGAGTCGGTCATGGTTCAATCGATGGGTGCCGCCATCCGCTACCATCCCCGCTTCGGCCCGCCCGGGACCAACGTCAACTTCGTCCAGGTTCTCGAGCCGGGGTCGATTCGCGTGCGCACGTACGAGCGGGGGGTCGAAGGGGAGACTCTGGCCTGCGGCACCGGGGTGACGGCGGCGGCTCTGGTGTGTGCGCGACTGAGGGGTTTTGCCTCTCCGGTCAGGGTGTTGGTTCAAGGAGGGGACACCTTGCGAGTGAGTTTCCAAGACGCGGCGGGAGGTTTCCGGGATGTGCGCTTGAGCGGCCCGGCCGATTTTGTGTTCGATGGGCGCCTCTGCGATTAGAACTGTGGTTTTCGAATCTGGTTATTGCGTGATGACACGTCCGGGTAATTGAACGGAGGAGAGCAGCAGAGCCAGCGCATGAACTTATTCCGACGCAAAGAAGTGGCCGACCTTCAGCGCGAGGCGGCGAGCGATCTGAGGCTGCACCGGGCACTCGGGCCGATGAACCTGACGATGCTCGGGATCGGCGCGATCGTCGGCACCGGGATTTTCGTCCTGACCGGCACCGTGGCGGCGCAGAACGCGGGGCCCGCGGTTGTGCTCTCGTTTGTGCTGGCGGGTTTGGCCTCGGTCTTCGCGGCCCTGTGTTACAGCGAATTCGCATCGCTGGTTCCGATGGCGGGCAGCGCCTACACCTACGGGTACGCGACCTTGGGGGAGTTCTTCGCCTGGATCATCGGCTGGGATTTGATCCTGGAATATGCCGTCGGCGCGGTCACTGTGGCCGTGGGGTGGTCGGGGTACCTGGTCTCGTTTCTCAAGAGCGCGGTCGAGTTGCTCGATCGCTTCGGCGCGTCCGGCTTGGCGGCGACGCTCACCCAGGCCGGGGTGGCCCTCGCGCCTTTCTCGGCCGCACACGGCGCCCAAGTGGCCATGCCCGACGGAACGACGGTGATCGCTCTGTTCAATCTTCCGGCGGTGATCATCGTGGCGATCGTCACATTCCTGCTGGTGGTGGGAATCAAGGAGTCCGCCCGGTTCAACAACGTGATTGTCCTTGTGAAGCTGGCGGTTGTCCTGCTCTTCATCGTCGGGGCGGCCAAGGCGATCCAGACCGCCAACTGGCATCCGTTCATTCCGCCCAACACGGGCCAGGCCGGCCATTTCGGAATTTCGGGTGTGCTCATGGGAGCCGGGGTTGTTTTCTTCGCGTACATCGGTTTCGACGCCGTGAGCACCGCGGCCCAGGAGGCGAAGAACCCGCAGCGGGACATGCCCATTGGGATCATCGGGTCGCTGCTGATCTGCACGCTCCTCTACATTGTGGTTTCCGCGGTGGCGACGGGCGTTGTGCCCTATGCGGAGTTGGACGTGCCGGATCCGATCGCGAAGGCGGCCGATCGGGCGCAGATGGGTTGGATGGCGGTGCTGATCAAGGTGGGGGCGCTGGCGGGCCTCTCCTCGGTGATTCTGGTGATGCTTTACGGCCAGTCCCGGGTCTTCTTCGCGATGTCGCGGGACGGTCTGCTCCCGCCGTTCGTCAACCTCGTCCATCCTCGATACCAGACGCCCTGGCTGACATCGATCGTGACGGGAGTCGGCGTCGCGTTCTTTGCCGCGCTGTTTTCCGTGCGCGAGGCCGGCAGCCTCTGCTCGATCGGAACGCTCCTGGCCTTTGTGATCGTCTCGGTGGGCATCATGATTCTGCGGGTGCGACACCCCGAGTTGCGGCCCCGGTTCCGCACCCCGTGGGTGTGGGTGGTGGCGCCGTGCGGCGCGGTATCCGCGCTGGTGCTTATGTTCTCGCTGCCGTGGCCGACGTGGGAACGGTTGATCGTCTGGTTCGCCATCGGGATG
>CAYPUR010000049.1:14139-20874 GCA_964413865.1 uncultured Verrucomicrobiota bacterium
ACAGCGTTTACCACTCGAAGCTGGGAACAGGGGGCATCCCGGGCGAGACCTCCTGGTCGCGCGCGCTCAAGGTGGTCGGCTTGTCGTGGATGATCCTGGGGTCGTTGGCTGCAATCATCTGGATTGCGCGGTATCGGGAGGGCTGCGCTGCCGTGCTGCCCGGGGCCAGCGGGTGGCTGGTCGGCATCCTCGGGATGGCAGTCGCGGTGAGCATCGGCATTGTCTTGAACCTCCTGGCCCAGGTTTCGGACCACGTGCGCGCCCGGCGCGAGCGCCCGGGCGAATAGCTCAAAACGCCCTGTTGCCTCAGGACGACCGCAGAGACCAGGGAGGGTGAAGACACTGTCAGGCACACGACCGAGGGCGAATCCCGAGCATGGGGCGAGCAGAGTCGCGCTCCGGGGCGGCCGGGGGCGTCGCTGCCAAAGAATCCTGCGTGGGTTGGCGGGGCAGGGGATGTTTGCAGGGGTCATGGCGTTGGCGTGCCTGGCGTCTGCACCGCCGAATGAGGAGGGTGTGGGCGAGGCGCGGCTTCCCACTTCGCAGATTCCCGCAGGGCCGGCCGATCTCTTTGAAGACATTGGTCCCAGCGCCGGAATTCGGTTCGTCCATCAGTTTTGTCACCGCAAGATCGCGAATATTCTCCTCTCGAACGGGTCGGGTGGTGCGGTGCTCGACTACGACCGTGATGGCTGGATGGATTTGTACCTGGTGAACTGGGGGCCGCTCGAAGGGGTGACGGCGAAGGAACTCGGGACGCGCCGTGAGCCGAACCGCCTCTTTCGGAATCGCGGGGACGGGACATTCGAGGATGTCGCCGGGCGTGCGGGTCTGGCGGGCCGTGGGTTTTCGAGCGCGGTCGCGGCGGGCGATTACGACAACGATGGCCACACCGACGTGTACGTGGTGAATGTGGGGCCCAACGCGCTCTATCGGAATTGCGGGGACGGGACATTCGAGGATGTGACAGCCCGGGCGGGGGTTGCGGACGCTGGCACCGGGATTTCGGCGGTGTTTTTGGATGCCGATCGGGACGGACGGTTGGATCTGTTTGTGGCCAACTACCTGACATTCGATCCAAGCACGGTCTCCGAGCAGAACCCGGGGGCTTACCCGGGGCCCCTGGCGTATCCGGGCGAGGCCAACGTACTGTACCGGAATCGGGGTGACGGCACCTTCGAGGACGTGACCCGGGCGTCCGGCCTGCACGCGCCCGGACACAGGGCGATGTCGGTGTCGGCATTCGATTGCGACAGAGACGGCGACACGGATCTGTACGTGAGCAACGACGACACTCCGAATGCGCTCTGGCTCAATGACGGCGCCGGCCGCTTCCAGGACGCCGCAATCGAGTCGGGTGTGGCGTTCAACGCAATCGGGGAGGCCCCGGGCTCGATGAACGCCGCGTTCGCGGACGCGAATGGCGATGGGCTGATGGACATGTACATCACCCGGCTGGGCTACGGATCGCTCTACATGCGCAATGCCCAGGGCCGGTACGACGACCGGATGTGGGCCTCCGGCCTGGGCCGCCTGACGCAAAAGCACGTCGGCTGGGGCGGCCTCTTCCTCGATTTCGACAACGACACCGACGCAGACCTGTTCATCGCGAGTGGCGACGCGTTTACCCTCGAGGGGACGCACACGCTGCTGCTGGAGAATGACGGCGCAGGACGGTTCTCCGACGCTTCGGTCCGCGGGGGCGCGTTTTTCCGGAAGGCGATCAACGGACGCGGGGCGGCGGTTGCGGATTTCGACAACGACGGGCGCCTGGACGTGGTGGCGACGGCGCTGGCGGACCGGGTCTTTGTCCTGCGCAATCGTGGCTCGAGCCGGAATCACTGGCTGAAGCTCTCGTTCGAAGGGACCCGGAGCAACCGGGACGGATTTGGCGCCCTGGTGACGGTGAGCGCCGGGGATCGGACCTGGCATGGGGAGGCGCTCTGTCCGGTCGGTTTTCTGATGCAGGGGGACACGCGGGTGCATTTC
Organism: uncultured Verrucomicrobiota bacterium; assembly: GCA_964413865.1. Lineage (GTDB taxonomy): Bacteria > Verrucomicrobiota > Verrucomicrobiia > Limisphaerales > J093 > MWFF01. The sequence goes on from CAYPUR010000049.1 coordinate 16,129, forward strand.
GGTCTTGGCGGCGTGACGCGGGTGGACCGGGTCAGCGTCCGCTGGCCGAGCGGGCGACGACAGGAATTGACGGATGTGGCGGTGGACCGCGTCGTGCATCTTCGAGAGCCGGTCGATGGATCGAACGACTGAACGCGCGTTTGTTTTGTTTGGAGGGTCCATGAAGATCATGCGCAAGAGGCTTGCGGTCGGGGCAGTCGCGGCGGTCGGGGTGGCCCTGGCGGCGATTTGTCAGACCACCCAGAAGACGCACACGATCACCACGATCAGCACGCGGAAGATGGCGGATTCGATCCATGCGGTGATCGCGGCGGATCGGGAGGCCTACGCGCGGCTGGTCGTGCAGCGGCTCGCGTTCGACACGGCGCGCCTCGATGTCTCGGAGCAGTGGAAGGAGCGGGACTGTCTGCCGACGCACGCCCAGTTGTTGCGCGAGGCGGGGACGAGCATCCAGAAACGCGGGGCGGAGTTTTCGTACGCGCTGCGTTCACTCTGGCCCATCAACCCGAGTCACGGTCCACAGACGGAGGTGGAGCAAACCGGACTCGAGTTTGTTGCCCGCAACCCGGGGCAGCGCTTTTCCATCGAGGAAACGCTTGGCGGCCGCAGTTACTTCACCGCGGTGTACGCCGACGTGGCCAGCCTGTCCTCGTGTGTCGAGTGCCACAACCGGCATCCGCGGAGCCCCCGCCGTGATTTCAGAGTGGGGGAAGTGATGGGCGCGATTGTGGTGCGCGTGCCGCTCGAGTTCTAGGGGGCAGATTCGGGCTGCCAGCCGCCGCCGAGGACGGCGTAGAGCCTGACCTCGTTGGCGAGCCGGGCCAGGCGGAGGAAGACCAGGGCCTGCTGGGAGGAAAAGAGAGAGCGTTGGGCGTCGAGAACGCCGAGGTAGCTGTCAATCCCCTTTTCGTAACGCGAGTTGGCCAGGCGATAGGTTTGGGCCTGGGCCTCGACCAGGGACTCCTGGGCTGCCAGTTGAAGGTCCATCATGCCCTGGACCGAGAGCGCGTCGGCGACGTCGCGAAAAGCAGCCTGAATCGCTTGTTCGTACTGGGTGAGGGCCATTTGTCTTTGCACCTTGCTGGCCTTGAGCGCGGACCAGGTGCGCGCGTCGAAGATGGGCATCACGACTTGCGGCGCGTAGCTCCAGGCGCCGGAGCCGGACTTGAAAAGGCCGGAGAGTTCGCTGCTGGCCGTGCCGAACGCGGCGGTCAGTGAGATGCGGGGGAAAAAGGTGGCTCGGGCGGCGCCGATGTCGGCGTACGCGGCGCGGAGCATGTCCTCCGCCTGGACGACATCGGGCCGTCGGAGGAGCACTTCCGAGGGCGCGCCGGGCGCGAGTCGCTGTGGGGGCGTGATCTGGGAGAGTTCGGTTGGCAGAAGGTCGTCCGGGACGGGTGCGCCGATCAGGAGGTTGAGCGCATTCAGGTCCTGGGCTGCCTGTTGCGTGTAGATCGCCACGTCGCGTCGGGCGACGTCCAGGGGGATTTGCGCACGGTAGAGGTCCAGTTCGGCGATCAGTCCAAGATCATGGCGCCGTTTGACCAGGTCGTATGCGCTCTGCTGGGCAGTGAGGGTGGTTTGCGACAGGTGGATATTCTCCCGGTCGGCTGCGAGTGCGAGATAGGTGTTGACCACCGAGGAGACGAGGAGGATCTGGGCGCTGCGGCGGGCCTGTTCGGTCGCCATGAATTCGAGCAACGCGCGCTCCTTGAAGCTGCGGATGCGCCCGAAGAAATCGATCTCCCAGGAGGCGAGTCCGAGGTTCACGTCGTAACGTTCGCTGGTGTACCGGCGGCCGGAGGGCGAGAGGTCGGCCGGCAGGCGCGCCCTGCTGGCGCTGCCGACGGCATCGAGCACGGGATAGAGTTCGGCGCGCTGGATGCCGTACATGGCGCGTGCCCGCTCGACATTCAGCGTGGCCAGCCGCAAGTCGCGGTTGTTGGCAAGGGCAGTCGCGATGACCTGTTGGAGCTTCTGGTCCTGGAAGAACTCTCGCCACGCCAGGTCCCGGACTTCCGTGGCGGCGGTCGCGGCCGCGCTGTCTCTGTAGGCCGCGCCGTGGGGCCAGTCGGTTGGGATCGGGGCGGGCGGGCGGGCGTACTTGGGCGCCAAGGTGCAGCCAGCCAGGGCGATCAAAAGGCCCGGCGCGGCGCGCCTGAGGGCAATCAACACTCTGTGAGACATGCGGGCTGGCACGAATTGTTCGAAAGCGCTGCGGGGAACCATGGCCGATCGATCTGGAATGAGTGCATTCAGGTTCATGTCAGTGGTTCTCCGGCGCGGTCGGCGTAGGATCAGGGATCGTCTTGGCCGTGCGCTTCCTGCCGAACATCTTCTCGATCAGGACGAAGAAGAGCGGCGCGAACAGGATCACGAGGGCGGTGCCGGTGATCATGCCGCCGAGGACGGATGTGCCGATGGCGTTCATGGCGCCGGCGCCGGCGCCGGTGGCCAGAGCCAGCGGCAGGACGCCAAAGCCGAAGGCGAGCGAGGTCATGACGATGGGGCGGAACCGGAGGCGCGTGCCTTCGAGGGTTGCATCGATGAGGCCCATGCCTTGCTCGACGCGCGCCTTGGCGAACTGGACAATGAGAATGGCGTTCTTGGTGGTCAGGCCCAGCGTGGTGAGCAGGCCGATCTGAAAATAGACGTCGTTGGGCAGCCCGCGCAGCGTGGAGGCGATGACGCCGCCGAGCGCGCCCAGCGGCAGGACCAGGAGGATCGAGATGGGGATGGGCCAGCTTTCGTAGAGGGCGGCCATGCAAAGGAAGATGACCAGGATGGAAAAGGCATAGAGCGGCGCGCTTTGGGCGCTGGCCATGCGTTCCTGATACGAGGCGCCCGTGTAGTCAAAAGCGACGCCGGAGGGCAGCCGCGAGACGATGGCCTCGAAGGCGCTCATCGCTTCACCGGTGCTGCGGCCCGCCACCGGCTCGCCCTGAATATTCAGGCTGGGAAACCCGTTGAATCGTTCCAGGCGGGGCGATCCCGAGTCCCAACGCGTCGAGGCGAAGGAGGCGAAGGGGACCATCTGGCCGGTGGCGTTGCGCACGTAGATCTTGTTCAGGTCGCTCGGGAGCCGGCGGTAGGGGGCGTCGGCCTGGACGTACACGCGCTTGACGCGTCCGCCCTGGACGAAGTTGTTGACGTAGGCGCTGCCGAAGGCTGCCGCGAGTGTGCTGTGGATCGAGCTCAGAGGCACGCCCAGCATTCCCGCCTTTTCCCAATCGACGTCCACGCGGAATTGCGGCACATCCTCCATGCCGTTGGGCCGGACATTGGCCAGGTGCGGGTCTTGCATGGCCATGCCGAGGAACTGGTTGCGCGCCTCCATGAACGCGGCATGCCCGATGCCGCCGGCGTCAATCAACTGGAAGTCGACGCCGCGGGCCGCGCCCAACTCGACGACGGGCGGCGGCGCGAAGGCGAACACCATCGCGTTGCGGATGTGGGAGAAGCCCATCATGGCGCGGCCGGCGACTGCCTTGAGGCGCAGATCCGGACGATCGCGCAGGTCCCAGTCCTTGAGCTTGACGAAGACCATGCCGTTGTTCTGGGCGCGGCCTGCGAAGCCCATTCCCGCGATGGTCATGCACGACTCGACCGCCTCCTTTTCGGTCTCCATGAAGTGGCGTCGGACATCATCGGCGATGACCTGGGTCTGTTCGAGCGTGCTGCCGATCGGGAGCATGACCTGGCACATCAGAATGCCCTGATCCTCATCGGGCAGGAACGCGGTGGGCATCCGCATGAAGAGAAAACCCAGTCCCGCCACAATCAGGAGAAACACCGCGACGTAGCGCAATCGGCGGGCCAGCGCATGGCCGACCAGGCTGACCGAAGCGGTCCGGACGGCGAAGAAGAGGCGGTCGAACCAGAGCAGGAACGGGCGCAGGAACCAGACCGCGTTTTCGGAGGGCTCGTGTCCTTTGGGCACGGGTTTGAGCATGGTGGCGCACAGGACCGGTGTCAGAATCAAGGCCACCAACACCGAGAGCAGCATGGCCGAGGCGATGGTGACCGAGAACTGCCGGTAAATGACGCCGGTCGAGCCGCCAAAAAACGCCATGGGCCCGAAGACCGCGGCGAGCACCAGGCCGATGCCGATCAGCGCGGGCGTGATCTGGTCCATGGATTTGGCCGTCGCTTCGCGGGGTGGAAGCCCCTCCTCGGTCATGATGCGCTCGACGTTTTCGACGACCACGATGGCATCGTCGACCAGCAACCCGATGGCCAGGACCATGGCGAACATGGTGAGCATGTTGATGGAGAATCCAAACGCCCCCAACACGGCGAACGTGCCCAGAAGCACCACGGGCACCGCAATGGTGGGGATCAGCGTGGCGCGAATGTTCCCCATGAACAGCCACATCACCAGGAACACGAGCAACACCGCCTCGAAAAGCGTCTTGACCACCTCGTTGATGGCCACTTTCACGAACGGCGTCGTGTCGTAAGGATAGACAACCTCGAGCCCGGTGGGGAAGAAGGCGCTCAGCTCGGCCAGTCGCGCCTTGATGGCGTCGGCCGTATCGAGCGCGTTGGCCCCGGGCGCCTGGCGGATGGCCAGGCCCGCCGAAGGACGCCCGTTGTTGAACACCTCGACATCGTAGAATTCCGTCCCCAACTCGGTCCGACCCACGTCCCGAACGCGCACCACCGAGCCGTCCGGATTCGTGCGCAGGGGAATGGCCGCGGACTCGTCGGGCGGGCGGAGCAGGGTGTGCACGAGTAGCGAGACAT
>CAYPUR010000049.1:20884-23167 GCA_964413865.1 uncultured Verrucomicrobiota bacterium
GGCCGCCGGCGCCCCGCCGAACTGCCCGGCGGACACCTCGACGTTGTAGGTTCTCAGCGCCGCAATCACGTCCTCGACGGTCAGGTGGTAGTCGGTGAGCCGGTCGGGGTTGAGCCAGACGCGCATCGCATACTGCGAACCGAACGTTGTCACCTCGCCCACGCCCGGCACGCGCGCCAGGATCTTCTCGAGGTTGGATGCGGCATAGTCCCGCAGGTCGGTGCCGTCCATGCTGCCATCCTTGGAGACCAGGCCGACGATGATGAGGTAATTGCGGGTGGACTTGCTGACCATGACGCCGGAGCGCTGCACCACCTCGGGGAGGCTGGTCATGGCAAGCTGGAGCTTGTTCTGGACCTTGGCCCATGCCAGATCGGGGTCGGTGCCCGGCCTGAAGGTCAACTCGATGCGGGAGCCGCCCGCCGAATCGCTCGTGCCGGACAGATACAGCATGTCGTCAAAGCCCGTCATCTTCTGCTCGATGATCTGAGTGACGCTGTTCTCGACAGTCTCCGCCGACGCGCCCGGATAGAATGCGTCAATGGCGATGGACGGCGGCGCGATGGGCGGGTATTGGGAGATGGGCAGGTTGTGAATCGCCAGCCCGCCCAGCACCATCATCACAATGGCGATGACCCACGCGAAGACGGGTCGATCCAGAAAGAATCTCGATAGCATGGCGCGACTCCCTTACTTCGATTCCGGGGCCTGTTGGGCCTTCGTCGAGGGGGCTTGGGCGGAACTCGGGGGCGGTCCGGCAGCCGGTTTCGCACTCGGGCCGAACGGCACCGCATTGGCCGGCATCCCCGGACGCACTTTCTGCTTGCCCTCCACGATCACCCGGTCGCCGACCGCCAGGTTCGACGAGACCAGCCATTGATCGCCCAGTTCCCGTTCCAGGCCGATCTGTCGCTGTTCTACCTGGCCCTGGCTGTTCACGACCATGACCAGCGGGTTTCCTCGAGGATCCCGCGAGACGGCCTGCTGCGGCACGAGAATCGCCCGCTCATTCTCGCCCTCTTTGACCACCGCGCGGACGAACATGCCGGGGAGAAGGACGGATGTGGGATTCGGGAAGACCATCCGCAGGATCACAGAGCCGGTCGTGGGATCGACCGAGACGTCGCGGAACTGCATCGCCCCTTCCTCCGAGTACTTGGTGCCGTCGGCCAGATAGAGCTCCACCTTGTTGAAGTTGGTTCCGCTTTGGCTCAGGAGGCCCGCATCGAGGCGGCGCTGCAAACGAAGAAACTCGGTCGCCGACTGCGACACGTCCACGTAGATCGGATCCAACTGCTGGATCGTGGCCAGGGGACTCGGCTGGTAAGCCGTCACGATCGCGCCGTCGGTGATTGACGATTTCCCAATCCGGCCCGAGATGGGGGACACGACCCTCGCGTACTCGAGGTTGATGCGCGCGCTCTCCACCGACGCTCTCCAGTAAGCCGCGTCCGCCTCGCCCTGTTTCAGCGCGGAGTCGGCGTCATCGAAGTCCTGCTGGCTGACCGCCTTGTCCGCCAGGGCTTGCTTGAAGCGGTCCACCCGCGACCGCAGCGCGGGCAGGGTGGCTTCCGCCCGGCCGAGGGCCGCCTTCGCATTGTCGAGCGCCGCCTGGAAGGGGGCGGGATCGATCTGATAAAGTTGCTGGCCCTGCTTGACATCGGATCCTTCGGTAAACAGGCGTTTCAGGATCAGGCCGTTGACCTGCGGACGGACGTCCGCGATGAGAAAGGGCGAGGTGAGACCGGGCATTTCGGTGGTCAGCACAATCGGCTGGTTGGTCACCGTGACGACGGCCACTTCGGGCATGCCGGCGGGCGGACGCGCCTGTGGCGGCCGACCGCAGCCCGCGAGGAACACCCCGCACCCTAAAAGTCCCAGAAGCGCCGTCCGACTCAGAGACGTCGCGTGAGGCTTGCCGACCAGGGGGGGCCGGGCCTTCCGTCCGTCTTCCGACTCCTTGGCCAGGGAATTTGCCTCTCGCGTTGCCAGTCTACTCATTTCGGGGTTCATTGTCTTGGGTTGCTTGCAAAGCCGGGGAGGTGGCCTCACCGCGGTCGAGGACGGCGCGCAACCTGGCCAGAATGGCCTCCTTGCTGACCGTGCCCACGACCTTGGCGGCCAGGCGCCCCTCGATAAAAAAGAGAAGTGTCGGAATCGACTCGACCTCGTAGCAGATGCTCAGGTCGGGATTATCGTCGGCGTTCACCTTGACCAACTTCACACTCCCGGCGCAGGCCGCCGCGACTTCATCGAGCGTCGATTCCAGAATATGACACGGGC
>CAYPUR010000049.1:23177-23850 GCA_964413865.1 uncultured Verrucomicrobiota bacterium
GGCTGTGCGGAATGGAACACCTCCGAATCGAATGTCGATTCGTCGACCTCAACAATCAGGGGCGTGTTTCGCTTCTCGTCCATTGTCCTGTATGCGTCTCTGCGGACAACGCCATAAAGCATGGTTTGTGCCAGTGCGGTGTGCTATTCGTAACATGCTTGTGATCAATGTGAAAGATGGATAGTGACACTGTCATGGATGGGGAGAAGCATTCGAAAAATCGAACCTCGAACGGACAAGAGAAGGGACGGGAACAGGGACGAGATGAGGGCTGATCTCCCCTCACAAGCACCTCCACGGTTGTCTTGGGCCGCCAATACCGGCCCCTCCCGCCCACACTGATCGAGTGTTCGAAATATCGACCGTGCGAGAATTCGTCCTTTTTGATTGGACTCGTTGTGGGGGGGTGGGGCAGGGTTGGCTGACGATGGAAACCACGAGTGATCGCCGCTTCGATCCGAATGTTGCCGCGCAACTGCTTTTGGACATTGCGCACGAGCAGTCGGTCGAGCGGGTGCTGCAGAAGTTCCTGCGCCGTGCGGTGGAACGTCCGGATATTGTCTGCATGCAGGTTTGGTTGGTTGGGGAGGGGGATCTATGTTTGGGCTGTTCGCACCGGCAGCGATGTCCGGACCGGTCGCGCTGCTGGCACCTGGTGGCTGGCAAATGCAGG
>CAYPUR010000050.1:0-12835 GCA_964413865.1 uncultured Verrucomicrobiota bacterium
CGCAGGACCTTGCGGATGCGGCGTCCGGACGGATGCTCGATGGGCTTCATCGCGCCCGTGTCGGGCGTGAAGATCCAGAGTTGCTCGGCCACGCCGATGGCGATCTGATTGTCACCGACCAGGAAGAGGCCGTCACGTGCGCGGAACAGGGGTTCGAAGCCCTCGGGCCAGGCGTGCTGCTGCCATTGGCCATCGCGGTTGACGAGCAGACCCGAGTCTGTGGTGAACCAGAGGCGCCCCTGGTTGTCTTCGATGCCGGCGTGGACGATCGAATCGAACGCGGCGGCGCCGGGAGGGACGCGCCATGCGGGCGGGGCATAGCGCATCAGACCATCAAGGGTGGCGAGCCAGAACACGCCTCGGGGCTGGACGGCGGCGTCGTAGTACTGGTTGGGCGGGAGACCGATCCGGTCGATGGCGTCGGTGTCCACGCTGAGTCGGACCAGGGCGTTGATGGTCAGGCCCCAGAAGCGTCCGGGCTCGAGATCGCGCCAGGCGTGGCGGAGGCTTCCTTCAGGGAACGACCGCCACAGCCAGTTCGTGCCGTCGAAATGCACCAGGACGCGCCGGGCCAGGGCTGTGGATTCGCCCAGGGCCGTGATGCCGCCGGCATCGTCTTCGAACGGGCGCTGGACATCGCGGATGGGCCATGCCGGAGGGAGGAGGTGCTCGGCCCAGGGGGTCTGGGCGCGGAGTTGGCGGAGCGGCCCCGGCAGTCTCGCGGCGCCGGCTTTGCCGGTGATCCAGACCGCGCCGTCCTGGGTGGGCAGCATGTCAATGAACCGGCCCAGGCGGGTGTCGCGGGCCCAGCGCAGGACCTGCAGCTCGCGGGCCGTGGCCCGATACTCGGCCAGGCGATCGGGCAGGAGGATGAGGACACGATCCTGTTCAGCGGGCAGGAGCGGGACTTGGCGAAGAGAGCGGGCCAGGTTGGCTTCTCCTTCGATCCGGATCTCTGGGATCGGATGCCGGATCCACTCGTCGTTGGCGAATTCCATCAGGCCGTCGGCATAGACCGACCAGATTCGCCCGGCGCGGCTTTCATAGATGCGGTAGTTGCGTTCGCCGGGGGCGGGGATATGGCGGATGGCATAGCCATCGAGGAAGCTCACGGCGTCCACTTCGCCATGCTTGACCCAGAGATTGCCGCGGGGCGTCACGGTGATCGCTGTGGTGATCGACTCCGTGAGCCCATCGGCGGCCTTGTAGACGCGCCAATCGGATTCGCGCGGCGCTTCAGCGGAGCTGGCGCATCCGAGCAGAATGCGGAGGCAGAGCGCGGCGAAGGCCGCGCGCGCCGCCCGCGGCGCGCGGGTGGCGTCCGCACTCCAGGGGCGCATGCGGTCACGCCGGCGATGGTGGATCAAGCCAAACACAACAAACAGCCGTGTGCACGCCGGAGCGGGCTAGCCCGAATTCCTCACGACCGGGAAGATGACAACGAAATCCGGGCTAACCTGCATGCTTGCTTCTCTTGAGATCTCCAGCTTCGCGGTGGAAAAAGTGGTGAGAAATGCAGGTTAGGGGGCGGGGCGAGCCGCCAGTTGGTTCAGCTCGGCCTGGACGCGGCGTTGCGTCACTTCAAAAACCAATGCGCCAGCCCGGGCGCTGTCCGTGAGATAGCCTCCGCGCACCGCGGTCTCGCAGAGTTCCGCCGCCTGGGCGAGTTCGCCGCGGCGGCGCATGACATCGGCCAGGCGGGCCACGGCGCGCAGAGGCGCCACAGGGTCGAGCTTGAACTTCGCCGAGCCGCGGGGCAGATCGGACGTCAGGGCGCGGCGTCCGTAATCGAGGCAGAGGTCGTCATCGCCGCGGTCCCAGGCCAGCTCCGCCAGGTAGACCTGGTAGACGCGCTGGTTGTCGGGATCGAGCTCGATGAGGCGGTCGAGGATGGCGGTCAGTTCCTCCGTCGGCGGGCCGTAGAACGCGGAGCGCTGTTCGTTGTAGGTGCGCATCAGAGCCAGACCGTACTGCCGCAGAAGGTCGGGCTTCACGCGGGCCCTGTCGATGAGCCCATCCCGGCGGGGGGCGAGCCGGAGGACATCCAATTCGCCCGGGGCGTTGACGAACACGAAGCGGGAGGCGACTTCGAGCGGTTCCCAGGCCTCGGGGAACTGCTGTTGCCAGCGGAGCAGGACGGACGTGATGATATCCAGGAACGGTTTGCCGCTTTCGAGATAGGTCTGGGCGAAGGCCTCGAAGTCCGCCCACGTGAGCGCATTGGCGCGGAGGTAGTCGCCCAGCAGCGTGGTCGGGCGGCGCGAGAAACTCTCGTCGATCTGCCGAAACCGGCTTGCGCCCTGGCGGACGAAGAAATCGCGTTGGGCCAGGTATTCGAGCGTCGGGTAGTAGTCGCTGTGGATGCGTGTTTCGATTGGCGGGAGCAGGGCGCCGTGGGCGGATGAAATCAGCTCGTGCGAGAGCAACAGTGGGAGGTTGGTGAGTTTGATGCGTTCGAGATCGGCCTTCACCGCGGGTTCTTCGAGCCGGGCCGCGAAGGCGGCCAGGTCGCTGGAGCGCGGTTCCACGGTGCCGATGAGCAGGATGTCCGCGGCGTCGGTGTGCCAGATGCTGACATGGGGGAAGACCTGGCTGAACGTGGCGACGACGGTATCGAGTCCGGCATCGCTGAATTCGTAGAGTTGGACCCACTGGACCATGACGCCGCCGGGGTCGAGGTGGGCGCGGCACTCCTCGTAGAATTCGAGTGTGAACACGCCTGCCACGCCCGCCATCCATGGGTTGGACGGCTCGCTGATGATCGTTTGGTAGCGTCCCTGATTGAGCAGGAGGTAGGATTTGGCGTCGTCGATGACCAGGCGCACGCGCGGGTCGCGGAGGACATCGCGGTTGTACGCGTTGAACAGCCTCGAGGCCTCGACCACTTCGGGCGAGATCTCGACCACATCGATGGTCTGGACGCTCGAATGGGCGGTGATCGCCCCCGCCGTCACGCCGCTGCCCAACCCGATCACGAGCACATTCGTTGATTCGGGGTGGAGCAGAAGCGGCAGGTGCCCCGCCAGCAGTTGGGTCGTCATGTCCCCGAGCGTGCTGGCGTCGGTCTTGGCGTTGACCTTGAGGAACAAGTCCGTCTCCGGGTTCGCACCCGTATGGACGCTGACGGTGGCGCCGGCGCCGTCGCGATAGAACAGCGGTTTCCCCTCCTGGAGGCCTCTGTGGTAATCGCGCCAGTTGGTGGCGAGCCCGCGGGGCCGGAACACACCAAGCGTGAGCGCGTTCTGCCAATAGTGGGCCAGGAACGCCGTGGAGGCGGCCAGCAATACGAGGAAGAGGCCGGACGCCCCGATCGCCATTAGGCGTTTTGCGCCGCGTTCGACTCGGACAAGAATGACCAGCCCGATCAGCAGGTTCACAGCCACCCCGAGCACGAACGTGCCAGCCAGGCCCAGACGCGGCATCAACAGCAGCCCGGTCAGGGCCGCGCCCAGAACGGTCCCGACCGTGTTGACCGCAAAGACGCGTCCGACGGTGCGCCCGGCGCGTTCGAGCGAGGGTGTGGCGGCGCGTGTGACCAGGGGCAGAGTCATGCCCAGACAGACCGTCGGCACGAACATGACGGCGAAACAGAGCAGTCCCTGCAGACCGTGGTAGAGGCTGTAGGCCTCGGGCCGCCGGGCCAGCAGGTCGGCAAGGCGGCCAAACCAATAGGGGAGGAATTCGTAGAAGAACAGGGAGAGGCCGACTGTGAGAGCCAGCGCCAGCTCGGCCCAGGCGAACGCCGCCAGGGAACGCCGCAGCGACCGCCAGCGATACACAATCCACGCCCCCACGGTCAGCCCGGTGATGAAGGTGATGAGCATGAGGGAAAAGGCATGCGTGCTCGAACCCATGGCCAGGGCCAGCAGGCGTGTCCAGGCCACCTGATACAGCATCGCGACGAAGCCCGAAAGACCGATGCCCAGGATCGCAAGGCGCAGCTCCGCGGGCCCGTAGCTTTCCGGTTCTGCCTCCGGTCTTGGCGCGTCGGCGACACGAGTCGTGGCCTCGGCTTGGTCGGCTTGCCCCTCCTTGATGTAGCTGCTGACGAACAGGGCAAGGCCGCCGACGGCGAGGTTGAGGACGGCGCCGACCATGACCGTTGCCGGGAGGCCGATCGCTCCGATCAACCAGAAATCGGCCAGCCAGATGCCGACGACGCCGCCTGCGCTGTTGATGAAGTAGAGGGCGGCGACCTTCTCGCGCATCTCGCCCAGGGAGCGCGTCAAGAGCCGAGTCAGCAGAGGCAGCGTTCCCCCCATCAGCACGGTTGGGATGAGAATGGCCAGCAGGCTGAAGAGAAACTTCAGCGCCAGAAGTCCGGACGAGCCCGGATCGAGCGAACGGGCCAGGCCGAGGAAACCGCTGTAACAGAGCTGGTAGTAGATTGGGAAGATCAGGGCGTACACGCCGATCGCAATTTCGAGCCAGGCGTAGCTGGCGAGCGGACGCCGGGTGCGGTCCGCCCAGACGCCGATCCAGAGGTTGCCCAGGGCCAGGCCGCCCATAAAGGCCACGAGAACGGCAATGACGGCATAGCTGGTGTGGCCCAGGAAGAGAGCGAGGTACCGGGTCCAGACAATCTCGTAAACGAGACCCGCCATGCCCGAGAGCAACAGGCACAGCATCGCCACGCGGAGCAACAATCGGCTGCGGTCTTGCACGGCGCCGGATGCTACCGGTGTCCTGCTCCAGAGCAATCCTAATAGCGGGTCCGACCGCTCAATTCACCGGACCGGGCCGCGCGATGTGCGGGGCGGTCTGGATCCTTGGACGCACGGCCAGCCAATCGACGCCCTGGAACTCGGGATCGGGGATCTGACGGATTTCCTCATCGCCGCGGTAGGGGCAGATGGCATCGACCCAGACGATCAGGCGCAGCAGGCTGACGGGATCGACCTGGACGCCGTTGTGTTGGCCGTTGGAGGCCAGATCGATGAGCCGGCTTCGGCTCGAGAGCCCGGACATCGGTGCGGGCGTGCGGTATCCTTCGGGGTCGGTCGTGCCAAAGGCCTCGACCATCAACATGTCGGCGATGCCCCATCCGGGCGGGGCCGGCTGGGGCGGGTTGTAGGGCGCGCCCCAGCTCGGGCGCCCGGTGAGGATCCAATACGGTTCGTCAAAGTCCAGGAAGCCCGGACGCGGGCTCAGGTCGAGGCTCTTTCGCCCCTCGCCGCCGCCTGCGTGGCACTCGATGCAATAGCGGTCCAGAACGGGCCGGACATAGCGCGCGTAGCTGACGGTAGTGTCGGTCCAGGGCGGCGGGGTGATCGTTTGGAGCCTGGGCGGTCGGCGCGTGGCGGTTGTGGCGGACGGGGCGCGGCTGTGTCGTTCGTGGCAGCCGAGGCAGCCGCGGCTTTCGCCGGGCATGAGGTTGGCGAAGCTGCGCATGGTATGCAACGCCCGCTGGTCGGCATCCAGGAGCTGGAAGTGCAGGGGGATGCCCGAGGGGGCCTCGAACATCACGGCGCCGTCCTCTTCGACGGGAACGGTGCCCAGGACGCGTTTGACGCCATCGGACTGGACGCCCGACACCACGGGGCCGGTCGAGATGTAGGGGCGCTTGTGCCAATAGGTGTATGTCTTGTGGTCGATGCTGAGCACGCGCAGGAACTTGACCTTGCCCCGCAGTTCGTCCGGCGCGCCCTGGAACACGTCGCGGCTATAGAGCACGCCCGGCTGCTGGGTGCGCGGGCCTGGGCCGGCGACCGGCCACGCCACCGCGTCGTCGAGGACCGGCGGGCGGGGCCTGGGCTTGAGTGGGAGGGCGTGGAGGACGTGATGCGTTCCCTCGTGGATCAGCTCGCGATTGCCGTCGACGTCCATCAGGTAGAGCACGAACTTGCCGGCGCGGTTGGCGGACACGATGAAGTCGCGTTCGCCGAGCGGGAAGGGCGCGTAGTAAGCGGCGTACTTGCCGGCCGGGTGGTAGTCTGGCGACTCGATCGGGTCGACGGGTCCGTTGCCGCATTCCGGCCAGGGGACATCCGCTGTGACTTTGGTGAGGCCAGCCGGGAAATTCAGTCCGGCATTCGGGTCGACGATGCCGATCGAGCCGGCGAACCAGTCGTGATGTGCGCTGCCGGTGAACATGACACGCGCGCTGCCGGGAATGACGCGCGCGTCTTTGACGAGGTCCGGCCAGACGCTTTGATTGCCCCACAGCGTGCTCGCCTGCGTGCCGTCGGGATGGACGGTCCAGAGCTTCTGGGCGCGCCAGAGGGGCTTGTCGGTGTATTCCCAGCGGGTGTAGACGAGCCGGCCATCCTCGAGCATCGACGGGAGATAGTCGGGTTCGTTGTTGGCCGAGATCAGGTACATGGCCCCGCCGTCCAGATCGCAGCGTGCCAGGACGAACGCGCTGGTGGGCGGCATGCAGCGGACATAGGTGTGACCGCGCGTCGTCGTGAACACGATGCGCCGATCGTCGGCGAGATAGATCGGGTCCAGGTCATCATACAGCCCGTCCGTGATCTGGCGCAGCCCGGAGCCGTCGATGCCGATTTCGTACACGTGAAACGATTTTTCGTTGTGCGGCTTGAAGCAGAACAGCACCCGGCTGGCGTCCCAGGAGAGATCCGGACGCCAAAACGCCCCGTGCAGAGGCGCCTGCGGCATGAGCTGTCGCAGCCGGCCCGCGGGCCCGAGGCCTTCGAGCACCATCAAGCGCCCGCCCGGAACCGCCATGTACCCGAGACGATGCCGCGTCTCATGCTGCCATTCGCTTCCCTGGGGGAAGGGCATGTCGACGAAAAGAACGCTGTCAAAGTCAACGACCGGGTTGCTGAACATGATGCGCCGCTTGAGCTCGCGGACGGCGAAGTAGAGGGCGCGATCGGGGGCCGTCAGCGCCTTGGCCCGGCCTTCGAGATCGGACAATTCACCGAGCGCCGGCCCGGCAATGGTCCCGATGCGTCTGGCGAGCCGGCGGGTCCAGTCGATTTCCCGCAGGATGCGTTCCCGAGTGGGCTCCTGATCGACCTGGTGCAGCCAGTCGCGTTCGAGGGCGGCGCGCGCCTCCGCCTCCGTCAGAGAGCGGGTTTCGGGCGTGGCAGGGCGTACGTACGGGGCAACGGCCTCCTGCACCTCGGGACGGAACTGGATGCGGCGCCCGGCCTCGATGAACAGATCGATCCAGGCCGGAGAGAGCAGCGCCGCGTCCCCCTGGGCGTCGAGGTCCGCCAATCTTCGTTCGATCACCTCGATCTCTTTCCAGGCGCCCAAGGCGTCGGGTGTTTGGCGGCGCCATTGTTGCTCAGTCAACGGCTTGTATTCGGTCAGCAACTCGATCAACCGCGCGCCGGCGCGGGACAGCGAGCCTCCATCTCGAGTCCGCAGAAGATCCGCCACGCTCATGATCCGCAGGCGGTTGAACTCGGACGCCTCCTCCGGGTGGCGTTCGTTGATCCGCCGCACAAGCGCCCTTGCGGTTTCGTCATCGAGATTGGAGTCGAGGCTGGCAAGCCGCGCGCGGGTGGCGGCGATGGTCTCCGCGAACGACGCGCGTGGGGCAAAAAGGCCGGCCAACCGCTCTTCGAGTTGGCGGGCGAGCCGTTCGAGCGCCGGGAGCCCGCTCTGAAACAGCGCCTGGATCCCGGCGGACGGCAGGGCCTCCCCATAGATGCGCACGTCGTCCAGACCGCCCTGGAAACACTCGGAGCCGTCCATCGAGGCGAGGCACGCCGCAGCCGGCCCGCCGGCGGTCAGCGTGCCGGGGCGATCGAGGGCGCGGATCTCCTGCCCGTCGAGGTAGACGCGCATCGAGCGGCCGTCGAACGTCGCTGCGCAGTGATGCCAGCGCCCGTCGAGGACGCGCTCGGGATCGATGGATCCGTCGCACTCGACATATCCCCCCGCGTTGAGGCCCAGGGACAAGACATGGCCGTGTTCCTGAAACGAGAACAGGATCCGGTTGTCCCCATCCTCCTTGCGGAAGATCTCGTTGTAGCGCTCGAATGCGGCCGGTCTGACCCATGCGCTGAGCGTGATCTGGCGGATATGGCCGACCTCGAACCCGCCCGCGACCCGCAGGCGATGCTGCCCGGAAAGGCGCACGGCGCCGTCGAAGAGGCCCGGGACGCGCGCGCAGGCGGCGTTGGCGCCGAGTTCGATCCGGATCGTATGTCCCTTGGCGCTGTCATCGACGCAGACACCGCCGCTTGTTTCGTCCAGGCGCCAGTGAGCGAGCAGGGGAGGGGTGCTTTCGGCGGACCTGGGCGCGGCGGGTCCGGGTGCAACCTGCGCAATCGCGGTCATGCCGGCGAGGATCCAGAGTCGCGCCAGTGCCTGTGGTGTGTGCATCGCGCGGTATTGTCAACTCACCCTGATCCTCTGCCAAGCCGAATTGGCACGAGGCCGGTGCGCCGGTGCGCGGCAGTTGCTCGGGGACCGGCGTCTACCACGCTCCCGCGCGGCCTCCGGATCGGGGATCGGAGACCGCGACCAGGCCGCCGGCGTCGGGTTCGGCTGCGACGGCCTGGGTTGCCGACAGCGATCGGGTCTCGACGACGGCGTGTCCGCGCCGCTCGAGTTCGAGGCGCACCTCGGGGACGGCCTTGCCGCCGCGCTGCATGGTTTTCAAGGCTGCTTCCGTGGCCTCGCACGCGCCGGTTGCCACGGCGCCGCGGGATCCGGCGGCGTGGCCGAGGGTGGCGGCGCAGGCCTGGGCAAGGACGCAGCCCGCAAGCAGGATTGCAGTCAGGGCGGGTCCGGTCATGCGTCGGTGCAAGTGGGTGCGCTTCTGCTACTCGGCGACCGTCAATTCGAGCGTTTCCTCGCGTCCACTCTCGCGGTCTTCGTCGATGCCGATCGACGGGCCATTGATGGGGGTTTCGATCGAGGCGGCGGCGCGGTCGGTCATGGGCGTGTCGGTCTTGTGGAATTTGACGCTGACGATCTTGCTGACGCCCTGTTCCTGCATGGTGATGCCGTAGAGGACATCGGCCATGCCAATGGTGCGCTTGTTGTGGGTGATCACGATGAACTGGGAGTGGGCCAGAAAGCGCTGGAGCACCCGGATGAAACGGTTGATGTTCGATTCGTCCAGCGGCGCGTCCAGTTCGTCCAGGACGCAGAACGGGCTTGGTCTGACCTGGTAGATGGCGAAGAGCAGCGCCACGGCCGTCATGGTCTGTTCGCCGCCTGAGAGCAGCGAGATGCTCCGCAACTGTTTGCCTGGCGGACGCGCCATGATCTCGATCCCGCTCTCGAGAACGTCCCCCTCGTCCACCAGGTTCAGGTCCGCCGCGCCGCCTCCGAAGATCTCGACAAAGATCGAGCGGAAGTTATCGCGGATGTTGTGGAAGGTTTCCGTGAACATCTGGCGGGTCTGCGTGTTGACGCGGTTGATGACCTCGATGAGCTGTTCCTTGGCCTTGACCAGGTCGTCGTGCTGCGAACTCAGGAATTGATGGCGCTGCTCGGTCTCCTCGTACTCCTCGATCGCAACCAGATTCACCGGCCCCATCTCGTCGATCTTCGCCTGGAGCGCGGCGACCTGATCGGCCACGGCGTTCCAGTCCGTCGAGACGCCCGCGGCCGCCATTTGCTCAGGGGTCAAGGTCTCGACCCGGGCGGGCCCTTCGGCGGCATAGGTGATGGTGATGCACTCGCTGCGGACGTCGGCGAGGTTGATCTGGTACCGCTGCTGGATGCGCTCGACGATGTTGCGCAGGGCCATCTCTTTCTGGGCCAGGCCGACCTCGGCCGCGCTGCGCAGTTCCTGCTGCTCGGTGAGGCGGCGGCGGCTGTTGCGCAGGGCCTCCTCGCGCGTGGCGATGGCGCCGGCCTGGGCGTCGCGCTGGGCCAGCAAGTCGGCTGTTCGCAGGCCCAACTGGTCCCGCTCATGCTGGACCGCGCCGATGCGTCCGCGCGAGTCCTCGATTTCCATCTGGGCCTGGCCGCGGCGGTCGAGCACCTGGGCGATTTCCTGCCGCCGCTGTTCGACCAGGTGCGCGAGCTCGCGGATCCGTTGTTCGAGCGGGCCCTGCTGCTGGCGGAACGAGGCGCCGAGCTGCTCCTCGGTGGCGACCGCCACCTTCGCCTCGGTGACGGCGGCATTGAGCTGGTCGCGCCGGGCGCGGAGGTCCTCGAGTCCGCCCGTGAGTTCGGTCAACCGGCGCTGCGCTTCGTCGTCGCGCGTCTCAAGTTCGCCCACCTGCGCGGAGAGGCTGGCGCGGCGTTCGCTGCCTTCGCGCTCCTGGCCGGCCAGGGTTTGGATCTCGAAGACGACAGTGTCGACCTTCTGTTCGAGCACGCGCTGGGCGTTTTGCAGGGCCTTGAACTCGCCCTGGCGCGTGGCGATGGCGACCTCCTGGGCCTGCAATTCCGACTGCTCTTGCTGCAGGCTCGCCTGCAACGCGGTCTGCTCGCTCAGCAGCGTCCTCTTGCGGCGGCTTGCGTCGTTCACGCGGTCGTGGATCTCCGCCAGCGACCGTTCGAGTTCGGCAATCTGATTCTTGCGACCCAGGATCGAGGACGGGCCTTTGCTCGAGCTGTTGCTTGAACCGCCTGTGAAGACCCCGTGCCGATTGAGCAGATCGCCGGCGCGGGTGACGAAATCAAAGCGGCCTCCGCAGGCGCGCCAGGCGGCCGTCGCGGCCTCGAGATCGGGAGCGACCTGGGTCCGTCCGAGAAGGCTTTCGACCAGCGGGAGCACCGCCGCATCGCCTTCCACCACGCCGAGCGCGGCAACGCATCCGAGCGTTTCGAGCGGGTCCTCCGGTCCAGGCCACGCGGGTGTCTCTGGAGAAGCCTCCGGGGCAACGGACGCGTTCGAGGGGTCGCGCGGCGCCTGGCGCCGGGCGGTCGCAAGATCGAGCGACGCGATGCTGGCGCGTCCTTTCTGATGGGCGCTCAAGTCGGCCAGGATCTGCCGCGCGGCGTCCGGCGGGTGCGTCAGCACGATCTGCAACTGGGATCCCAAGGCGGCTTCGATAGCCGGGACGTATTCGTCGGGGACGCGGATGCGGTCGGCCAGAGAGCCGAGCACCTGCTGGGTGTCCTTCAACGCGGCGAGGGCGCCTGCGCCAAAGCCCTCGCGGCTGGATTCGAGCTGTTGGAGGACGTTCAAGCGCGAATGGATCTCGGCCTGCCGGCGCTGCAATTGGTCCAGTTCGAGCCCCGCCTGCCCGATCTCGCGCTGCACCGTTCGCAGGCGTTCCTGGCGCTCCTGGCAGCTCGATCGGCGTGTCTGGAGCGCGGCCTGTTCGGCTTCCGATTCGCGCGCGAACTCTTCGAGGCGCTGGGCGAGCCGGGCGCGCTCCTCTTCGAGTTGGATCTTCTCCGCGGAGAGCTTTTCGATGCGGATGACGTTGCCCTGCTTCTGCAGATCGAGGGCGTTGATCTCGTTGCGCACGCGGGTCAGTTGCTGGGCGGCATCGAAGACATCGCTCTGGGCCTGGCGCATCGCCTCCTGCTCGAGCCGCACCTCATCCTCGAGCCCCTTGAGCGCCTCGCGCCTGGCTTCGAGCTGGCACCGCGCATCCCCCAGCTTCGCCTCCGCCGATTCGAGGCGCTCCACCGTCTCCGCCAACGCCCGCTCCGCCGCGAGCTTTCGCTCTTCCGCCTCCGCGATGTCCGCCAAAGCCTTCTCGTTCCGGGCGGCCAACTCGCCCAGGCGCTCCTCGTTGTACTGGATCCGATTCTCGTGCCGGTCCGTCTCGGCCTTCAGTTCGAGCCCGCGCTGTTGGCTCGACGAGATGGCATGTTCGAGTTCGGCCAACCGCTCGCGCAACTGCGACACCTCATCCTCGCCGCGCACCACCTCGCCGCTGCACGCCTCGATCTCGCCGCGGAGCGCCTCGATGCGTTCCCGCCCCTCCTCGATCTCGCGTTGCGACACGTCGTATTGATGCCGCGCCAGTTGGGTGTCCAGATGCTGCAACTCGGCCATGTACAGCTTGTAGCGCCGCGCCTTGCCGGCCTGGCGCTGAAGGGAGATGATCTGTCGTTTCACCTCGCGGATCAGATCCGCCACGCGCAGCAGATTCTGCTCCGTCCACTCGAGCTTGCGCAACGCCTCCCGCTTTTGGGCCTTGAACCGCGTAATGCCAGCCGCTTCCTCGAAGACCAGACGGCGATCCTCGGGCCGGCTCGAGAGGATCTGCGTGATGTTCCCCTGCGCCATGATGCTGTAACTGGCGCGCCCCATGCCCGTGCCGGCGAACAGTTGCTGGATGTCCTTGAGGCGGCACGGTGTCTTGTTGATGAAATACTCGCTTCCGGCATTGCGAAACACCCGGCGCGTCACCGTCACCTCCTCGTACGCCAGTTCCACGCCCGCCGCTTTCAAGTGCTCCTCATCCACCCCCCCGAGCGTCAGCGACACCTCCGCCAACCCGAGCGGTTTGCGGTTGTCTGTGCCGTTGAAGATCACATCGGTCATCTCCCCGCCGCGCAGGGCCTTGGCCGACTGCTCACCCAAAACCCAGCGAATGGCATCCGCAATGTTGGACTTACCGCAGCCGTTTGGGCCCACAATCGCGGTGAGTCCGGGCTGAAAAGCCAGAGTCGTCTTCTCGGCAAACGACTTAAATCCGAAGGCAGACAGTGTCTTCAGGTACATCGGTGGACCAAATAACGGAAAAGGATGCCGGGTGTAAAGTCGAAAACCACAAGATCATGTGGGAGAGTGTTGTTTGCCGCACAACTAATAGCGATGCCCGGCTTTGAACCCCGGTTGCCGATTCGCAGGGGAATCCGAGCGAATTGCGCCTCTTTTTCAGGGCGACCAGTCAGCCGTAGCCCGCATTGCAGGCCGGGTCCCCCGACCCGGCGCTGTGCTGTTCCGGATGTCATCATTCGCGCCGCGTGGGGGCACGCGGCCTACACCGGC
>CAYPUR010000050.1:12845-16577 GCA_964413865.1 uncultured Verrucomicrobiota bacterium
CGGTGCCCTCACGGGGCGACAGAACACCGACAACAACCAGATGCACCGATTCGGGCCAGTGTTGTTCTTTTCCAGTTGGCACTGCGGCGTGGGTGTCAGTAGGGTCTGGCTACTTTGTCGCCGGTCTGGAGCACGAGGCTGCCAAGCCGGGAGATTGGGGTGAAGCGCGTGCTCGAGATCCGACCATCCGTGATCGAGACTCGCCCGGCCATGCCGGGCGACCCGCGGGCATTGGTGGCGCGGCTCGGTCGGCCCGGGCTTCGCGCTGTGCGCGCGGTTCTTGCGGGGCTCGCTGACGCGCATGTCACGGACACGGCGTCGCTGCGGTCGTTTCTGGTCGAGCACCAGGCCCGGGTTCTCGGTCCGGTCGAATTGACGGCGATCCAGCGGGCGCGTTGGCATGCCGACCGGAACAAGGTTCGCGAACTTCTGCGTCTGGATCGGCAATTGGGCGAGGACGCCCGGCTGAGTCGTTTTGCCGCCGCGAGCCGTGCTGTGGGTCGTGCGCAGTTGCGGCGGTTGCTGCCTCTCCACGACGTGCGCCTCGTCCGCCGGTATTGGGAGGCGGTCGGGGCGGGGCGGGCCTCGGCTTGGCACCCGCTGGTTTACGGTGTCATGCTTTCCGTCTACTCGATCCCGATGCGCCAGGGGCTGCTGCACTATGGGGGCCGGACCTTGGGCGGTTTTCTTGATGCGGCGGCAACGCCGTTGAGGCTTTCGTCCGGGGATCGCTCGTCGCTCGCGGCGGAACTCGACCGCGCGCTGCCTGCGCTCGTCGAGCGGAGTCTGCTGCCGTGCGAACCCTCGCCCGACTGCGTCTGCACACGGCTGCCATCTCCTGGCGCGTGAGCCGGGAAACGGTCGGGAGTTACGGCGTGTGTGATTCCCTCTTCAGGCGCGTCTGTTCGAGCGCCTGCTGCGCGGGAGCGAAATCGGGCTCGATCCGCAGGACGGCGTCGTATTCGGCAATGGCGTCATCCAGCCGGTCGAGAGCGACGTAGGAATTGGCGAGATTGAAACGGGCCTGCCAGTAGTTGGTGTCGATCTGCGAAGCCTTGAGAAATGCGTCGGTCGCCTCGGCCACGAGACCCCGCTGACGGAGCGCGTTGCCCAGGTTGTTGTGGGCGGAGGCGTAATCGGGCACGGCCTTGATCGCGGCGCGGAAATGGTCGAAGGCCTCGTCGAGCTTGCCCATCCGATGGAGGAGAATGCCGAGGTTGTTGTGCGCCTCGGCGTATTGGGGGAACAGTTCCAGGGCGCGGCGGTAGGATGCGACGGCCTCCTCCTGGCGGCCCATGCGGGCGAACGCGATCCCCAGATTGTAGTGGACATCCTCGTCCTCGGGTGTCAAACGCCTGGCCTCCTCGTAGACCTTGGCGGCCTCGGCGAACTGGCCTTGGCGAAGCAACTCATTGCCCCGGCTCACCAGGTTGGCTGCTTGCGCTCCGGCGCCCCCCTCTGGTCCCGACACCGTCGAGTTGGAGCCTGAGCCGGGAGCGGGGGGCTGTGCGCGGGACTGGGTTGGATCGGCGTCGCCCGACGGGCCGGGAGAGCGCCGGGCGGCGCCATACCAGGCGAGCCCGGCCAACAGAAGAATCAAGGCGCCCGCCCCGGCCAGTCCGACTGTGCCAGCCGGCCTCCGCGGCCGGCCCCTGCGCCTCGCGTCTTTCCGCGCGCTGCTCATCAATCGGCAACTGCGCTTTCGAACTTGCTTCGAAGAGCGGCGGCCGAGGGGGCGCCGACCATGGTGTCGGAGACTTCGCCGTTCTTGAAGAGCATCAGGGTGGGGACGCTGGTGATGTGGAATTGGTTGGCGAGGTCGTTCGCATCGTCCACGTTCACCTTGACCACCTTGACGCGCCCGGCGAATTCGCCAGCCACGGTGTCCAGGAGAGGCGCGATCATCTTGCAGGGGCCGCACCACGGCGCATAGAAATCAACCATGACGGGCACGGTGGACTTCAGAACTTCGTTCGGAAACTGCGCGGAGGAGACTTCGGTTACGTTGGTCATAGATCGGTTCCAGGTTCAGGTTCAGATTCAGATTCTGTTTCAGCACTGGCTGCTTTACGAAGAGCCGCCAGGCTCGAAAAGGTTACGTGCGGGCGGAGTGTGGCCCGATCGCGCAGAAAAAACAATGGCGACATGGCATCGAGGCTTTACGGGTGCGTTGTGCGCTGGCATAAGGGCGGCACCATTATGCGGACTCAAACCTCACTCCTCGCGTTTCTTGCATCCGTGCTGTTCCTGCCGCCTCTGCTTGGATCTCAGGATGGGCCCTCTTCGAGCGGGATCGCTCTGCCAGGGCGGCGCTCCGACGGTTCGGTGCTGCTGCCCAACCAGTGGTCGCTGCGCCCGGTCGGGCGGCAGGTGACGTTGGGCGATTTCCCCGTCAACATCGCCGTCCACCCCGGCGGGAGGCACGCTGCGGTTCTACACAGCGGCTACGGCGATCATGAAATCGCGATCGTCGATCTCGGCCAGGGAAAGGTCGTGACGCGCGTGGGTGTGGCCGAGGCGTTTTACGGGCTGGCGTTCTCCGCGGATGGCGCCCACCTGTACTGCAGCGGCGCGAGTGACGAAGTCATACACGCGTTCAGGTTCCAGGGCGGCTATCTCGGGGAACACCGCGCGTTGCGCGTCCGGCCCGTGGCCGACCGGGGCGTGCCGGGCGGCCTGGCTGTCAGTCGGGATGGCTCGCAACTCTGGCTGGCGAGTGTTTGGGGTCATCGTCTGACGGGTCTGGACCCGGGCACAGGGAACCGGATTGTGGATTTCGCCTTGGGCGAACAGTTGGCTGCCGGCCTGGATTTGCCATTGCCGCCCGCCGACCCGGATCTCGCCGCCGCGACTAAGCGCGACGAGGCGCAGTCCGATCCGACACAGCCGACCTCGCCGTTTCCCTACGCCTGCGTTTTGGACGAGCCGCGGCAGCGGCTTTATGTGAGCTTGTGGGCGAAGGCGTGCGTTGCGGTATTCGATCTCAAGACGCGGCGCGTGAGCGCCCTGTGGGCGGTGCAGGAACATCCAAACGAAATGGCTTTGGCGGCGTCGGGAGCGGTGCTGTTTGTCGCGAACGCGAATCGGAACACGGTGAGCGTGCTCGATGCGGAGACGGGGCGGACTCTCGAGAGTCTGAGCTCGTCGCTGTATCCCCAGTCGCCTCCCGGCTCGACGCCCAACAGTCTGGCGCTGACGCCTGACGGGGCGCTGCTCTTTGTGGCCAACGCCTGCAACAATAACGTGGCGGTGTTCGACGTCAGCCAGCCGGGCCGGAGCCGATCGCTCGGTTTCATTCCCGTTGGCTGGTATCCCACCTCGGTGCGTGTCACGCCCGACGGACGCCGGTTGCTGGTCGCCAACGGCAAAGGGATCATCTCGCGCGCCAATCGCCACGGCCCCCAGCCGGGCGAACTTGATCCGCCGCGCACGGTCCGCGAGTACATTGGCGGCCTGTTTCGGGGAACGCTCAGCCTGATCGATCTGCCGGAAAGCCGCGACAGACTGGTCGAGCGGCTCAAGAACTGGACGGCTCAAGCCTATCAGTGCAGTCCGCTCGAGCCCGAGGCCCGGGTCAAGGTGCGGCCCGCGCAGGGGCATCCCATCCCGAGCCAGGTCGGCGATCCCAGTCCGATCAAGTACTGCATCTACATTCTCAAGGAGAATCGGACGTACGACCAGGTCCTGGGCGATCTGCCCGAGGGCAACGGCGACCGCAGCCTGTGTCTGTTC
>CAYPUR010000050.1:16587-23844 GCA_964413865.1 uncultured Verrucomicrobiota bacterium
CACCATCAGCTTGCCCGGGAATTCGTCCTGCTCGACAATTTCTACGTCGAGAGCGAGGTCAGCGCCGACGGCCATGAATGGAGCATGGGCGCCTACGCGACCGATTACGTCGAGAAGACGTGGCCCTTGTCCTACGGCCACAACCAGCGCGGCAAGTACTCCTACCCGAGCGAGGGCGCGTTCCGCATCGCCGCGCCTTCGAGCGGCTACCTCTGGGATCAGGCCAAGGAAGCTGGCATCAGCTACCGGTCGTACGGGGAGTTCGTTGTCAACGGGCGCACACCGAGCGATCCCGCCCGCACAGTCATCCCGGCCCTCGTCGGGCACATCGACACCGGATTCCGTGGATGGGACATGGATTACCTGGATCAAGGGCGCGCCGACCGCTTCATCAGCGAACTGCAACGGTTCGAGCGCGAGGGCGACATGCCGCGACTCCAAATCATGCGCCTGCCCAACGACCACACGTATGGGACATCGGCCGGGAAACGGACCCCGCGAGCGATGGTGGCCGACAACGATCTGGCTCTGGGGCGCGTGGTCGAGGCGCTCAGCCAGTCGAAATTCTGGCCCCGCAGCGCCATCTTTGTCGTCGAGGATGATGCGCAGAACGGACCGGACCATGTCGATGCCCATCGCACCGTGGCGTATGCAATCAGCCCCTATGCGCGGCGGGGAGCAGTCGACTCGACCATGTACTCGACATGCAGCATGTTGCGGACGATGGAATTGATCCTGGGACTGCAGCCCATGACCCAGTTCGACGCCGCCGCGACGCCGATGTACAACTCCTTCCAGGAGCGACCCGACCTGCGCCCGTACCGCCATCGGCCGGTCACCGTCGATCTCGAGGAGCGCAACACGCCGCTGGCCTGGGGGGCCGATGAATCCGCGCGCATGGATTTCACCAAGGAAGATGCGGCCGATGACATCCGGCTCAACGAGATGATCTGGCGTTCGATGCGCGGACGCGACCAACCGATGCCCGCGCCCGTGCGGGCTGCGTTTGTTTTTGCCGGGCAGGACGACGACGATTAGCGAGGCTCGGACAGACCTGGTGTTCCGATGCGGTAGAGGCGCTGGTTTGGCTTTGGGCCGACTGGATCACGCAGTTCGATCAACCGCTCGGCGGTCGAGATATCTGAAACGGCGGGAATCAGGCCGAGGGTCTGCCAGGAATCGGGCGTGACCCGATCGCGATATTGCACGGCGTAATTGCGATTGGCCACACCTTGGAACGTCACGGACACGCCGTCGCTCGCGTCGATGTATAAGATCCTGAGCACGCTGTCGGGATCGAGCGGGTCGGTGCCCGCCAGGTATTCGTCGCGGTGGGATGCCCCGTCGCCGTCGGTGTCAGCGGCGGCATCCGCCGGGTCGTTTGGATTCAGGTTGTAGCGGAGTTCAAAAGCGTCGGGGAGGCCGTCGCGATCGGCATCGGCGGCGATGACAACCTGGACCGCCGCCTCTTGGCTGGTGACGCCCGAGGCGAGGGCGCCGGGATTCTTAACCGTCACCCAATACGTGCCGGCATCGGCGGCCCGCGCATTGGTCAAGGTCAGGAAGTCGGTGTGCGACGCGAGTGCGCGTTCGAGCACGGCGACGCCGTTCCGGATCCAGCGATAACGGATGGGCAATGAAGCCTGGGGATTGACGCCGATGCCCAGGGTCACCGTGCCTCCCTCGATCAGGGTGGCGCCCCACGGTTGGCGGACGATGACCGGATGGCCGACAACGCGCACACTGGCGACCGCGCTGACGGCCATGTCCGTGTCGTTTTGCACAATCACGTCATAATCTCCCGTGTTGCGGGCCTCGGCGGAGCCGAAGGAAAGCGTGGACTTTGTGGCGCCGTCGAGGAGGGTGCCGTCGCGCCGCCACTGGTAACGCAAGGGCGACGAACTGACCGCGACGACGGACAACTCGATGGGCTGCCCGGCCAGGACCTCGATCGATTGGGGTGATGCGAGCAGGGCCGGGGGCGCCGCCACGCGGATTGTGGCGGGCTGACTGACGACTGCCGCCGCGGCACTCGACACCACGACGCGATACTCGCCTGCGTGCGAGGCCTGGAGGTTGGTCAGGGTCAGGGAGTTCGCCTGTGCGCCAGCGAGGTTCTTGCCATCAAACCGCCACTGGAACGACAGGGGACCGGAGCCGCTTGCCTCGACACCGAGGGTGACCTGCACTCCGGCGGCGCCGGTTTGGCTCAGCGGTTGGCGGGTGATGACGGGGGGCGGGGTGGCGACATAAGCCCCGCCGGGCGATGGGGCTGCTGCCGTCCAATTGGCCGGATCGCTTCCGTAGTCGGTCTCGGAGAGTCGTTGGAGCGAGAAGCCGAGTCCGTCGGCCGCCTCGGGCCAGGGCGATGCATCGCGGTAGGCGACCCGATCCGCCAAGACGAATCTCGCCACATAGTCGGTGTCGGATTCGCGCTGGCCATCGGCTTGCAGCAACTCGACACCGGCGTTGCCGTTGGGCAATTGGCCCTGGGATGGACCAAAGAGGCGTATGCCGGAGTCGAGGTTGTAGCGGGTCCGAAACGCGGCGGCTGGAGCGGGAAGCGCCGGATCAAAACTGACGACCAGGATGCGTTCGCCAGGGGCCAGCGATTCGTTTGGCGGAAAGGCGTATTGGACGGCCCCCTGCAACCGCCAGGTGTTTGTGGGTGTGTTGGGATCGTGGATGGCAACGGCCGACGTGGTCACGTTGCGGAGCTCGATGTACTCGTGCTCGGTGTTGTCCCAGGCGGCGTTGTTGGCCAGGACATCGGGCGGATGGTACATGATTTCGCTGATGACGACCGGTCCGACGCGCGGAGGGCTATTGGGGTTGCCCAGAGTGCGGATCGTTTGGGCAACGAAGTGTTCGAGTCCGTCGCTGGCAACGTGGCGTCCGAACGACACCCCTTCGAGGGCCGGGCCGAACTCGAAGCCGTGCCGGTAGCCGGTGAGCCGTCCACTGGCGTCGGCGGAAAACAGGTACACATCGTCGCCGGCAGCGCCGAGATTGAAGCTGGGGGGCACTCCGGGGCTGGGGTTGAAATCGAGCTCGGTGAAGACCAGGAAGCCGCCGGCCGGGATCAGGGTGGGCGAGGGGATTCGGTACTTGGGCGTGTCCGGGTCGTCCGACAAGAACCAGCCGCCCAGGTCGACCGCTGCGCTCGTCGGATTCAGCAGTTCGATGGATCGCAGCAGTGGAAATTGGGCGCGGGTGAGCGCTTCGTTGACGAGCACGGCGGGGATGTCGGGCGCGTCGGGCTCGATCTGTCCCGGCGTGCCAAGGAAGGCAGTGCCGGCCCGCCAGCCCTCCCGGCGGTTCCAGGCGGACCGCGGCTGGTGTTCGTCCGCGATGACCAGCGCGAACCCGAGTCCATCGGTGGCCGGATGCCAATCGGGCTCATACCGGAAGTCGTGCAACTCTTCGAGCATGGGACCGACCAGACGCACCCGTTCGCCTTCGTTGGCCAGGGATCCCTGGTATTCTCCGGCGAGGTTGCGGACATCGGGGTAGCGGCGGGCAAATGCGGCAGTGTTCTTCACCACCAGGACCGTTTGCCCGGGGGCGAGGGTGGCGATCTGCCCGGTCGAGAACGAGAACTGGATGCCCTGTGTGAACTCGAAGCCGCGCAAGTCCAGGGGCGCAGTGCCGATGTTCTTGAGTTCGACGTATTCGAGATCGCCCGGCTCGTCCCCGTTTTCCGGATCGGGAGCGGCGGGGGCGTACATGAGTTCGGTGATCACGAGCGGGGGGGTCTCGACGAGGAAGGTGGCCGCCGCGGGGCCGCTCCATCGGTTGCCGCTGCGCACGCGGGCCACCACGCGGCTGTTGGCCTGGATCGCGATGCCCGACGCGTAAGTCCTCGTCCCGGGTGCGATGCCGCCTCCCTTGGCCCGCGGGTCGGAGCCGTCCAGGGTGAAGTAGATGGTCCCGGCCGGGCCGGAGGCGGTGAGGACGAAACCGGGTGAGACGGCGCAGTCGCCGCGGCTCAGTTCGGGCGCTTTGACGAATTGGGTGTCGATCCAGTGGCAGCGGCCGTTGACCCAGGACTTGAGGTTGGCGATGATGCCGGCGTACGTGGTGGGGGTGGCGTACATGGGCGGGTTGGGCCAGATGTAGGTGCCCAGACGCGGCCATTTCTGGAAGTCGCGGACCTGGGCTTCGTTGAGCGACGCGGCCAATTCGTCGATGCGGGCGAGGACATTGGAGGAGGCGAAGATATTGGTGCGGAGCACGCTCCAGCGGTCGGCGATCCTCTGGTTGAAATCGGGATCGCCGGTTGTACCGGACGAGGATGTAGTGCCGCACATCAGGCGTCGCAGCCAAATGTGGGCGTCGGCGTCGAGTTGGGTGTAATACCAGCCGTTGGTGAGCCAGCCTTCGAGGTAATCGGCGTTGCCGAAGCTCAGGTTCCAATCCCAGATCGGAGCCATGCGGAGTCTGCCGCCCCGATCCTTGCTCATGTAATTGCTGAGACGATAGCCGTCGATCTGCTTGGCGAACTCGACGATCCAGTGGTTGTCCACGAAGGAATCGACGTCGATGTAGTGCGAATAGTGGTTGGTGCCAGTGGCGCTCAGCCAGTTGGCCGCGTACATCGCCCGCTCGAACTGATTCAGATAGTTCCGAATCCAGTTTTTCTGGGCGAGTGTGATCTCGCGCGGCTTCGGCTCATGGTGCTTGAGGGCCTGGCCGCCGAACCCCCCTCCGCCGGACGTGCTGAAATTGAGGTCGCCCGGGCTGTCTTTGTCCTTTTTGACGATGTAGCCGCCGGTGATCTCGGGTTCGGTGTTGTGCTGGGGGGTCAGGCGGGCGATATCGACCCGGCTGGCGTCCACCTTGATCTTTTCGAGCAGAATGTAGATGCCCGCGTAGTCGCGCGGATAGTCGAGCCGCCCGCCCGAGCTGTCGACGAAGACCTCGACGAACCGTCGGCGCGGGGCGTAGTGGCCCATCTTCTCGTGCAATTCGAAGGCGAGGAAGTTCTGGAGGAAGGGTTTGTCCGTGTACGGAGCGTAAAGCACCCAGTCCGATTCCTGGGGCAGGCCCAACAGGGGCACTTCGAGGTCGTTGCCGACGGCGTCGTTGAGTTCGACGTTGTAGGCCTTCTTCGGAAAACCGGCCGAGGATTGTCCGCGGATTTCGACCTGGGCCTTGCCCTGAAACGCCGGTGGCGCCTGAAGTGCCGCCCGCCCGCGGTGCGTGTCGATCGCAGTGACGAAGGCCGGCACGCGGGAGTCTTGAGAGATGCCCCGGCCCGCGGTGTTGATGATCAGCAGCGGCAGGTTCGAGCTGAAATTCGCCACTCCGGTTCCGACCAGGTTGTAGGTCTCGACGACGATTGTGCTCGGCAGCAGACCGGCCTCGAAGACGCGGGCCTGGACGATGGTGCTTGCGCTGATGTTGATGGGCGCCGTGTAGGCCGTCGAAGATCCCGAGGGCGTTGTCCCATCGAGCGTGTAGCGAAGCGTCCCCGAGGGCGCGCTCATGCTCAGAGTCAGGCTGGACGCCGCATAGACTCCACCCTTGATGGAGAAGGCCGGATCCGGCGCAAAGCCCGGCCCTGTCAATGCATTCCCCGCGCCGGGCGTCGGCGTGCTGAAATAGCCCGTGAGCTCCGGACTGGTCCGGTCGCGTCCGAACGAGATGTCCTCCCGCTGGGGGGGATAGACCGGCCCGAACTCGGACACGATCCGGCCCTCAGGGTCGGCCAGTCCGAGGTAATCACCCTCGGTCGAGAGGCGGAAGTTCGTGTGCAACGCGGCCAAAGGATTGGCCAGGGCCCGACCGGACGCCCAGACCAAGAGGTAGCTGTTGGGTCCGATCGTGATGTCCGGGAACCGCCACTTGGCTGGATTGCCCTGCTCGTCGGTCAGCGACCAGTCGAGCAAGCTCACCGCCTCGCCGCCCCGATTCAGCAACTCGATCCAGTCCGACCGATCGCCGAAATCGTCCCGAATTCCGTTTCCATTGTCGGCAAGGAATTCGGAAAGGATGATGTTCGCCGCGGGAACGGTCGGATCGACGACGTAGTCCCAGCCTCCTCCCGGGAACAGATTCGGCGGGATTGCGAGGTCGCCGATCCCGGTGTTTGGGGCCCATGTCACGGTGACCCGCCCCGGGGGGGGCTCCGCAAAGCTGAAGGCGTAATCGCGCGGGGAATAGGCGGTGAGCGATGCGGCGGGCGCGCCGTTGATCATCAGATCGCTCGCATCGACCCCAGTGACGTTCTCGCTGAACGAGATCTCGATGAGGGAAAGCGCCCGGACGGTGGCGCCCGGGGCGGGGGCGATCTCGGCCAGCGTCGGGATCGTCGCATCGAGAGTGCTCGTGCAGGCCACGGCGATGAGGAAGTCGGAGCTGTTGCTGAAGCCGGAGTTGAACGCCTGGACGGCGACGACGTTGGCGCCGGCTGTTAACAGGCTGGGGGCGTCTGCAACGGTGAAGCTGGCCACGTTGGGCTCGCCCGCCGCGGGAAGAGACATGCCATCGAATGCCGGTTCGCCCTCGGGCATGTTCACCCGTCCGATCTCTGTTCCGTTCAGCCACACGACGCATCCGTCGTCTGCCTGGACTGCGAGCGTCATCTCGGCGACCGCGGCCGGAGATGGGACGGTGAACGTCTTGCGCAGGTAGATGCAACTGTACCCGCCCCGCATGTCGGTCAGCGGGGTGTTGCCCGTGAAACCGCTCGAGTCTTCGTAGTAGAACGGGCCGCGCCCAGTCAGCCAGGCGCTGTCGTCAAAACCAGTCGACCTCCAGGCCGTCGAGTCGGGCTTCGACGCCTCATCGAGCCCCTTGAAATAGCGGAACTCGGCGTCCTCCCCAAAGACCACGCCTGCCCCCAACGCGTTGGCGCCATTCCACCACAGACACAGGGCCAACAGCAGGAGCGGCGTTGCCCCGAGCCGGGCCAGCGCGGAAACCCCGTGCCCGGACAGGCACACGGGTTTGCGCGCTCTGAAATCAGCGTGGGACAGGCGGC
Organism: uncultured Verrucomicrobiota bacterium; assembly: GCA_964413865.1. Lineage (GTDB taxonomy): Bacteria > Verrucomicrobiota > Verrucomicrobiia > Limisphaerales > J093 > MWFF01. The sequence goes on from CAYPUR010000050.1 coordinate 23,573, forward strand.
GCCTGTCCTTCGAGGACGGAGCGGTCGAGACCAGTCGATTCATGCGGCTAAGGAGGATGTTCATCACGCGCTCGATGAGAGTAATCCACAGCAAGCCACAAGCCAAGGGTCGCGCGCGAGGCAGATTCTGAGGCGTGCTGATTGTGAGGCGCGGGTTGGCGAGTTTTGGGTTGGCGCCGAAGCCCAGTGCATCTGGTTGTTGTCGGTGTTCTGTCGCCCGGTGAGGGCACGGAGCCTACAACGCATGGGGACTCCCGCTGTAGGCCGCGTGC
>CAYPUR010000051.1:0-380 GCA_964413865.1 uncultured Verrucomicrobiota bacterium
GGCGCGACCGCTGCGTGGGTTGGGTGCGTTGGGTGAGTTGGCGACGATGCGGGATCTGCGGGTCAATGTCGTGGGGTGAGAGATTGCCGGATGAAGCTGGTCTCGGGACCCAGCCTGCTCGCCGCGGTCCCATCCATTGGGCCTCACCCATTGGGTGTGGCGGCCTTGGACGAGCAACTCGGCGCGATCGAAGTCCAGCGTCACCAGGGCCCAGAGCGGATCACGGTAGGGGGCGACATGCGTCAAATAGTGGGCCGTGTGAACCTACAGTGGATACGGTTCCTGCCATCCATGTCGTGGTTGCCGAACACATGGAACCGCGGGCCGTCCAACCGGTTCGAGGCGTCCAGGAACGGCTGGTTGCGCGGGGCCGGCACGCA
>CAYPUR010000051.1:390-23274 GCA_964413865.1 uncultured Verrucomicrobiota bacterium
AGATCGACCTTGGCCTCCTGCATCGCCCGCACAAAGGCACAGAGGTACCCGAAACTCGGCTGAAACTTGGCTGAGCTTGACCGCCGGTTGCGTGAAAAGCAGATTCCAATCCATGCGAACGCGAATGGTATCCGTAGTGACTCTGGCGGTGGTGTGCATGTTGAACGGTGGCGCCGCGGAGCAGGCGACAGACCCGGCCCAGGCGGAGACCCCCGCCCAACGCGGCGAGCGGATGAAGTGGTGGCGCGAGGCGCGGTTTGGCATGTTTGTGCACTGGGGTCTCTATTCCGGCCTGGCCGGCACTTGGGAGGGGAAAGCGGTCGGCACCCGGGGCGGCATGGAGTGGATTCAGCAGCGCGTGAAGGCGGACACGGACACCTATGCGCGGGCCGCGATCCCGAAGTTTCAACCGGGTCCGGATTTCGCGCGCGCGTGGGCGCGGTTGGCCAGGGAAGCCGGATGCCGGTACGTGGTTCTGACGAGCAAACACCACGAGGGTTTCGCCCTGCACGACTCGGCGGTGAGCGATTACGACGCGGGGTCGGTGCTGAAGCGCGATCTGGTGAAGGAGTTTGTCGACGCCTGTCGCGCCGAGGGGTTGAGGTTCGGTTTTTATCACTCGGTGATCGACTGGCACCACGACCAGTATGCCTACGGGCTCTCGAAGCAGCTCCCGCATCCACTCAAGGACAAGCCGTATCCGAACGGCGAGCGCGACCACGGGGTCTACCTCGACTTTCTGCACCGCCAGGTGGGCGAGTTGATCTCGAATTACGGTGCTGTGGACATTCTCTGGTGGGACTACAGCTCGCAGGATTTTCAGGGCGACGCGGCGTGGCGCGCCTTTGATCTGATGCGCAAGGTCCGCGCCAAGCAGCCTCAGATCATCATGAACAACCGCCTGTTCCGAAACCCGGAGGCGGGCTGGGCGAGCATGGGCACGGACGGGTACATGCCCCAGCTCGATCCGAAGTACGGCGATTTCATCACGCCGGAGCAGCACATTCCGGCGACGGGGATGCCGGGAGTGGACTGGGAAACCTGCATGACGATCAATACGACGTGGGGCTACAGCGAACACGACCACGAGTGGAAATCCACCCGAAGCCTAATCCGCAACCTCGTTGACATCGCCAGCAAAGGAGGCAACTACCTGCTCAACATCGGCCCCAAAGGCGACGGCAGCGTGCCACAGGAAAGCATCGATGCCATGCGCGGCATCGGCGTCTGGATGCAGAAGAACGGGGAGTCCATCTACGGCACCCAGGCCAGCCCGTTCGAGAAACTCGAGTGGGGCCGGTGCACCCGGAAGACACTCGCGAACGACGTCACCCGGCTTTACCTGCATGTCTTTGACCGTCCGGCCGACGCCCGGCTCGTGCTGCCCCTGGCCAACAGGCCGCTCAAGGCCTTCCTGCTCGATGGCGGCTCGAGCCTGAAGGCGGAGGCCGTCGGCAACGCCATGGTCGTTGCGCTGCCCGCCGCGCTGCCTGACGCGGACGTCACCGTCGTCGCGCTCGAAATCGAGGGTGCGCCGAGTCTTTGACTTGATACCGGGCGCGGGAGCGGTATTCTCACCCCGCACACGCACCTATGAATCGACGTCATTTTCTCACGGTGTCCGGATCGATCGGACTTGTCACCGCCACAGGCCTCGATGCTTCCGCCCAGGGGGCGGGGGCAGGGCGCCAATACCTGGTGCTTCAGAAGTACTCCTTCGGCACCGTGGAACAGCGGAAGGGTTTCGACACCTATATGAAGGAGGTCGCATTGCCGGCCTTGAACCGGCTCGGCGTCCAGCCGGTGGGCGTGTTCCTCGATTCCCAGGAGCCCAGACCGGTCTACGTGTTGCTGCCGCATTCGGACGCCGACAGCGCGCTGAACATGAACCAGCGGCTGCTGGCGGACGCCGAGTTCGCGCGCCAGGGCGCCGCGTTCATCGACGCCCCGAAGGCGACGGCCCCCTACAAGGAGATCGAGAGCTGGCTGATGCTCGCGTTCAAGGCCATGCCCAAGGTCGAGTTGCCGGCCAAGGGGCCCGACCGCGTGTTCCAACTGCGGACTTACGAAAGTCCCAGCCTCAAGACCGGCCAGAAGAAGATCGAGATGTTCAACGACGCAGGTGAGATCCGGATCTTCCGCGAGACCGGGCTGACGCCGGTGTTTTTTGGGGAGACCTTGTTTGGCGGCAAGATGCCCAACCTGACCTACATGCTCGGTTTCGAGGGCGAGGAGCAGCAGAAGGCCGCATGGGGCACGTTCGTGAAGCATCCGGACTGGCGGAAGATCAGCAGCATGCCCGAGTACGCCGACGCCCGGGTGATTCGCGGCATCACGAACACCCTGCTTAAGCCGGCCCCGTACTCGCAGATCTGAATCCTGCGCGGTTTCTCCGCGGGCGAGGCAAGCTGTGTTTACGGGGTGGACAGAGGCCAGACCAGGGGAAGCACGCCCACGGTGACCAGCCAGACCACCAGCGTCAGCGGGAGGCCCACTTTGACGTAATCGACAAACCGATAGCCGCCCGGCCCCATCACCATGAGGCTGGCCGCACGCCCCAGCGGGTTGATGAATGTGGACGCCGCGGCAACCGCCATCCCCATCATCAAGGCGCGAGGCGAGAGTTGCAGGTGCGCGGCCATGTGCATCACGACAGGCGCAAGCATCACCACCACAGCCGTCGGCGGCAGCACGGCGCTGGCGGCGAATGTGACGCCCATGAGCGCCGCCAGGATCCCGACCGGTCCGAGCGGAGCCGTCCATCCTGCCAGGTTTTCTCCGAGCCACAGAGCGGCGCCGGAGTTGTTTGCGGCGATGCCGAGCGGGAGCAGGCCGGCAATCAAGAACACAGCCTTCCATTCGATGAACTGGTAGGCCTCGTCCATGCGCAGGCAGCCGGTGGCGACCATCATGGCGGCGCCCAGCACCGCGGCGATATAGATGGGGAGCCATCCGAGCAGGGCGGCAAGGACCACCAGGCCCAGGATGGCCAGCGCCAGCGGCGCCTTGCGCGCGCGGGGCAGTTCCTGTGCGGCTTCGGTCAGCACGACAAAATCCGGTTCGCGCCCGAGGGCCTGCAGTCGCTCGCGGGGCCCGTAGAAGAGCAGCGCATCGCCGTGGCGCAGGTCCATCGTGCGCAGTTGGGACCGGTAAGACCGTCCGCCCCGCCACAGGGCCAGGAGACTCACACCGAAACGCTCCCGGAGTTGCGCCTCGCGCACCCGTTTGCCCGCCAGCGCCGACCGTGGGGCGAGGACGGCTTCCAACAGGCCCACCTGCTCGGTTTCCAATGCCGCATCGACATCCGGCGGGGTGGCGTCGAACGTCAACGCGGCCAGCGCGCGCACGAGTTCGAGTTGGGGGCGGGTCCCGAGCGCGAGCAAGCGGTCGCCCTCCGCCAGTCTTAAGCCCGGTCCGGGCGGCAGGACCGCGCCATCCGAGCGCAGGACGGCCAGGATGCGCAACTCCGCAGTGTGGCCCAGGCCGGCAGACTGCACGTCCTGCCCCGCCAGGTTTGAACCCGAGGGCAGACGCAAGACCAGCAGGCGCTGAGCCAGGTTGCAATCGGCCACGAGTTTCCCGGCCGACGGGCCAGGTGCTCTTCGGAACTGCGGGTCGCGGCTGAGCTTGTGGATGGCCGCGCGTGGTCCATGCACCAGCAAAGTGTCGCCGGGTTGGAGCACCTCCTCCGTCAGGCGGGTTTCGACGGTGATGCTTCCGCGCCGCAGGCCGAGGAGCGTGGCGCCGAAACGTTCGTGGAAGCCGACCTGCCGGACGCTCTTCCCCGCGAGATCGGTGTTGTCAGCCACCTGGATCTCCGCCAACTCGAACGACTCGGCCAGCAACGTCTTCAGGACAGGCGTCTCGTCATCGTCGGCCAGCAGCCGCCATCCGGCAAGCTCTTGAAGCCGCTCCTGCCGCCCCCGCACAAGGAGCACATCGCCCACCCGAAGGGCGGTCTTGGGGCCGGGCGCCAATTCGCTCGACGCGCTTCGCCGGATCCCAACCACCTGCACGTCGAGCACATGGTTAATCTGGATTTCCGCCAGGGTCTTGTCCGCCACCGGCGACTCGGCAGGCACCCGCAGGCGAAACAACCGCTCGCCGAGCTGGTATTGCGCAAGGAGACTCGCCGCCGACGTCGCTGCGGAGGCGTCACTGATGTCGCGCCGCGGCAGCAATCGGCGTCCGATGAGAACGACGAAGGTTACCCCCACTAGCATCACACTCATGCCCACGGGGGTGAAATCGAACAGGCGAAAAGGCTCACCAAACTGGTCGTGCATCATTTCGGACACCACCAGGTTGGTGGCGGTACCCAACAGCGTGGTGAGTCCGCCGAGCAGCGAGCCCAGCGCCAGGGGCATCAGGAGGCGCGAAGGCGGCTGGCCGGTCCGGCGGGCAATGTCCATCACCACGGGAAGCATCAGCGCCACCACGGCGATGTTGTTCATGAAAGCGGACAGCACTCCCGCGCTGAGCATTACCACCATAACAATCCGCGTTTCGGACCGGCCGGCGAGCCGCAGCACGTGGCGCCCGAGCCGGCTGGCCACGCCCGTCCGGCTCAAGCCCCCGCTCAGGAAATACACGGCCCAGATCGTCACGACCGCAGGATTGCTGAAGCCGGCCACCGCCTCGCGCGGGGTCACAAGGCCCGTGACCGTCACAGCGCCCAGCACCAGCAGCGCGGTTGCCTCCGTCGGCACCCATTCGGTGACCAACAGCACGGTGGCCAAAGCCAGAATCGCGAGAACCATGAGCGCCGCCGTCATGTCGAGAAGGACGGTGGGATCCCCACAGGGCAGGCGTGGTTGGTCTTTCGATCAGTCGTCTGTCGGAGAAGCATGGACATCGAGGATGAATGCACGACCCTCTTTCTTCAATGCCGGAGATGCGAAACGGCGTTTTTGCGGTGCATCTGGTTGTAGTCGGTGTGATGTCGCCCGGTAAGGGCACCGGGTCCGGCAACGCAACGGATGGAGACCCCCCGGTGTGAGCCGCGTGTCCCCGCGCGACGCGAACTCGATTTCCACCGACAACCTCCAGACACACTGGCGCTCTTGAGACCAGCAGACACTGGATACTTCACCAACGAATATTTCACTTGCATTGCGTTTTGATCTCTTTATAATATCACCGGGATAGTTGATTGCTGGTAAAAAACTAAGAGTGGGAGAACCATGAATGCTGAACAGCACTCTGTGAATCAGGAACGGACTGTGCAGGTCTTCAACGGGTGGGTGATGTTGCCCATCAACCTCATCCTTCTATTGGGCGGTCCGGCCCTATTGGTCAACTCGATCGTCAGCGGCGCGGACCGGTACGGCCATCCCGTCTGGGGTCTCTTTGTGCTCGCGCTGCTGATGCTGCTTGGCGGTTTCGTCATGCTCTTCGGGTTCTTCGCGCTCCAACCCAACGAGGCGCGTGTGTTGATCCTGTTCGGCGAATACCGGGGCACGGTACGCGAGAGCGGCTTTCACTGGGGCAATCCGTTTTACTCAAACGGGCGGAGCGCCTCGGGCGCGACTGCACTGGCGGCTGCGGGCAAGACTGCGGAGGCGGGGGCGGCGGCGGCGGCCCTGAGGAAGCAATCGCGGAACAAGATCTCGCTGCGCGCGCGCAACCTCAATGGCGAGCGGCTCAAAGTGAACGACAAGAGAGGCAACCCGATCGAGATTGCGGCGGTGGTTGTGTGGCGGGTGAGGGACACGGCGCAGGCGATGTTCGATGTGGACGACTACGAGGAATACGTGAGTGTCCAGAGCGAGTCGGCGGTGCGTCATCTGGCGAGCCAGTATGCGTACGATCACGGTGAAGACAACGAAGTCACGCTGCGGAGTGGTTTCGATGAAGTGTCGCAGGCCCTGACCGCCGAGCTGCAGGAGCGCCTGGTCAAAGCGGGGGTTTTTGTCGAGGAAGCGCGGTTGACGCACCTGGCCTACGCGCCGGAGATCGCGCAGGCGATGTTGCGGCGGCAGCAGGCCGAGGCGGTGATCGCGGCCCGGCAGAAGATCGTTCAGGGTGCCGTGAGCATGGTCGAGATGGCTCTGCACGATCTGGCAGAGAAGCATGTGGTGCAACTGGATGACGAGCGGCGGGCCGCCATGGTGAGCAATCTCATGGTGGTGCTTTGCGGCGAGTCCGAGGTCCATCCGGTTGTGAATACCGGGACCCTCTACACCTAGACCGGCATGGCGGAGCGCAAGAGTTTCCTGCTGCGCATGGACCCTGCGCTCTGGGCTGAACTCGAGGCCTGGGCGCAGGAGGAACTGCGCAGCGTTAACGGACAGATCGAGTATCTGTTGCGCCAGGCCGTCCAGCGGCGAAAGGGGGCGGCTGCGCCGCTTGCCCTGGTCGCGCCCGCATCCCCCGGGCCCGTGTCGGCCCCGGGAATCCAGGACTCTGAATCATGAATCGCTATCTGCTCTGCGCGGTGATCTGGTCGGTGCTTGTGCTGGGGGCAGTGGTCGATCTGGCGGCGCATTACCCGCGGCTTCCCGAGAAGGTGGCGACGCATTTCAACGAGTCGGGCCAGCCGGACGGCTGGTCAACGCGCCGGAGTTATGTCTGGACATGGTCTTACAGCGTCGGGCTCCTGCCCGCGATTATTCTGGGATCGATCGCCGCGGTGAGATACCTGCCGGCCGGCTGGATGAACGTGCCGCATCGCGAGTTCTGGCTGGCGCCCGGACAGATCGAGTTCACGCGGGCGATCGTGGCCGGCATGGTCCACTGGATCGGCGTCGCCACGTTCCTTTTCATGATCGGTCTCAATCACCTGACCCTGCGCGCCAACCTGACGCCCGAGCCGAGCCTGGGGATGTGGCCCTGGATTCTGCTGGGCGCCTTGTTCACCGCGATGGCGGTGATCATCGTGCCGGTGATGCTGCGCTTTCGGCGTCCGAGGTGACCGCGGGCTGGGCTGCGCTCTGCCGTTCGAGAGCGGACAGGATTTCGGGGTCGCGCACATCGACCCACCGACCGGCAATCCGCAGGCCGGCGATCCGGTGGCGGCGTGCGACCATCGCGCTGATAGCGTCCGTCAGCTCGTATTCGCCGCGGGGCGATTTCTCGAGCCGGGCGGTGTATTCGAACACCAGCGGGCGGAAGATGTAGATGCCGGCGTTGTACCAGGCCGGGTCGCCGGGTTTGAGCCAGCCGTCGCGCCGCAACTGCTCGACCTGGGCGGGCGACGGTTTCTCGATCAGCCGGGTCAGGCAGAATGTCGGATCGAAGAAATTGATGGCTCCCTTGGTAACGTCCTCGCCGACGGTGACGGTGAGCAGCCCGTCGAACGGGGCTTCGCGGAATCGCGCCAGCATCTGCTGATAGGTCTCGGGGTGGACGAGGATGTCGCCGTAGGTCAGCAGAAAATCATCCGTGCCGACGAATTCCCTGGCGGGCTGAGCGGCCCGGCCGGTGCCATCCTGCACGATCTGGCGCACATAGCGGATTTGGCAGTCCCAGCGGCCCCCGTCGCCGAAATACCCTTCGATCGCCTCGGCGCGCCAGCCGGTCACGATGCAAACGTCGCGGATCCCGGCGCCGATGAGACCCGCGAGAATATGTTCGAGGATTGGCCGGCCTTCGACCCGGAGCATCGGCTTGGGGAGCTCGTAGGTGAGTTCCTTCATCCGGGTGCCTTTGCCGGCCGCGAGAATGACAGCTTTCATGGGCGGGTGAGGCTAACGGGCTGTCGCACGGGGATCAATGCCGCAGAGATCGGCCAGGCTCAAATCCCGGCGGCCTGCTTCGCGCGCCGCAGCACGACGCCGGCCTGGGCACGAGCCTTCTCGGCCCCCGTGCGCAGGACGTCCTCGACGTAATCGAGATTGGACGCGAGTTCCGCCCGTCTCCGGCGCGGCGCCGCGAAGCAGTCCCAGTAATGTCCGAAGAGGGCCTTCTTGAGATCGCCGTACCCGAGCCCGCCGGCGCGCAGGCGCTCGAGGTAGTCCCGGGCGACTTCACCGGGCGCAACCAGGTTGAGCAACTGGATGGCGTTGTTGCGCTCCGCGTCGGGTTTCGGTTCCTGCGGGGTGCGGCTGTCCATGACGATGCTCATGACCTTCTTGCGCAGGGCCTGTTCCTCCCCGAAAATCTCAATCGTGTTGCCGTAGCTCTTGCTCATCTTCTGCCCGTCCGTGCCGGGCACCACGGCGACCTCGTCCCGGATGCGCGGCTCGGGGATGACGAAGGTCTCCCCGTAGAGGTTGTTGAACTTGATGGCGATGTCGCGAGTGACCTCGACGTGCTGCTTTTGGTCGCGTCCGACGGGCACGACATTCGAATCGTAAATGAGGATGTCCGCCGCCATCAGCACGGGATAGGCGAACAAGCCGTGATTGACCCGATCCAGATCGTCCCCGGCGAGCTTGGCCTTCTTGTCCTTGTAGCTGTGGCAGCGTTCGAGCAGACCCATCGGGGTCACCGTCGAGAGCATCCAGGTGAGCTCCGGCACCTCGGGCACGTCCGATTGCCTGAAAAAGACCGATCTCCGCGGATCGAGGCCGCAGGCCAGGAAATCGAGCGCCACATCGAGCGTGTTTCGGCGCCTTTGGGCGGCATCGAACAGCGAGGTCATCGAGTGGTAATCGGCGATAAAATAGAAGGCCTCACCCTGGGCTTGCAGCTCGATGGCCGGCTTCATCATGCCGAAGTAATTGCCGAGGTGCAGTGCCCCTGAGGGCTGGATGCCGGACAGTATTCGCATGCCCCGACGCTAACAGAGGCGCAAGGGCCGACGCAAGCGAGCGCCGCCTTCTCCTCTCCTCTCCTCCCCTCCGTTCACCGCGGAAATGCTCGAGACAAAGCTTCACCTTGAGTCCGTGCCCCGACGCGGTTGCGAGAAGGTCGTCGATGCGTCTTGCGTTGGCTTCGTCGTACTGGCCGCTGCGCTCGTGTTCGACGTCGAAGAAGGGATTGCTCAGCCAGACTCGGATGAAGTTCCCGCCTTCGGCCGACAGTTGCCGCATCCAGTCGGCCATGACTGGGAAGTCGTTTCCCGGCGGCTTCGATCGAGAGAAGGGAATGAATGGCGCACAGGACGCCAAGCCAGGAAAGGCCATGTCGGGGAATGTGCACGGATTTCGAGTCCAGACTGCGGGCGGGCAGTGGAAGTCTCATGGATACTCACTTGGCGAGCGCGACGACGTAGCGCTGGAGGCGGGAGGCGTCCGCGCGCAAGCCGAGGTGCGTGTAGACCTGGTGGAGATTCGAGCACATGCGGAGCAGGGCGCGGCCCGGGCTGGCCGGCGCCAGGAACGATTCCTGGAAGCCGTGGCCCGAGGCATGGAGATACTTGATGCAGTCGGCACGCGTGAGCAGTTTGCCCTGATTGAAGGCGTCGATGTAGAACGCCGCTTTCGAGGACTGGTAGCGGCAAAGGAAATGGCCGGGCATGCCGATGCCGACGATCGGGAGGCGGAGCCGCCGGCCCAGGAACCAATACACCGCGCAGAGGCTGATGGGGTTTCCCGTGCGGCGGTCCACAACCCTGCTGAGGTAGCTGTTATCCGGGTCGTAGTAGTTTTCCTGGTTGCCGTGGAAACCGAGTTCGCCGAAGAGGTACTGGTTGATACCGGCGAGGATGCCGACGGGGGTATTCTGATCGGCGATTTGATCGCGCAGTTCGGCGGCGAAGGTATCGAGCAGGGCCTGATAGGCGGCCGGATTGATCGACGGGTACTGAGTCTGGGCCAGGAGCCAGGAACCGCGCTCGAGGTCGAGGTCCTCGCCGTGCGTGAGGCAGAAGGCGAGGAATCGGTTGTCGGCGTCCTGCTGCTGGAAATGATGGACGATCTCGGTTGCGCGGCGGCGCAGCAGAGGGTCGCGGCTCAGGGTGTGGGGCTGCAGCCAGGCCACGGCGTCGCGTCCGGCGGCGAGGATTCGGCGTTTGACGGCGCCGTAGACCGCGGGGTCCTCGTCTCCCAGCAGCGTCAGAAGGGCTGCCTTCTCCTTTTCGGAGAGATCCTGGCTGGCGGGGGCTTTGACGGGCGGATTCATCGGGTGACGCAAGCCCATAGACACCACAGCAGCGGGGCGAAAGCAACCGGGAAAAAAACCTTGTGCCTTGGGATGGGCTTGGGCAACGTATGCGCCGCTTCCGTCCGGACGCTGTCTGGGGCAGGGACGCCGGTTTGTTCCCCGGGAGCGCCAAAGAAACAGACCTTCGCGATGACGCGCGGATGGAAACACATTTTGATTGCCGGCGCGGCTCTGGCAGGGCCGTGGGCGGCGGGGTTGGCGGCTGAGGCGGCCGGGCACTCGGGCATGCCGCAGAATGCCGTGCCCCTCTCCGGCGAGCATGGTTTTCTCACCAATTCGATGCTCGTGACGTGGGGGGTGGCGCTCGCCATCATTCTCTTTGCCCGCATCGCCACCCGGCGGATGCAGGCCGTGCCGGAAGGGGCGCAGAACTTCTGGGAATGGATGGTCGAAAGCCTTTACGAGTTTCTCGAAGGGATCATCGGATCCGATCTCGTCAAGCGCACCTTCTGGTTCTTCGCGACGATTTTTGTTTTCATTCTGGCTTCCAACTGGATTGGTTTGATCCCCGGCGTGGGGACCATCGGATGGAAGTCGCTGGGAGCCAATCACATCGACACGCCTTTGCTGCGCGGGGTCAACGCGGATTTGAACATGACCTTTGCGATGGCGATGATTTTTTTTGTCCTCTGGTTTTACTGGGCTTTGCGCGCCAACGGTCCCGGCGGGTTTCTCCTGCACGTGTTTGGGCCCAAGGGCGAGACGAGCGGGGCGCTCAAGCTCGTCATGGTCGTGATCTTTGCCCTGGTCGGTGTCATCGAGGTCGTCACGATCGCCTTCCGCCCGGTCACGCTGAGCTTCCGTCTCTTCGGCAATGTCTTTGCGGGCGAGAACATGCTTGAAGCCATGGCGCGGCTGGTGCAGGAACCGGCCTGGCTCGGGGCGCTGACGAGCGTGCTGGTGCCGATTCCGTTTTATTTTCTGGAGGTCTTGGTGGGTCTTGTGCAGGCGCTGGTGTTCATGTTGTTGACGGCGGTGTTTACGCTGTTGATCTGCTCGCATGAGGATGGGCCCGAGGGGGCGCACCATTGAGCCTGCGGCGCCGGGGAGTTGAGATCCCGGCAAGGGTGCTTTCGACCGCCGGACCGTGTTCAATCGCGGGGGCGGTCGGGGAAAACGAAAGGTACACGTTATGTTGATGCCACTGTTGGCGGAAATGACGGGGAACATCCATATCAGCCTCGCCTGTCTGGGCGCGGCGCTGGGTGTGGGGATGATTGGCATGAAGGCCTCGGAAGCCGTCGGTCGCAATCCCGGCGCGTCGACGAAGATTCTGGTGCAGGCGATTCTGAGCACGGCGTTTGCCGAGGGGATTGTCTTCTTCGCGATCTTCCTGACTCGGGGTCAATAGCCGATGTGTTCTTGGGCGCGGGGGCCTCGGCCCCGCGCCCAGGACCATCCGCATGGTCATCCGGAGTTCAAATCCCATGTTTGCCAGCATCATCAGCGACACCGCACGGCAGTTTGGCGTCGATTGGCCGCACTTCCTGGCGCAGTGCATCAGCTTCTCGATCGTCCTGTTTCTCCTGCAGCGCTTTGCCTACAAGCCGATCCTTCAGATTCTCGAGGAACGCCGTCAGCGCATCAAGGAGGGTCTCGAGAACGCGGAGCGAATCAAGGCGGAGCTGGCCAAGATTGAAGCCGCCCGCCAGGAGGCCCTGAACCAGGCGAACCAGCAGGCCAATCGACTCATCGAGGAGGCGCGCGTCGCGGCGTCCAAAGTGCTCGAGCAGGAGACCCAGAAGGCGATCGCAACAGCCAACCAGATCGTCGCCAAGGCGCGCGAGGCGAGCGAAGCCGAGTTGGCTCGAATGAAGGCGGAACTGCGCAGGGAGATTGGGCGGTTGGTGGTTGAGACCACCGCGAAGGTCACAGGCAAAGTGCTAACGGTCGAGGATCATCAGCGGCTGGCTGAGGAGGCCACGCGTCAGCTCGCGGCATGAGGACCTCCAAGCAAGCGCGGCGAGACGCGAAGCACCTCTTCCGGGGATGCTGTGTCGACGGCTTGCTCGACGAGGGGCGCGCGCGGGAGGCGGTTCGGCGCTTTCTGGAGGAGAAGCCGCGGGGGTACCTGGCGGTTCTGAGCCATTTCCAACGGCTGGTGAAGCTCGATATCGAGCGCCGGACCGCAACGGTCGAGAGCGCGGTGCCCCTGCCGTCGGGTCTGCGCGAGGGTCTGAAAGCCAGTCTCGAGCGGGTTGGAGGGCGCGGTCTGAGCATCGCGTTTACGGAGAATCCGGCCCTGATCGGCGGGCTGCGCATCAAGGTGGGTTGTGATGTGTACGACAGCAGCATTCGGACGCGCCTGACGCGGCTGGCGGAGAGTTTCTGAGTTCTTTGCATTGAATTGGTATGAGCACCCTACTGCAAGAGATCGAGGCCCAGATCGCCGGAGTGAAAGCCGGGGTCGCAAGGCAGAACGTCGGCGTGGTTCGCGAGATCGGGGACGGCGTGGCCCGGATCGAGGGTTTGACGGACGCCATGCTCAACGAGATGCTCGACTTCGGCAACGGCATCGTTGGTCTGGCCCTGAACCTCGAGGAGACCGAGGTCGGCGCGATCATCCTTGGCGATTACACCTCGATCAAGGAAGGCACGGAGGTCCGCACCACAGGCCGGCTGCTCGAGGTCCCGGCAGGCAAGGCCATGCTCGGGCGCGTAGTCGACGCCCTGGGGCGCCCCCTGGATGGGCGCGGTCCGATCCAGGCGGAGGCATTCTACCCCGTCGAGAAGATTGCGCCGGGCATCATCAGACGCCGGTCGGTCAGTCAGCCGGTGCAGACCGGCATCATGGCGATCGACGCGATGATTCCGATCGGACGCGGTCAGCGGGAGTTGATCATTGGCGATCGGTCGACCGGGAAGACCACGATCGGCATTGACACGATCATCAACAATGCGCGGCTGAACAAGCTGGCGGAGGCGGCGGGCGACAAGGAGCACCGCCCCCTCTACTCGATCTACGTGGCCATTGGACAAAAGCAATCGAATGTGGCCCAGGTGATCAACGTGCTCGAGAAGCACGAGGCGATGCCTTACACCATCGTCGTTGTGGCCGCCGCTTCGGATTCCGCGTCCAACCAGTACCTCGCCCCCTTTGCCGGGTGCGCCATGGGCGAATGGTTCATGGACAACGGCATGGACGCCCTGATCATCTACGATGATCTGTCGAAGCATGCCGTGGCCTACCGGCAGGTCTCGCTGGTGCTCAAGCGTCCGTCCGGGCGCGAGGCCTATCCGGGCGATGTGTTTTATCTGCACAGCCGGCTCCTGGAGCGGTCGGCGCGCGTCAGCGAGCAGCATGGCAACGGGTCGCTGACCGGGCTGCCGATCATCGAGACCCAGGCGGGCGACGTCTCGGCGTACATCCCGACCAACGTGATCTCGATCACCGACGGCCAGATCTTCCTGGAAACCGACTTGTTCTATCAGGGCGTGCGTCCGGCCATTTCGGTCGGGATCTCGGTCTCGCGCGTCGGTTCGGCCGCCCAGGTAAAGGCCATGAAACAGGTTGCGGGCCGCGTGAAGCTCGAGTTGGCCCAGTTCCGCGAGCTGGCGGCGTTTGCCCAGTTCGGATCGGATCTCGACGCCAGGACGCAGGCCCAACTCGAGCGGGGCAAACGGATTGTCGATGTGTTCAAGCAGCCCCAGTACAGCCCGATCCCGGTCGAGGTGCAGGTGGCGGTTCTTTGGGCGGTGCAGAATGGGCTGGTGGATGATGTGCCTGTCGAGAAGATCAAGGATTTTCAAGGCAAGCTGACGGACTATTTGACGAGCCGGAAGGCGGATCTGCTGGCGAAGATCGCCAGGGAAAAGGTGCTGAGCGACCCGTTGAGCGCCGAGATCAAGGCCGCCATCACCGAGTTCAAACAGACCTACAGCTAAGGGAACAGAAACCCCATGCCGAGCACGCGCGACATTCGCCGCCGCATCCGGTCGGTCAAGAGCACGGCCCAGATCACGAAGGCCATGCAGATGGTGGCCTCGTCCAAGATGCGCAAGGCGCAGGAGGCCGCCCAGACGGGCCGGCCATACGCGCGGCTCATGACCAAGGTCCTGGGCGAAGTCACGCGCCACGCGGGCGAGTTCACACACCCGCTCATGGAAAAGCGCCCCGTCGCCAAACGCGCCGTCATCATCGTGAGCACGGACAAGGGCCTCTGTGGCGCGCTCAACGGCAATCTGCTCCGCGAGGCGGCTCGGTATGATCGTCAGAACACCACGTTCGTCGTGGCGGGGCGCAAAGCGGCGCAGTTCGTCGCCCGAACCCGGCGGCAACTCGCGGCGGAATTCACCTATCGGGACACGCCCAGTTTCGCCGAGGCGCGGGCGGTTTCGCGTTTTGTGCGGGATCTTTTTCTCAAGGAGGAGGTGGATGCGGTCGATGTGGTGTTCACCCGTTTCATATCCACGCTCAACCAGAAGCCGGAGAGCTTCACGTTCCTGCCCATCGGCGAGATCAGGGGCCTCCAGACCGATTCGTCGGGCGGCGGTCCGGAGGACGATCTGGCCAAAGGCGCCACGGAGTTCCTCTTCGAGCCCAACGCGGACTCGGTTCTCGGCGCCCTGCTGCCGCATTACCTGAGTCTTGTCCTCTTCCAGGTGTTGCTCGAGGCCAAGGCGAGCGAGCACAGCGCGCGCATGGTGGCGATGAAGAATGCCACCGACAACGCCAACCAACTCGTCCGCGAGCTGACTCTCGAATACAACAAGCTGCGGCAGTCCAATATCACCAAGGAACTGCTCGAGATCTCGAGCGCCGCCATGGCGCTCGATTAACCGTCGCCGGGTGAGTGCGGGGTCAGCGACCGGACCGGGCGGCGTCACCAGTATTGGTGACTGGTTGTGACGCGCGCGAACGGTACGATGTGCTCCGTTGTTCGGACGCGAAATGCGGTTTTCCGTGTGTGCAGTCAGGCGTGAGTCCGCAGCGCCGCGTCGGAGTCGAGACAAGCTTTAGTTCTCAGGACGGGCCGGATGCAAATCCGGCCTTCTTTCTTTTATGGGCAGTCCTCCCAATTGCGTTTCGAGGAGGCCGCTCCGCAATTGCGGCGCTGCTGGTTCGTTACGGTGTGCCTTTTGGAGGCGCGTTCGTGGTCTGGGCCGAGTCCGGGGAGGAGAACACGCCGCGGATGGTCTGCACGGGCCGAAGGATTGGCTGCAGGAATCGCGGGACCAGGAGCGGTTCGAGCTGAGGTGCGCCGAGTGTGCCGCTGATGCGCAAGACGAGGGCTTTGGACACGGGGGCGAAGAGGATATTGAGGAGCGGGCCGATCAGGGGCGCCCCCGGAATGATCTCCGCCTCGACGCGGGCCCGGATGTTCCAGTTGAAGTCCAGCGTGCCGCGGTAGGCGAGCCGGACGGGTTGGGCCACGATTTCGAGGTCGTCCGTGTGGATCACGCTGTTGGTGATGGTGAAGGAGCCGGACGCGGCTCGCGCCCGGTTGTTTCCCAGCCCGGGAACCATGGCGTTGAGCACCGGCGACAACACGCTGAGGATCGGCAGATCCCAGAGCAGGCCGTCGCGCATCGAGACACGGCTGAAGCCGTTCCAGCTTCCCCAGTCCGCGCTGTTGGCGCGCGTCAGATCGAAGTCGCCCTGGGCGATCCCCTCGATGCGATTGGTGGTGGCGATGGTGTCCAACACCAGCGGCTGGAGGTTCAGATTGGTGACTGCGGCGCGGAACGCGAGATCGGCGCTTCCGTCGGGCCGGATATCCGCCTGGAGCTGGCCATCGAGGCGGCCTTCGTAGAAGACGCACACGACATTGGTGAGCGTCACGCGCTCGCCTTCCCAGTGCACCCGGCCGTCCACGTGGGGCATGTTGAAGCGCCAGAAGTGGAACGGCCCGCCCGCGACGCCAAACCGCATGTCGGCGTCGTCCATCGCGCCCCGGATGGGCACGCGCCCGTCGGCATGAATCCGCGGCGGGCGGTCGAAGCGATACGGGTGCAGGGTTTTGACCAGGTTCGAGCCGATGACGCGGGCGAATCGCATCGGATCGAGCTCGGCCTCGGCGTTGGTTACGTAGGCGCGCGATTCGATGAAATCGACGCCCACGCCCGGCGCGCGGATCCACTCCGCGCCCGTGCGGAGTGCGACATCGCTCGCGGACAGAAACCGGCGGGCCATCCGAACATCCGCGCGCAATTCATCGATCGGCTCGCCGCGAAAGGTGAAATTGGTGACGATCCCGCCCAGGGCGAAGCTGACTTCCTTGTCGGGACCCCATCGGCCCCAGACCTCGCCGGACACGGCTGCCGGCCCCGTGAAATCGAACAACGAGAGCAGGCGCGGGGCGTCGCGATTGATGGCGGCGCCGGTGCCTTTGGGATCGAGGTTCGCGCGCAGGCGCCAGCGGAACTCCTGGGTGAGCGTGTGCAGGTCGTAGGCAAGATCCGCGTCGCCCTCGGGCCGCACCACGTGAAAATCGTGCAGGCGCAGGATCTGATTGGACAGACTCAGGGAGAGCGCACCCCGGTCAATGTGCACCCCCCGGTACGACGCGTTCTCGCCCTCGATGCGCCCCTCGGCCGTCACGCGGGGAAGGGCCCGGCGAGCCCAGTCCGGATCTCGATCGCCCGATGCGGGCAGCAGGGCGTGCACACGCGCCGTGACGCGCGGGGGGCGGTCCCACTGGAACTGGTCAAGCCACTTGGACGGGCGCTGCCCCGCCAGCGCCGCCACGGCGTGCGGATCGAAGTCCGAGACGATCTGCGCATCGATTTCTCCAGTCGCCACATCCAGGCGCGCCGCGGACACTCCGAGTGATCCGCCGTAGAGCCCGGCCTGCAAACTCGCGACGCGCAGACACGGCGCTTTCCAGTCGCCCGCCCCGGTCACGTCTTCGATGGTCAGCGGTTGAGCCAGGCGCGGGGATTGCAGGTTTGTGGCCGCGATCTGCCACGCGCCTTCGATCCGGTTTATGATCTCCCAACCGCGCCATGAACCTGTCGCCGGGGCGCGCGGGCCGCCGTCTGCACCCGGGTCCGGAGCAGGCCGCAGATGGGCCTCGAGATGCGCCATCCCGATCTTGACCGGCGGGGTATCGAGGGCCTCGACGCTCGCCTTGAGGTCCGCCGGGGCCGACAGCAGGCCAGCCAGCGAGTGTTCGAGTGTGGCGGCGCCTCGGCTTGTGCGGGCGCCGCCCCACGCGCCCGTGCATGCTTGGGCAGAGAGTGTCAGGCTCGTCCGCCACTCCTGAGCGTCCGACCCAAGGCGCTCGGAATGGCCCGCCAGGCGCACGTGCTCGAAAGTGGCCCAGGGCGCTTGGGCCGCACGCGCGACAACCTCCCAATCGACCCGGGCCGGGATGGGGTTGGTGGCCTGAAGATCCATGTGCGCCCCAAACGCTGCCTGCTGCAGACTGCCCCAAGGCCCGCCCGCGGCGGCGGCTTCGAAGCGCGCGACCAGCGGCCAGGCGCCAGTGAACGCCCGGGACGGGTTCGCGATCAGATCGATGCTGCAGCGCAGATCCTGAACTCTGAACTGCGGCGAGTCGGCGCCGTCCGCATTTCCCTTGAACTCGGCGGCGAACGATTCCGGGTGCCGGGCATCGCCGCGAAACCGCAGCCTGAACTCCGGCACCCCGGCCAGGCGCAGGCCCTTCCGGAATTGAACCAAGCGCCGCAGCGGCGCGCGCCAGGGCGGGGTCGGGTCCGGTCGCTCCTGTTTGTCGAGGGCGCGGAGCCACACGATGAGGTCGTGCGTGTTGGTGATGACGCCGCTGGCCTGAACGGTTGCCCCCAGGAAAGAGGCCTCGAGATTCTCGATCTCACAGGTATCGCCCGGCAGGAATCGGATGGCGGCGCCCACTCCCTGGATCGAGAATTCGTCGGGTGTCTGGCCGGGTTCGTGCAAGGGAGCAGAGAGATGGCCGTCGAGGATGCGCAGGGATTCCAACTGGACCTGTCGCGAGCGCATGAGGCGGCCCCAATGCGGGTCGAGAACGACCTCGGCGGCCCGGGCGCGGAGTCCGCCGGCAGCGGCGAGCGGGCGCAGGGCGGCATTCTGGGCCACCAGGCCGCGATGCCAGTGCCAGGCGAGCCGCTCGTACTCGAACTCGATCCCGCGGCGGCGCAGTTCGGAGAGCAGCGGCCCTTTGCAGAATCCGGGCAGGCCGACGCGGGTCACATACAGCAGGGCGAGCAGAAGGGCGAGGACGAGGAGGAACAGCCCGATGCGGCACCACCGAAGGGCGCGCCGGAGACAATGCCATCTGCTCGTCCGCGGAGGCGTGGGCATACTAGCCGGACCCGTCCGGGGGTGTCGGCACGGAGGTGAGGTTGCCGAGGACAAACTCGTGGATCGAGCGGGGGCACTCGAAGATCACAGGGCCTTCGACGCCCTCGATGGAGACGGCGGCATAGGCGGATTGGTTCGACAGGGTGCGCCGTCCGAAGCGCACTTCGAGGGTGCGGATGCGTCCATCCTCGTTGACCTCGATGGCCAGGCGATGATCGATGGTGCCAAAGCCGAAGCGGGCGAGTTGATCTTCGCCGCGGGCCACCCAGCGGTCGGCCCGCAATTGGCCGAGTCGATACGCCGCCTCTTCGAGGCTGACTGGATTGAGAGGGGCGGTGTCGCCCGGCGCGGCCGTCCACTGCATCGGTCCGGTGCGCAGGAGCTTTCGGGTCTCGCCCAACTGGTGCACGGTGATGCTGACCATTTGGTTGGTGCTCACGTTCCAGATCCGGCGGTCGCGCAGCTCGAACGCGGCGCGCGGCAGGCGGTTGTTGTCGATGATCGTGACGACCGCGCTGTCCAGCGCGCGCCGCGCGTAGTGCTTGAACCCGGTCGGATTCCCAAAGCCGACCTGGGCCAGCACCTGGTTGGTGGGCGCGGCCCCGGCACCCGCCACGGTGGTTTGGATGACGTACTGCCGCCGCGGCGGGCCGAGGCCGTACGGGACGAAATCGGTTGTGACCTCGCGTTCGAATTCGAGAAACTCGAGTTCGGCCAGGTTTTGCAGCATTTCGAGCACAAGCACCGAGTCCGCCGAGGCGCGGAACGGCGCGACGATCTGCCAGGCGCCGTTGGTTTGGCGTTCGAGGGCGAAAGCGCCATCCGCGATCCCTTCAATGCGCGTCACGGCGTCCGGATCGAAAACCATCATGCGCCGGTCGCAGAACTCGCGGAAACTCGCCAGCCAGGGCGCCAGACTCGATCGAGCCACCGCGACCACGTTGGAATGCTCCATTCGCCGCACGAAGATTTGGTCGGGCGCGTTGGCCGGACTTCTGCCGATTTGCAGCGCCAGAATGTCATTGGTTCCCTGGCTGAAAACCAACTCGCGGTCCGGGGGTTGAAGACCGTACGGCTCGACGTCCGCCCGCGGGTCATCGGTGACGAATTGGATGACCCGGGCCAGTTCGAGTTGGTCGAGCAGCAGATCCAGACGCGCGTTGTTCGCCGACGTCGCGAGGGGTCGCACCATTTGCCACACGCGATTCGAGGGGCTCCGCACCACCTCGAACCCGTTGGTGATCGGACGCACCTCGAGCCGGTCGAACGCGCGCCTGGCCAGCCGCACCAGGGCCGTGTCCCGCCATTCGTCCACGCCGCCGGGGAGGGTCTTGAGGACGGCGCCATCGACGGTGTAGAGCCCGCCGCGTCCGGCCACTTGCGCGTAAATCTGGCCGCCCAGCGCCGTGGGCGCGCCAAGCCGCAGCTCGATGGGGCGGTCGCCTTGCTGGATGGCGATGCCAACGGCCGGAGGAGCGAAGCCGAACGCGGCCAGGCCGTTGGTGTGGGCCAGAAGTTCCTGTGCCGTGACATGCCCCTGCCAGCGCAGATCCCGCAGGGCGGTCAGCAACCGATCCACCCCGGCCGGTTGCGCCGGATAGCGGAGCGGGCCGCGGAATTCCCAGCCGTCCTGCACCCGATCGAGGCGGATGGCCGGATTCGTTGCCCCGGTCAAGGTCAACGCCGTCACCTCCGCCGTCACGAGTTCGGGCAACAGCCGCGTGGCCCGTTCGGTCCGACGCTCGGTGTCGTCGGCGCGGCGCTCGAACAGGACGATGAAGGCGGCGAGAGCAACGGCCAGAAACAGCAGCCAGCGTGTGGTCTTGGCATTCATGCGAGCTAGCGACGCCGACGCCACCAGACCAGCAGTCCGATCAGCAGCGGGGTCCCGGGAAGGACGGCCAGAAGAATCCAGCGCAACTGGATCACTTGGGACTGCGACAGAAGAACGCTATGCTCCTTAATCGGGCGCGGGGCGAGACCGGACAGGTGTTGGGGGCGGTCCAGGAGCCAATTCACCGCCAGACTCGCAAACTCGATATTGGCCGCCGACTTCACGATCGTTTCGTTGGCCAGGAAGATCGATTCTCCCACCACGACGAGCCGCGTCGAGTTCCGATCCGCCGCCACGCCCTGGATGCTCCCCTTCTCGACGGCGACCGCCAGCGGAATCACCCCGCGCCGGTCTCGCGCCGGGTTGAACGCGGGCAGACCGCTCGCCAGCCCCTCGCTCTCCGTGCGGCCTCCCACGCTGGTGCTCACCAGCGGCTCGACCTTGGGGGCGTCTCCAGCCGCCCCTCCAAGGCGCAGCGGCGCCACGGAGCGCGGGACGAGGAGATAGACCGTGTGACCCCGCATCGGACGCACGATGGGATGGTTCGAGAAGTTGGTGGCAAGAATGCCGCCCCCGCGCACCGCGTTGCTCGGATCGAGAGCCAGGTTGTCCCCGACAGCCACGCCCCACCTGGCCAGGAACTGTTCCAAACCGGTCTGCGCATACCCGGACTGATAGAGACTCAGCAGTGCCAACATCCGCCCCCCGGTGTCGAGATAGCGCCCGATCTTCTCGAGCGCGGCCGGGTCGATGCGACTGCGGGGTCCGGCCAGCACGAGCAGGTCGCAGTCCTCGGGCACCTCGGCGTCTGCGACCAGTCGCAACGTCGCCGTGGCGATGTTCTTCTGCTGGAGCAGGCGGGTGAACTGCGAGTAACCGAACCGAGTTTCGAGACTGGTTGGATCGTGCTCCCCGTGGCCCTGGAGAAGGTAGACCTTGGGGCTGCTCCCCTCGATGAGGCTGGCCAGTGCGTCGGTGAAGAGCGATTCGCCCTTGAAGCCGACGCGGCGAACCTCCTTCCCGCCCGCCAGGAGACCGCTGATGTCGTACTCGGACAGCTCGACGGCCCGCACGATGCGCGTGCGCCCCTCGCGTTCAAAGACCACCAGATCCGAGTCCTCGGGCGACAACTGGAGGCGCGCGGCGGTCGTCTGCGCCAACTGCACGTCGCGTTCGTAGTCGATGGTCTCGATCCTCAGGCGCGGACACGCGTAGCCGTATTCCTTGAGCAGGCCCGTCACCGGCGAATGCAGGGTGTTGTTCCGACTGAAGAGAATCGTGACCTTGACCTCGTTGGTGATCGCAGCCAAGACCTGTCGGGTGGGGAGGGAGAGCTGGTACCGCTCATCCTCCGCCCACAAGAAACGGTTGAAATGGCGCGCGGCGAGATAATTGGCCATCCCCAGCAAGGCCGCGAGAGCCAGGAGGGCCAGGGCCACGTTCAGCGCGATCCGAAGGCGGTTGGCCGACGAGAAGCTCTCGGTTGGATCGGAGGGATGGGGCATCTTATTTCCAACGGCGGCTCTCGACCACTTTGACATTCAGAAACAACACAAACCCCGCCAGGCTCAGGTGGAAGACCAGCGGGCGCGTGTCCACGACGCCGCGCACGAAGTCCTCCATGTGCCCGAACAAGGAGACATGATTCACCACGTTGGCCAGGCAGCCGGGCTGGGTGCCGATGCTGAATTGAAGGAAGCTGAAGAGAAAGAGGGCCAGCCCTGCGCCAAAGCTCATCGTCGCCGCAACGATCTGGCTGCGGGTGAGGGCGGAGGCCAGGCAGCCTATGGCCAGGTAGCTGCTGCCGATCAGGAGGATGCCCCCGAACGTGCTGGCGGTCGTCCACCACTCGAACCGTTCGCCGGGCGAGGCGTAGTGATGCACCAGTTGCAGCACGCCCAGCAATGGCGCGGCCGCCACGGCAAAGAACATCCAGGCCGCGGCGAACTTGGCCAGAACCACCTGGACATCGCCCACCGGGGTCGTCATGAGCGTCTCATACGTGCCCGAGAACTTCTCGAGGGCAAACAACCGCATCGTGATCACCGGCGTCGGCACCACGAGCAGAATGAGCCAGAAAAACGGCGATCCGAAAAACAACTCCGTCAGGGGCATGTGGATGGTGTCGTTGTTGACCGCCTCGATGATGTCGACAAAGCTGACGCCGGTCAGGAAGAGCATGGCCGCAATGATCAGATAGCCTCCCAGCCCGCTGAAGAGGCTGCCCAGTTCCCGCCGGATCAGGGTGATCAGGACGCGCATCAGAGGTCCTCCTCCTCCTCTCGGTCGGCGCGGGTGACATGGACGAAGATGTCTTCGAGCGAGTGCCGGCTGTGCGTCCGGTCCCGCAGGCGCCATCCCCGCGCCAACACCGTCTCGAAGACCCGCACACGCAAATCCACTCCGTGCTGGGGCGTGAGGGCGCAACGACAATACAGACCATCGGCAGGTGTCACGTCGAAGTGCTCGACGCCCTCCATTCCATCCCAGCAGGCGGCCAGTTCCTGCGGGTTGGCCGCAATCTCGGCCACCACCTGCCCGGAGTCGCTCATCCGGCGCTGCAGGTTCTCCGTGGTGTCCGCGGCCAGGACCCGCCCGCCATGCAGACCCGTCTCGATATGTCCGCGCCTGTCACCGAGAGGCGCGGCATTGCCGGTCAATGCGAAAGCGGCCGAGGCACCGAGTGCGACGATCAGCTCCGGCTGGACAAAGGCCAGCTCAAGCCCCAGCCACCAGCGGCAATGTTCGATCTCCTGCC
>CAYPUR010000051.1:23284-23756 GCA_964413865.1 uncultured Verrucomicrobiota bacterium
GTCATCTCGACCTCGGGAAGAATATGCGAGGAGAGCAGAACCGTCCGGTGCCGCCCCAGGTCCTTGATCAACTGCCGCACAGCGCGGATCTGGTGTGGGTCCAGGCCGATGGTGGGTTCGTCGAGGATGATGAGATCGGGCTCATGGACCAGGGCATCGGCCAGGCCCACCCGCTGCCGGTACCCTTTGGACAACGTGCCGATGATTTTCCATCCCACTTCGGACAACCCGCATTGTTCCATCACGACGCTGACCCGATCCCGGCTCTCGGCGATGCCCAGTCCCTTGAGCCGCGCCCGGAACTTGAGGTACTCGCGCACGCGCATGTCCAGGTGCAGCGGGTTGTTCTCCGGCATGTACCCGATGCGCCGACGCACGCTGTCGGCCTCGCGGAACACGTCGAGACCGGCGATCCGGGCCGTGCCGGAGGTCGCCGGCATGAAACAGGCCAGGATGCGCATGATCGTGCTCT
>CAYPUR010000052.1:0-23523 GCA_964413865.1 uncultured Verrucomicrobiota bacterium
GCTCCCGCCAAAATCGGAAGTAATTTTTGCACAGACCCTTAGCGCCCGACAACGACCGGCGTTCCCACACGGACCAGATCGGCCAGGTGTTCCGCGTTCCAGTTGGCCAGCCGAAAACAGCCGTGCGATTCCGTCCGCCCCACATCCTCGGGGTGCGGCGTCCCGTGGATGCCGTAGCCGGGCCGGCTCAGTCCGATCCAGGCCGTGCCGACCGGGTTGTTCGGGCCTGGCGGCAGGAGCAGCTTGCGCCTAAGGCGCCGTCCCTCGGCTGATTCGGGAAAAACCTTTGGATCGAAGGTGTAGCTCGGGTCGCGTATGATGACCACGACCCGAAGTGTCCCGATGGGGCGCTTCTCCACTCGGCGGGCGATGCTGCACGGGAAGTGCGCCAGCAATTGTCCGCGGGCATCGTGCACCTGAAGCGTCCGGGACCCGAGCGAGATTTCCACCCTGTCGGCCTTGGTCTCGATGGCGGGCCGAACGGTGTTGGGGATGACAACCCGCGATCCAACCCCTGTCCTGCTCCAATCGATCCCGGGATTCAGACCGCGGATGAACCTCGGGTGCGCATGCGAGAGTTCGGACACCAACTCGAGGACGGTCTCGTAGCCGAGGCGGTCCTGGCGCGATTTGCCCAGCCAGGTCGGGCTCAGCGACCGCAACCCAGCCACGTCCTCGGACGTCACCACGCGGCGCGTCAGGGCAGGCGCCGCAAAACCAAGCCGGGCACGTGTGGGGGGATCGAGCTGTCCGGTAGCGGGCAGACGTTCCCGGCGTTGGTACACGCCCAAGGCCGCCCGCGTCTGCGACCCGAGAGCGCCGTCCAACACCCCGGGTGAGATGCCCAGGCGCGCCAGTGCAAGTTGGGCTTCGAAGACACTGGCGGGAGACTGCAGCCCCAGAACAGCCGGAACAGGTTCGAGCTCGAGGGGGGGCGCCGTCGCCGACACCAAAAGCGGACTGGGATTCGTCCGCACAACGAGATTGGTGGAGACGATGATGCGCGCTGTGTTCGTGGCGACGTGTGTTCGCGGGACTGGGGGGTGCGCGGGCGGGGCCTGCGAGCCAACCGCAGGGGCGGGCTCGGGTTTTACCGAAGCGGGCGCGTGCGAATCGAGTGGCCGCGCGGTGTGCCAGAACATCCAGCCCAGAAAGGCGACCCCGGCGCTCGCCAGGGCCAGATGGGCCAAAGACCGCCAACGCCCGCGGCGCGCCGCGGTTCTGTACCGGGTGTAGACCTGCACGGCGTGGCTCAGCTTCTAGACACAGCGTCAGAAAGTCCGCCGCCTGAGGGCACGTGGCCTCCAGGCTTGCAGGCCGGGGTCCCCTGACCCGGCGCTGCATCATTGATGTCGCTCCGTATAGACATCGCGCGCGGTGTTGCAGCAGTTCCTCAATCTCCGAAGAGTTTCTGGAACTGAGCGCGCGCGTCCGAGGCTGGATCGCGCCCGCCCCGGGGCGCATAAACACGACAAGCGAAATCGAACCACTCGCAGAAGTTCGCCCGATCCTTCTCCGCGACAGGCTCGGCTCGCGTCTCGCGGCATTGCTGGGCAACGGCCAGATCAAAATGACGACAGTTCAGGCAAACCCGCATTTCCGCACCGCACCGCTCGCAGGTCTCGGTCCGCCCCGGCAGGCGTTCGTGCATCCATTCCCAGCCACACTGATGACAATGGCGTGTCATGGGCTGCATCCTACAAATCGGCGTCCATCGGGGCGAGCAAATCATGTGGCGCATCCCCTCCTCTTTAGCCCGGTTCTTTCGCACCCCTTGCGAGGACCCGTGAGCGGGCTAACCCGCATGGCAGACATCATGCGAAATCTGATCGCCCTGTGCACGGACGGGGTGTGAATATGCGGGTTAGGGTCGGTGCCGCGGGGGCAGATTCAGAACACCGAGGATGGCCGCGGCCGCCCGATCGCCGGCCCCCAAGCCACCCAGCGAGGCGACGACCTGCGTCAGCCGTTGCTGAATTTGCCCGCGGCGGGCCTGGTCCGTGAGGAGCGATCGCGCCGCGTCCGCGAGGCTGTCGGGGGTGGCTGCATGCTGAATGAACTCAGGAAAGACGGGGGCGTTCGCAAGAAGGTTCGGCATGGCCGCATAGCCTACCGTGACCAACCGCTTGGCGAACTGATAGGTTGTCCACGAGGTCTTGTAGAACGTCACGGTCGGCACGCCGTACAAAGCGCATTCGAGAGTCACCGTGCCCGTGGATGCAATCGCCACGGACGCCCGGTCAAGCGCCTCCGCCAACCCGCCTACCTGCACCGCAAAGTCCGGTCCGTCGCGCGCCCCGAACCGTTCGGCCAACGGATGCAGATCCGGATTGGGCAGGACGAGCTGGAATCGCACTGGAGGACCGGCACGCAGCCGTTCGACCGCGCCGAGCAGGATCGGGAGATGCGCCTGCAGTTCGCCGACGCGGCTTCCGGGCAGGAGGAGAATCGTGGGCGGACCGGACGGAGCGGCTGGGGAGGGGGCGGGCGGGCGGGCGAGACGCGCGGCATGGCGGTCAAGCAACGGATGGCCCACCCATTCGACGGCGAGTTGAGGAACCCGCCGTGCGTACCACTCCCTCTCAAAGGGGAACAAGCAGAGCAGCAGGTCATAATCGCGCGCCAGACCATAAGCGCGTCGCGGCCGCGAGGCCCAGACCTGGGGCGACACGTACTGCACAAAGCGAGGGCGCCAGTTGTGGAAGACCCCATTTTGCGCTGCCAACCGGCGCCTCACAGCCCGCACCAGACGGTGATTGAAGGCGGAGAAATCGATCCCGACCAGCAGGTCGGGTTGGCGCGCGCAGGCCAGGTCGACAAGGCTCTGAAGAAAACGGCTGAATTCGAACGCCCGCCGCGCAACCTCGGCCAAGCCGACAACCGCATGCCGGGTGAGATCCAGCGCGATGTCCACTCCCGCGGCCCGCATGTGCGGGCCGCCCGCGCCGAACAACCGGGGCGCGTGAGGCCAGGCCCGCCACCCGGGCGACCGGCGCAGAGCGGACACGAGTTCAGCGCCCAGCAAGTCGCCACTCGTCTCGCCGGCCACAAGCATGATCCCGTGAGGCGGGCTGGTTCTCATGCGGACTTCCAGCGGTCCGGGGACTCACCCTCCGAATCCTTCGCGGGGCGGATCGCCCGGTGGGGCCGTCTGGGGGTTGGGCTCAGCCGCGGACTGCCACCCGGCCCAAGAGGATGGAATGCCGGCCTGGATCTGGCGCGTGATTTCAAAGGCCAGATCGAGTGCGCGTTTGGCCGCTTCGCCGGTGACAACGGGCGCCTGGTGGGCGCGGATACATGTGATGAAACTCTGGAGCTCGAGCCTCAGCGGTTCCTCGTGCGTGATCGGCACCGACTCGCGCACAATCCGCTTGCCCGCGAACTCGCTGACAATCGTCCCTTCCCGCGCCGCCAGGATCCTCTGCCACAGCGACGCGTCCGCCTCACCCGAACGCGCCAGGCGGCAGAGGTACCCGGACTGCGCCCGGTAATCAAGCGACACGTAGCTGGGCACCGCGCCGCCGCTGAAAACGCGAATCTTGCGCATCCGCTCCGGGCTGACCCGGCTGGCAGTGAGGTTCGCCACGCACCCGTTGTCGAACCGAAGGCGCGCGTTGGCGATATCCTCAGAGCGGCTCAGGACGGGGATTCCCACGGCATCGACCTGGACGACGGGCGACCGGACGAAGGCCAGCACCACGTCGAGATCGTGGATCATCAGATCGAGCACGACCCCGATGTCCGTGCTGCGCGACGGGTAGGGCGAAAGGCGATGCGCTTCGATGAAACGCGGCTCCGACGCGACGGACTGGAGGTACTGAAAGACGGGATTGAAGCGCTCGACGTGGCCGACCTGAAGGACACAGTGCTGCCGTTGCGCCAGTTCGACCAACTCGGCCGCCTGCTCCGCATTGTCGGTCATCGGCTTTTCGACGAGGATGTGCTTGCCCTGATCGAGAAGCAGCCGCGCCAGCTCGAAATGGGTCGAGGTCGGGGTGACAATGCTCAGGGCATCGCTGGCTGACGCCGCCTCGGCAACCGACGCGAAGGTCCGGACTCGGTGCTTCTCAGCAACCCGGCGCCCCACTTCAGAGGACGCATCGTAAACTCCGGCGAAAAGGACCTCACCCGCGGAGGCCAGATCCGCGTAGATGCGCGCATGCTCTTTGCCCAATGACCCCGTGCCCAGAACGGCAACCCTCAAAGGTGAACCCATGCGCCGCAGTCTAGCCCCGACCCCACCCCCGCCAAAGCCGAAAGTGTTCTTTTGTCTGGGAGCCAAGGCGCCGAAAGGCTAGACTGGTGGCCAACGCAGGCCGGCAGCCGAGCCTATGAATATCCAAATCGCGACGCTCTGTGACGCAGCCACCGACTACGGCGGCAAACTCAGTCTGCTGGGGACGTTCGACACCATCATGGCCCGCCAGCTTCCCGCCAAACACCCGCAATGCTCCGTCGCCTTGCGCGTCGTGTTCGACCGGTCCGACGAAGGCTCGCACCGGCTGCGGATCGATCTTGTGGATGCGGACGGCAAATCGCTCATGCCCGCCGTCGACATCCCGTTCGAAGTCCGGCTGGCCGCCGACGCCCTGAATCACTCCCGCAACTTCATCATCAATATCCAGCAGCTCAAATTCGAGCAGCCCGGCCACTATGCCGTCGCCATCGCCGTTGACGGCGAGGTCGAGACAAGCATCCCCCTGCGCGTCAGCGTGCAAAGGGACTGAGACGAGGACCGCCAGCCCGCAGCGGCCGACATCCTGGAGTTCTCCGCCTCGTGGCGGTCACAACTCCATGAAACATGCAGGCGAGGTTCCCGCCCGCGGCCGAGGGGAACATCACCGCGGCCGCGAAGCCCACCAGCCGCATCAGGCCGCGACGGCAAAGCCCTCGCGGTCCTGGATCATCTGGCGCAGCTTCGCCAGGGCTTCGTTCTGCACCTGCCGGATCCGTTCGCGCGTCAGACCGAACTCGGCCCCGATTTCCTCGAGTGTCTTTTCCTCTCCGCCGTCGAGCCCGAATCGCAAGCGCAGAATGTTGCGCTCGCGAGGGTGCAAACGTTCCACGAGATCGCCGAGCATGCTCAGGCGGGTCTTCTCGTCGAGGACCTCGTACGGATTCGTGGCGCGCTCGTCTTCGACGATTTCCGCCAGGCGCGTGCCATCCTCGTCTCCCAGCGGGGCGTCGAGTGAGGCCGGACGCACGGCCGCCGTGCGCATCTCGGCGAGACGCGACGTGCGCAGACCCAGGACCTCCGCCAGTTCCTCGGGCAGCGGTTCCCGCCCCAACTCGTCCCGCATTTCCGTCGCAAGCTTCGAGGCCTTGCTCAGTTTGTCCATCGCGTGAATCGGCAGCCGGATCGTCTTGGATTGGTTGGCAATGGCCCGCCGGATCGATTGCTTGATCCACCACGAGCCGTAGGTCGAAAGCTTGCCACCCTTGGCCGGATCGAACCGCTCGACCGCCTTCATCAACCCGATGTTCCCTTCGTTGATCATGTCGAGCAACGGCAAGCCCAGACCTTCGTAATCGCGCGCGATCTTCACCACCAGGCGCAGGTTCGCCCGGATCATGTGCTCGCGCGCGGCTTCATCCCCCTTCTTAATCCGCGCAGCCAGGGCGATCTCCTCCTCGACGCTCAGAAGATCCACTTCGCCCACCTCGCGCATGTAGAGCGCCAGCGCGCCATCGACCCCGTACCGGGGCGTCCGGAGAGTCGCCGCGTTGTCGTGGCGGCAGACCAGCGATGTCGACACGGGTTTCGCAAGAGCCGCGGACCGGAGTGTCCGTGAGCCGTTCCGCTTGGCCGCGGAGACCGGTGCGCTCGACCCCTTCTTCGTAATCGCCTTGGTGCTCATATCTATTCGTTTTTTATATACAGTGGATAAATATTTCCAATGTTAGATGCGGCTGTCAACACTTTGTTCAAAATCATTTGTTGCTCTCTGCGCGTCCTTCTTTGATCCCCCGAGCCTCGAAAAGGTTACGCGGAGAATGCGATGGAATCCTTGACCGGCTGGGCGTAGGCTGCGCCCGCATGACAGACGATTCGATTCCGAGCGAGGCAAGCGGGGGGCCGTGGATGCATCGCGTGCGGAAGGCGATGCAGACGATTTGTTTAGTGTCGATGGTCGGCGGGTTTGTGACGCTGGGCGCCTTGGGCTACCAGGGGTGGAGAGTGACGCACAATCCCTTTCGTTCGCCCAAGCGCATCGTCCAGGCGCCGTCGGCGGAAGTCGCCGCGTGGGCGGCCGAGGTCTACCGTCAGGAGAAGCGGGAGCATCTTTTTCTCACCGGGCTCTTCGAGGTTGCGATGGTTGTGATCTCGGCGGGTGCCTGGGTGGTCTATCGGAAGGTGGATCAGCACCTCCAAGGGCTCCATCGCCTGAAGCACCCTCTGCCTGAACGCGTGCGGCGCCACGCCGGACCGCCTGAAAGCCCGAAGGGTTAGCGGGGCTTCGCCTGCCCAGACCGAGGAGGCGTGTGAACGACTCGTGGCCGCTGGGTGGGGCAGAAACTTGACTCATTGGGTGCAGACTCCACAAAGGACGTCACTCGAGCCCGGAGATCTTATGCCGGGGCGAGGACACAGGTTTCCGGGCTCTGGATGAAGCGCTACGATCTGAATGCTGCGACGGTCGGTTTGCTGGGGATCCTGGCGGGGTTCTTCGGTCTGTTCCTGTTCTATCCGGTGAGCTTCATGCTCCGGCGCGCGTTCGATGACGGCGGGCACTGGACACTCGAACACTTCGGGCTGCTGCTGGCCAGCCCGCTCCAGCGCGAGGCCCTGTGGAACAGTTTTGCGATTGGCGGCCTGACGACCCTGTTCACCACGCTGCTGGCGCTGCCGCTCGGGCACGCGCTGACCCGCCTGAGGTTTCCGTGCAAGGGGCTGTTGAGCGGGCTGCTGCTGGTTCCGATGATCATGCCGCCGTTCGTCGGCGCGATTGGCCTGAAGCAGCTCTTGGCGCGCTTTGGATCCGTGAACTTGCTGCTGATGGACCTTGGCCTGCTGGCGCCGGACCAGCCGATCGATTGGCTTGGGCAGGGCGGGTTCTGGGGCATTGTGATTCTGCAGGTGCTGAGCCTCTATCCGATCATGCTCCTGAACGTGTCGGCGGCGATGGCGAACATCGATCCCACGTTGCGGGAGGCGGCGCAGAATCTGGGGGCTGGCGGCTGGCGGCTGTTTCGGACCGTGACGCTCCCGCTGATCCTGCCCGGCTGGTTTGCGGGGGCGATCATCGTGTTCATCTGGGCGTTCACGGATCTGGGCACACCCCTGGTGTTTGGGTTTTCGCGGGTCGTCCCGGTGCAGATCTTCGACTCGATCACGGAACTGAACACGAACCCGATGGGTTACGCGCTGGTTGTTCTCGTGCTGGCGCTGACGCTTTCACTCTTTCTGGTCTCCAAACGCCTGGTCGCGGGGCGCCGGTATGAGATGCTGGCGCGCGGCCACACATCGGGCGCGGAAGTGCCGGCGACCCGCCGCCAGACTCTCTTGATCTGGGCCGGCCTGGGCGGCGTGATTCTCGTGGCGCTCCTGCCGCACCTGGCGGTGATCGGACACTCCTTCTCGGCCCGTTGGTTCTTCTCGGTCCTGCCGGCGGAATGGACGCTGGACAACTATCGCGACGTGTTTCGTGACGGTCTGGGGATCCTGAGCATCCGCAACAGCCTGTTCTACGCGAGCCTGAGCGCGACGCTCGATCTGGGCTTGGGCGTCTTGATTGCCTGGCTTCTGACGCGGCGCCGCATTCCATTGGCCGGGCTGCTCGACGCTTTGGCGATGCTGCCGTTGGCCCTGCCCGGACTCGTGCTGGCTTTCGGTTACGTTGCGGGATTCGATTGGCCGATTTCGTGGCTGAACCCGCGCGAGAACCCGACGCTTCTGCTCATCGTCAGCTACAGCGTCCGCCGACTCCCTTACATCGTCCGGTCCGCGTACGCCGGGCTTCAACAGACGAGCGTCACCCTCGAGGAGGCGAGCGCGAACCTGGGCGCTTCGCCCTGGCGGACTATGCGGAGAATCACGCTTCCGTTGATCATGGCCAACCTGATCGGCGGCACCATTCTCACCTTCGCCTTCGCCATGCTCGAAGTCAGCGACAGTCTGATCCTGGCGATGCGCGAGCAGTTCTTCCCGATCACAAAGACCATTTATGCGCTCCTGGGGCGCATCGAGCCGAACGCTCCAAGTGTCGCGTGCGCCCTCGGTGTGGTCGGGATGGGCATCCTGACGCTGAGCCTGCTCTTTGCGGGGCGGCTCCTGGGCCGCAAGATGGGGCAGCTTTTCAGGGCTTGAATTGCCTTTGCGCGCGGGATGGTTGTGTTACCTTGCCGCGCCCATGAATTCGGAAGCCATCATCAACGGGCTGCTCGGGTATGTGTGCCTGCTCATCGTGCTCACGTTCCACGAGTTCGCCCACGCCTGGACCGCCTGGAAATTTGGGGACGACACCGCGCGCCTGCAAGGCCGGGTCTCCCTGAATCCCATCGTGCACATGGACAGGGTGGGGACGGTGATGCTGCCGTTGCTGGTGGTGCTGCTTCAGGCCGCCGACTCGAGACTGGCCGGCTTCATCATCGGCTGGGGCAAGCCGGTCCCGGTCAACCCGTACAACCTGCGGCATCGCCGCTGGCAGGACACGCTGGTCGCGCTGGCTGGACCCGGCATGAACGTCGTCGTGGCGGGTGTGGCGGTCGGTTTGGCGCGCGGATTCCAACTCGCCCACATCGGGGCGTTCGCCGAGGTCGCCCAGATGCTGGCGGTGATCAGCCTCTTGCTCTGCTTCTTCAATCTCCTGCCCGTTCCGCCCCTCGACGGCTCGCACCTGTTCAAGAACCTCATCGGGATGAGCGACGAACTGTACATGCGGATTTCCCGATTCGGCCTCTTGGTCGTGATCCTGCTGCTTCAATTCCCCCCCGTGCG
Organism: uncultured Verrucomicrobiota bacterium; assembly: GCA_964413865.1. Lineage (GTDB taxonomy): Bacteria > Verrucomicrobiota > Verrucomicrobiia > Limisphaerales > J093 > MWFF01. The sequence goes on from CAYPUR010000052.1 coordinate 8,939, forward strand.
CGCCGGGCTTTGGTTCGCCACTCGCTACACCTTCGAGCTGATGGGCCGCATGGCCGGTTTGGAATGAGTCCGGCGAGGCGATGGCAGTCTGCACCGATGTTTGTCCCTGCGCCGCGTGGGGGCACGCGGCCTACAATGGGTGTCATCAGCTTGTAGCCCGGTGCCCTCACCGGGCGACAGAACGCCGACATCAACCAGATGCACCGCGGCGATGGTTGACCTCAGGTTCGGACTGGACACAAGCGGCGCTTTGCGATTTCATGCGGCCCATCGCCCCGCATGACCTGGTCACAGCATTACGACCCCACCGGCAATGGCGTGGTGTCGACGTTGCTCGCGGCGGCGCCAGTGGTCGTGCTCCTCGGGGCCATCGCGTGGCTGCGCATCCGCGTGCACCTGGCGGCGTGGCTCGGATTGGGGGTCGCGCTGGCGCTGGCTTTGGGTTTTTATCGCATGCCCGTGCAGGCCGTCTTGGGGGCAACGGGCTATGGCGCCGCGTATGGTCTGTTCCCAATCGGGTGGATCATCCTCAATCTCATCTTCCTGTACCAACTGACTGTCCGGCGCGGGCTGTTCGATGTCTTGCGCGGCAGCCTGGCATCGCTGGCGCCCGATCCGCGCGTCCAGGTCATTCTCATCGCCTTTTCGTTTGGCGCATTCTTCGAGGGCGCGGCGGGGTTCGGCACGCCGGTTGCCGTCACATCCGCCATTCTGATCAGCCTGGGGTTCGCGCCGTTGCAGGCGTGCGGTCTGTCTTTGATCGCCAACACCGCGCCCGTGGCCTTCGGATCCCTGGGCACCCCGATCATCGCGCTCAACGCCGTGACGGGCATGGACTTGCACCAACTCTCGGCCATGGTCGGCCGGCAGTTGCCTTTCTTTTCCCTCATTGTGCCGTTCTGGGTCGTCTGGGCGATGGCCGGCTGGCGGGGCATGTTGGGCGTCTGGCCGGCAGCCCTGACCGCCGGGGTCAGCTTCGCCGTTCCCCAGTTCCTCGTGTCCAATTTCCACGGCCCATGGCTGGTGGATGTGGTGGCGTCCGTCTGCTCGATGGGCGCGCTGGCCGGTCTGCTGAGGTTCTGGAAACCGAAAACAATCTGGGCGCTGCCTGCCGCGTCATCCAAACCGGCTGAGCGTCCCGTCCAGCAATACACCCGCCGCGAACTGAGGCGCGCCTGGCTGCCTTGGGCCACGCTGAGTCTGTTTCTTTTCGTGTGGGGTCTGCCCCAGGTCAAAGGCTTCCTCAACGGCGAGTCCCCTCTCGGCATGGACAGCGTCAGCGTGCGCCTGCCCTCCGGCGTGACGAAGATCGACATTCCCGTGCCGAAGCTGGATCGGGTCGTATTGCGTTCGCCGCCGGTGGCGCCGCCGAACGCGCAACCCGAGCGGGCCGTGTTCACATGGAACTGGCTCTCGGCCACCGGCACGGCCATTTTGCTGGCGGCGTTGGTGACGGGATTATTGATCGGTTACTCGCCGCGCGAGCTCCTGGGCGTGTACTGGGCGACGCTGATTCGCGTCCGATTCTCGCTGCTCACCATCGCCGGGATGCTCGCCCTGGGGTATGTGACGAAGTACTCGGGAGCCGACGCCACGCTCGGCCTGGCCCTGGCGCACACGGGGACATGGTATCCATTTTTCGGCACGTTGCTGGGATGGCTGGGTGTGGCGCTGACAGGTTCGGACACGGCGTCGAACGTGCTCTTCGGCAGTCTTCAGCGCATCACGGCCGAGCAAACCGGCATCAGCCCCATCCTGATGGGTGCCGCGAACAGCTCCGGCGGCGTGATGGGCAAGATGATCGATGCCCAGAGCATTGTGGTGGCGAGCACGGCAACGAACTGGTTTGGACACGAGGGCGAGATCCTGCGCTATGTGTTCTTCCACAGTCTCGCCCTGGCGACGCTCGTGGGCGTCCTGGTGTACCTGCAGGCCAAGGTGCCGCCGTTTGTCGGCATGGTCGTCCACTGACAATCCTGCGGGGCGATGAACCTTGGATCGACCGACAGGCTGTTCATGGGGCGTTGACATTCAACGGTTAAATGCGCATGGGGACCATGAACCGATTCGTAGCCGCCGACGTAAGTCGGCGCTGATTCCTGCCTTCGACGGAGCAAGATGGCGCGGACTCATCCTGCGATGCGGGATGCCCGCGGAATTGGCGCTCCGAAATGGGGAAGTTTCTCGGAACGGAATCTCCGCTCTGCCGCTTCGATTGAAAGCGGCGGGTGCGGTTTAGAAGCACAACGGAGGCTGACGCTTGCACGCCAGCCTCCGTTATCGGGAATCAGTGGAACAGTAACTTAACTAACTACCGGACTCGTCGGCGCAACCCGAAGGCCAAACCGCCCAAACCGATCAGGGCCAGAACGCTTGGCTCGGGAATCTGCTGGATCGTGAGATTGTCGTAATAGACGGGGCCGGCGTTGTTGGCGAACAAGTCAATGGCCCCGATCGCGTTGGCGCCTCCGACCTGCCAGGCAAATGGTGTGCCGAACGCCGCGCCGTTGTAGTACTGCTGAACAGTGTTGTTGTCCAAATCAACATCGAGTGTCCAGGTCGTCCACGCGTCCCTGACGATGGGCGTGGTTGCGTTGTGGGCCGTGTTGCCTGAACCGCCAAATTCCACGAAGCTGTTTCCAGGCACGCCGTCGGAATTTGCAGTTGCAGCGAGATTTGCGACCGTCTGAATGCTCCAATTATTGCCGGTACCGCTATCGGCGTACCGGTTCATAAAGATCAGGTAACTCTCGCCAGTTGTCACGCTGGATGGCACATACTGATCGATGCTGATCTGCCATTTTCCAGATGTGTAATTGAACTCATGCACCAGATCGCTGCCACCCGTGACGTTCACGGAATTCGGCGTGCTCTTTGCCTGACTGGTGGATAAGACAGCGCCAGCCCCTGCATCGTTTGCCCAGCCTTTCCAGCCGCCTTGGCCGTGCAGGTTCGAGCCGGCGGCGTATCCGTCAAAGTTTTCGTTGAAATCTTGAGCCTGCGCGACGCAAGCCATTGCCGCCACTACAGACAGTCCGAGAATTGTTCGTGTTGTGCTCATAAATTGTTTTGCAGTGCCGTGCGCATTCTAGGGAACGGGCCGACACAGGCAAGAGAATTTTTCAAGGATTTTGAGGAGATGTCGGCCTGCGCTGGCTGTGATAGAACTTATTTATTATCAATATTTTACATGTATACCGCACCGACTGAAGATCGCCTTCAAAGTTGTTGAAAGGGGGGTGGGCCTGCGCTAGATTCCAACCAATCCGAAACTTGTTGCGCCCTAGCCCGCATGTTTTGCACCCTGACGGTGCAGGGGCGATTAGATTCTGCATGATGTCTGCTATGCGGGCTAGAAAAGGCAAAACCGCGCCGGGTTCGAGAGCTAGAGAAATGGAACACGCTGTTCTCATGGCAAAAAACGCCTTCGGGACTGGCGGGATGCCCCTGGATCCCTTTCTGGGCGCGGTTTTGCCAAACTAGCCCGGTTACGGTTCCTCGCGGAGCCGGTGAAATAACCGGGCTAGCCCGCATGTTTCGCACCCTGACGGTGCAGGGGCGATTAGATTCTGCATGATGTCTGCTATGCGGGCTAGAAAAGGCAAAACCGCGCCGGGTTCGAGAGCTAGAGAAATGGAACACGCTGTTCTCATGGCAAAAAACGCCTTCGGGACTGGCGGGATGCCCCTGGATCCCTTTCTGGGCGCGGTTTTGCCAAACTAGCCCGGTTACGGTTCCTCGCGGAGCCGGTGAAATAACCGGGCTAGCCCGCATGTTTCGCACCCTGACGGTGCAGGGGCGATTAGATTCTGCATGATGTCTGCCATGCGGGCTAGAAAAGGCAGAACCGCGCCGGGAAAAGCTTCAAGGGCCAATGGCAATGATTGAAGCCAAGTGTCAAGTGAACGTTGCATGCCTTCCCGGCCAGGGGCGGCGACACGTTCGCCTGATGGCTCGATCCTTGATGAGCGCCGGGCTTGGAGTCCTTTCCCTGATCTTGTGTTTCGACTGCTCAGCACACGGCGCTCCTGGCGCGCGAGCCCGGATGCGGGACCCCGCGAGGCCTCGTGAAGTATGCGGGCCAGGGGTTGTGACGGCGCAGCAGGCCCTCGATCCGGAGTCTCCGTTGGGTGCGGAGGCAGCAACTTCGGAAGAACCGCGGGCGCGGCGACCACTGGAGGCGGGGCGCGGGGTGCAGGCGGGAGCCATGGGGTTGGTTGGTTTGCAAGTACTTTCAGTACAACGATTTGTAGAAGAACTTCCAGTCATCTCGGTCGTTTCGGTCGGTATTCTTGGGTTCGTGCTGTGGCGGCAATCCAAACTCAAGGCCGAGTATCGGGTGCTCGAGAGCGTCTACCGCGAGGCCATCGGCGCGGCGGGAGCCGTTCCATACCGAAAGGACATTGCGGCCAATCTCTATGCCTTCATGGGCGATGGGATCGAGGGCATCACAGGCTACCCAGCCCGCGAGATGACGCCGACGCTTTGGCGCAGCCTGATCCTCGACGAGGCGGAGCGGGGCGGCGGCGGTCCCGAACACACGCCCCCGGTTGGGCGCCAGGGGGGTCTGGGAGGACCGCTCCTGTGGCGACATGACGTCCGCATTCGGACCCGCTCTGGCGAGGAGCGCTGGGTGGCCGACAGTTCGACTCAGGTGCTGTCCCGCGATGGGAGACCGACGGCGTGGGTCGGCATGCTCCAGGACATCACGGAGACCAAGAGGATGGAGCAGCGCTCGACGCATCGCCAGCGGGTGCTCGAACTGATCGCGACGGACGCCCCGCTTGCGGAGGCGCTCGATGCGGTTTGCACGCTGTGGCAAAACCACATCGCGGGCTCGACGTGTTGCGTCGCTGTCGTGAACACGGCAGGGCGCCTCGAGTTCCTGAATATGGGCCGGGCCGCCGCGGAGCGCCGGGCATGCCCGGCTTGTTTCGGACCCGCGGTTCTGGACCGGTGGAGCGCACAAAAGAACCGGGCTGTCGAACGGGTTCCAGACACGTTCACGGCGTCGGAATCGTGGCGGGGCGGGCTGGACCTGACGGGGGGAGATGGAGCCGGCTCTCTCTTCTGGTCCATGCCGATCGATGGAGTCGAGAAGCATCTTCTGGGTGTGGTTTGTTGCTGTGCCCACCAAGCCAAGCGGTTGGTCCCCAACCAGTCGGACACGGAGCGTCTGGTGGTCTCCCTGGCTCGGTTGGCGATCGAAAGACATCGGAACAACGAGGTGCTTCGGGGGAGGGCGGAACGGTTGGCCGAGGTGAACAAGCGGCTCATTGAACTCGCGCGCAGTCCGAACATAGGCGGCGGGGTGTGGGAGGAATCCGTGCGGGAGATCACGGAAGCCGGGGCCCGGGCGATCCAGGTCGCTCGCGTCGGGATCTGGCTGCTGACGCCCGACGGCGGAGAACTGCGTTGCGAGGACAGGTTCGACCTCGACTCGGGGCGGCATGAGTGCGGGGAGCGGTTGTCGGTGGCGCGCTATCCGGCCTACTTCAACGCGTGCGGTTTGTCGCGCATCATCGCAGTGCGGCAGACCGCCACCGATCCGCGGACCGAGGAATTACGGAGGGACTACCTGGCGTGGCATGGCATCGCCTCGCTGCTCGATGCGCCGATCCGGCAGGCGGGGCGCCTGCTCGGCGTGTTCAGTTTTGAGCACACGGGCCTGGCGCGGGAATGGACGCCCGAGGAAGAGGTGTTTGCGGCGTCGTGCGCCGATTTTGTGGTGCTGGCCATCGAGGCCCGCGAGCGGTGCCGGGCGGAGGCGCTGGTCCGCCAGTTGAACATCGACCTCGAGCGGCGGGTGGACGAGCGCACCCGGCAAGTGAGCCAGGCCAACGCCGAACTCGCGCGGGCGGCGAAGCTCAAGGACGAGTCCCTGACCGGCATGAGCCACGAACTGCGCACGCCGCTGGTCAGCATCCTCGGCCTGGCCGAGGCTTTGCAGACCGATTCGCCCGGGGCGCTCAACACGCGCCAGCGACATTACGTGCGCACCATCGAGGAAAGCGGCCGGCATCTGCTGCACTTGATCAACGACATGCTCGATGTCGCCAAGAGCCAGGCGGGGCGGATTCGGCTTCAGCTCGACCTGTGCGATGTGGACGAGGTGTGCGAATCGGCCCTGCGCCTTGTCAGGGAGTCCGCACTCGCCAAAGGGCAGACTCTCAGCGTCACCGTCAGGCCGCCCGGTGTCAATTGTGTTGCGGACGCGCGGCGATTGAAACAGATTCTCGTGAACCTCCTCTCGAACGCGGTCAAGTTCACTCATCGAGGCGGGCGCCTGGGCTTGGCTGTGGAAGGGGACGACGCCAATCGAACTCTGCGTTTTACCGTGTGGGACAGTGGGGTGGGCATTGCCGCCGAGGACTTGCCGCGCTTGTTTCAGCCCTTCGTCCAGGTGGGCAAGAGGCTCGCCCATACGCCAGTCGGCACCGGTCTTGGCCTGGTGCTCGTGCGCCGCATGGCGGAACTGCATGGCGGTCACGTGCACGCCGAAAGCACGCCGGGGACCGGGAGCCGCTTCAGCGTGGTGTTGCCTTGGCGAACCAGACTCGAAACCGAATGCGGGCTCCCGGACGGCCACGACACGGAGAGGCCGCCCTCGGGACCGCCGTCCACGCATGAACACATTGCTGATCATCGATGACGATGTCGGAACGCAGGAAGCGCTCCGGGCGCTGCTGGCGTCCGAAGAGCGGCGGCTCGAATTCGTGTCCAACCCCACCAAGGCCCTGGCCATCGCGACCGAGCTGCAGCCCGACCTGATCCTCCTGGACGTCCTCATGCCGGGACTGGACGGATTCGAGATCTGTCGGCAGATACGAGCCAAAGCCGTGCTTGCCGAGGTTCCGATCCTGCTTCTCACGGTTCTGGACGACCGGGATTCCCGCCTTGCGGGCATCGCGGCCGGGGCCGACGATTTTGTGTCAAAGCCGTTTGACCGCGCCGAGCTGACCATGCGTGTCCAGAGCATTCTCCGGTTGAACCGCTATCGCCGGCTGCTCGAGGAACGCACCAAGGTGGATCAACTCACCGAGTACGCCCTGGTGGTCAGCCATGATCTCAAGGCCCCGCTCCGCGGCGTGCGCCAGCTTGCCGATTGGATCGCGCGGGACCACGCCGCGCGCCTCGATTCGGAGGGGCAGCAACTGTTCACGCTTCTGCAGGAGCGGGTGCGCGAGCTGGATCGGATGATCGACGGGCTCCTGGAATGCGCCCGGGTGGGAAAGTCGCATCAGACCGAGCGGCAGGTCGCCACGGCCGAACTGGTGCGCGAGATCGCCGGGCAGCTCGCACTCCCGCCGCGGGTCAAGGTCGTGATCGATCCCAACCTGCCGACCGTGAACGCGAGCCGCGAGCGGTTGCAGCAGGTGTTTCAGAACCTGCTCGACAATGCCTTGGCTTCCTTGGACCAACGGCAGGGGCGGCTCCAGGTCAGCGCCGCGCGGCGAGTCGCCGCCTGGGAGTTTCTGGTGGCCGACAACGGACGCGGAATCCCGGCGCGCTTTCTGGATCGGGTCTTCGAACCCTACTGGCAGGTGCATCGCAGCGGCGACAAGCCCGGCGTGGGGCTGGGCCTGACCCTGGTGAAACGGATCGTCGAGGACCGGGGCGGGGCCGCCTGGATTCGGTCCCAGGAGGGGCGCGGCACGACGGTGCACTTCACCTGGCCTGATGAACGCACCGATCGACAGCGACCGCCCTCGCAGGCCGGCAGGCCGGCGAAGCGCCCGCATGGCCCCCCGCACCCTTGACGATTCCTGTTTGCGCCGGCAGAAGAACACTGTAGAGATCTTTCCCTGTCATGAACGCGCAGCCCATCCGATCCTCTCGCCGGCTCCCCACCCGCATATGAAAGGCATCCCTGTCCTCCACGTCGAAGCCGATGGCATCGCCCGGGCTTGGGAGGAGTCGCTCGTCGCCCTGCATGAGCGCGGATGCAACCTCCGAACGGAGTATGACAAGCCCGGCGATCCGCCAAGCAAGGACGCGACGATGATCCTCACGATCGCCGATCCTCTGAGCGAGCCGATGATCCACAGGGATTTCCCCGGGGGCCCCGTCGAACTGCAGGAGTACGTGATGGAAGTGTGCGAGGGCATCAAAGACCACCTGGTGCGCGATCCGGACGACCCGCACGACACGCGCTGGGAATACACCTATCATCAGCGCCTGTTTGCCTACACCGCGCCCACCCTCGATCCCGCGGATCAGATCGAGACCCTCTGCCAAAAACTGGCGCGGACACCCCACTCGCGGCGCGCCCAGGCAATCACGTGGAAGGTCTGGGAGGACAACGATTGCTACGACCCGGCCTGCCTTCAAAGCCTCTGGTGCCGGCTGACCGAGGAGCAGGGGCGCCCGGTCCTGAGCATGAACGTCCGGTTCCGGTCCAACGACGCCTACAAGGCCGCCTTCATGAATATCTTCGCCCTGGTTCAACTGCAGAAGCGCATCGCCGACCGCATCGGCACCCTGACCGGGCGCCCCGTCGAGTTGGGGCGCTATGTCCACGTCGCGGACAGTTACCACATCTACGGCTCCTATTTCCGCGAGTTCGAAGGCCGATTCCTGGGCGCGCTCCGCAAACGCTCGTTCGAGCAGCGCACGCTCCGTTACGCCGATCTGAGAGAGATGATGGAGGAAGCGCGGCCCATGATCCTCGAGAAAGCGGCGGCCATGGGCAAAGAGACCGCCTGACCGGGCTATGGGCGGGCCGCGGGCCTCCGGTAGAGCGGTTTCTTCTCGATCGCCGCCGGGAAGCGGCGTCCGCGAATCTCGATTGCCACGGGCGTGCCCGGCTGCGCCATCGCAGTCCCCACGTATGCCATCCCGATCCCCGCCCCCAAGGACGGGCTTTGCGTGCCGCTGACCACCTTGCCAATCGGCGCCGCACCCGGCTCGGGGCTCCAAACGACGTAGTCGGGGCGGGGTGGCGGCGACTTGTCCGTCATTCGAAACGCCACGCATCGCCTGGCCACTCCCTGGGTCTTCTGCCTCAACAGCACATCCCGTCCGACAAAGTCGCCCTTGTCGAGCGCCACAAAGAAGGCGAGTCCAGCTTCGATGGGCGTCGTCGCCTCGGTCAGTTCATGGCCATAGAGCGGATAGCCCATTTCGGTGCGCAGAGTGTCGCGCGCGCCCAGACCCGCCGGCTTCAGCCCGAACGGCGCGCCCGCCTCGGTCAGGGCCCGCCAAATCGGTGCGATCGCCTCGGCCGGCGCGACAACCTCGAAGCCGTCTTCACCGGTGTACCCGGTCCGCGCCACATACACGGAGGCACCCTGAAACACAAAGGCCCCAATCTCGTTCTTCTTGAGAGCGGATGCGTGCGGCACGAGGGTGCAGCCCATCGATCCACCCTCGATCGCGGTGTCGATGAACCGCGCCACAGCCGGCCCCTGGACTGCGACGGCGCCATACTCGGACGATGCGTTGCGAAGCCGAAACCCATCGCGTGTGGGGGCGTGGTCGACCCGGACCTGGAGCCAGTCCCAATCCGCCTCGATGCGCGAGGCATTGACGATCATCAGGAACTCGTCGGTGTCGATCCGATACACGTACAGGTCATCCACGACGCCGCCGCGCTCCTGGCAGAGCAGCGTGTACTGCCCCTGGCCGATCGCCAGCTTCCGGATGTCGTTGGTCAGCGTGTGGTTCAAGAACTCGGCGGCCCCAGGACCGCTCACCAGCACTTCGCCCATGTGGGAGATGTCGAACAACCCGGCGCTTTGACGCACCGCAAGGTGTTCCTGGACGATGCCGGTGTACTGGACGGGCATCTCCCACCCGCCAAAATCGACCATGCGGGCTTCGAGTTGGCGGTGCAAATCGTGGAGCGGGGTGTGTTTGAGCATCGTGTGCCTCAGACGCTACCAAGCTTCCTGCGCCCGTCAAGCAGGCGGGGGCAGGCGCAGCGGTTCTCGTTTTGAGAGCGCTCAGGGCGCCGGGTCGGGGGACCCGGCCTACAACCGCTGCATTCTTCGATGCTGTAGGCCGGGTGCCCTCACCCGGCGTCAAGCCCCTGCACGCAAAATGAGAACTGCTGGGGCAGGCGACAGTGCACCAGTGCACCTGGTTGTTGTCGGTGTTCTGTCGCCCGGTGAGGGCACCGGGCCTGAAGTTTGGACATTCTTGGCAATGGACTTTATCCCACACTTCATCGATCTGTGGCGAGCAGGACCAAGAGGCAAGGATTCTGTGGAGCGAGGCGCGGGGGGGAGAGAGCCGGCAAGCCGTTGGGTGGCCCATGAGGCTGAGGATTGGGATTGGTCAGGCGCGCCTCGCTGGCGCCTTGATTTCTTGGGCGTCCCCGGCACACTGCGGGGCCGATGATCACCGCCACGACCGCCTCCGGTTCGAATCTCGAAGCGCGTCTCAACACACGTTACATCTGGACCATCTGCCTCGTCGCCGCGCTGGGCGGCCTGCTGTTCGGTTACGATTGGGTGGTGATCGGCGGGGCGGCGAAGTTTTACGAGGCCTTCTTCCAACTCAAGGACACCGCCCAAGCCATCGCCGCCGAGCCCGGTTTCTGGGCCAAGCTCAAGGCCAACGCGATCTCCCCGGTGGGCTGGGCGCAGAGTTGCGCGCTCCTCGGGTGCCTGGTCGGCGCGGTCGTTTCCGGACCTTTGAGCGACCGCTTCGGACGCAAACCGATCCTCATCGTGGCGGCGCTCAACTTTGTGGCATCGTCGCTCGGGATCGCCTTTGCCCAGAGCTTCCCGGGGTTCGTCACGTGGCGGATCATGGGTGGCGTGAGCATCGGGCTGGCGTCGAACATCTCCCCGTTGTACATCTCCGAAATCGCCCCCGCCAGACAGCGCGGACTGCTCGTCGCCATCAACCAGCTCACGATCGTCATCGGCATCCTGGCCGCGCAATTCATCAACTGGTGCATCGCCCGCCCGATCCCGGATGGGGTGTCCGCGGACGCATTCGCGGCTTCGTGGAACGTGACGCACGGCTGGCGCTGGATGTTCGGGGCCTGCGCGGTGCCGTCGCTGCTCTTCTTTGTCAGCGCTCTGTTCGTGCCCGAAAGCCCGCGCTGGCTCTGCAAGGCCGGGTCGGGCAGTCGGGCGGAGGGAATCCTGTCGCGCATTGGCGGCGCGTCCTACGCGTCGGCGGCGATGGCCGAGATTCAAGCCACTTTGACCAGCGAGGACAGGCGCGTGCGTTTGGGCGAACTGCTCGACCGGCGGGTGCTGGTGGTGCTGGGCCTGGGGATTTTTCTGGCGGTGTTCCAGCAATGGTGCGGCATCAATGTCATCTTCAATTACGCCAGCGAGATCTTCGCCCAGGCCGGCTTTAACCTGAACGACGCCCTCACCAACATCGTCGCCACGGGCGTGGTGAACCTGGTCTTCGTCTTTGTGGCGCTCTTCACCGTGGACAGGTTGGGGCGCAGGCCGCTGATGCTCTTCGGAGCGGCTGGCCTGGCGGTCATCTACGTGGCGATCGGGGCCTGTTATCACCTCAAGGGAACGGGCACGCCGGTCCCCCCCATCCTGTTCCTCGCCTTGGTTCTGGCGGCCATTGGCACGTACTCGATGTCGCTGGCGCCGGTGGTCTGGGTGCTCATCTCCGAGATCTTCCCCAACCGCATCCGCGGCACCGCGATGTCGATCGCCGTCGGCGCCCTCTGGATCGCCTGTTTCCTCCTCACCTACACGTTCCCGATCTTCAAGACCCTGCTCGGCGTGTCCTGCACGTTCTGGATTTACGCGGCGATCTGCGCCACGGGGTTCGCCGTGCTCTGGTTCCGCCTGCCGGAGACCAAGGGAAAATCGCTCGAACAAATCGAGCGCGAGTTGGTGGATCGCCCGGGGCGCAGGGCCAATTGATGAAGCGGGGCGGGGACGAACAGGACCCCCCTCGCGCCTTGTCGTCTTCATAGACTGGCGCTGTCCGCCGCGATTCTCCTGTTGATTCTCCTTGCCATGCAGGGGAACTGACCATAACAACGCCGTTGTTCTTTGAATGGGGATGATCGCAGAGGTCATCCTGCAACAACCCAAAGTCAGGGAACCCCGTGAGAATCGGGGACGGTTGCGCCACTGTGTCGGGCTACGAGCTCCCGGAGGCCACTGGATGCGCATCGGCGCGTTCGGGAAGGCGGGAGCAAGGCCGGAAGCCCTCAGTCAGGATATCGCTTGGGTTGTGCTCGTCGGATCCCGCCGTGCGGGATCAACTTCTTCGACCAAAAGAAGGATGAGGCCAGTGGCTCGAACGGTTTTTCGAGCGGACGCGTGAATGCCTTCATTCTCCGTTGGGCGGAGGGTGGAGGCTTTTGATTTGCCACCTTCCGCGCTGGTCTCGGTGGAATATCGCCCACCGACGCCGCGGTTCCAGGCCCCGGCGTCAAGCGGTCAGGAGAAAGGAATTGCGGTGTGTGGCACAAGTAAGCGCGTGGACAGGGTTGGACATCACGTTCCGGGAGCGGCAATAGGCCCTGCTCCGTCGTCAAAACAATCGCGGTTGCGGATGGCGCGAGCGCCCTTGCAGGGGTTGATTCTGGCCGCCAGTTTCCTGTTCGCCCTCCCGATCCCGCAGGCAGGACCGCCGCCGCTGCGCATCGAAACGGACTTCGACGCCGACCCGTTCGGTGTCGGCTGGCAGATCTTCGGGGATGGCTCGTTGTTTCACTGGGACGCCGACGCCGGATGCCTGGCTGTCACGTGGGATTCGGCTCGGTCGAACAGCTATTGCTTTCTCCCCTTGGGCACATGGCTCACGCGGGAGGACGATTTCCGCATCGAGTTCACCTTCACCCTCGATGACATTGCTGCCGGGACGACGCCGGGCAAACCGTATGCATTCCAGCTTGCGCTGGGCCTGGTGAACCTGGCTCAGGCCACAGACCCGGGTTTCCGGCGCGGCACAGGGATGGATTCGCCCAATCTGGTGGAATGGAATTACTTCCCGGAATCAGGCTACGGCACGACCCTGGCGGCAGCCATCGTATCGGAGAGCAATGCCTGGGCAAACCCGAGTCACAACTCTTCCTGGGACAATCCCGCATGCGAATTGCTGAGCGGCACCCCCTATCGCTTCGTGCTGGATTACCGCGCGTCCGCCCGGAGGATGGAATTCGAGATGGTGTTGGGCGACCAACGGCTCCCCCTGGATCCGGTCACCATCCCGGAAACGTTTGGGGATTTCGCCGTCGATGGCCTTGCCATCAGCAGTTACAGCGACGCCGGCCAGGATCCGGGCTGGTCAGGCTCCGTTCTGGCACATGGCCGGATCGACAGGATTGTGCTCGAACTGCCACCGCCGCCGGTCCGCCGCTTCCGGGGCGGTTGGATCGAGGGCGCGTGGCGCGCCGAATTCACCGGGTGGTTGGGATGGGAGTACACGCTCGAAGTTTCGTCCGATCTTCGCACCTGGTCCGCCATAGACGGGCCCAGCGATGGAACCGGCCGACGCCAGGCGCTGACGGATCCGCACCCGGCCTCCGACCGCTCCTTCTACCGGATCCGTGCGAACAATCGTTAGCGAGGCGCCAGCATGAAATGCGGTCCGTTTTTCACATGAACCGTGATCCCGTAGCCGCGGACGTCAGTCCGCGCCATCTCGCTCCGTCAAAGGCAGCAATTAGCGCCGACTCACGTCGGCGGCTGCAAAGCGGTTCATTGTCCTCGAGCGTATGCGACTTTTGAATGTCCACGTTTCACATGGACCCAAGGCACATAGCAGTCATCTTGCGAGGTCTGACTGCCGTGTGAACAGACGGGATGCGAAATATGCGGGTTAGCCGTGCGTTTCACAAGGCTTCGCGGGACCCGGCATCCGGGTTCACTCTCATCGAGTTGCTTGTGGTGCTGAGCGTCGTTGGCATTTTGGCGGCGCTGTTGTTGCCAGCCATCTCCCGCAGTCGCACGGCGGCCCAGCGCCTGGCCTGCGTCAACAACCTCCACCAGCTCGGCCTGGCGGCTCAGATGTATTGGGACGACCACGACGGCAGTGCATTCCGCTATCGCGGCGTCGCGACCAACGGCGGCGACCTGTACTGGTTCGGCTGGCTGGCGCGCGGCGCTGAGGGGGCGCGTGACTTCGACCCGGCGACAGGCGCGCTCTTCCCGTACCTGGGCAGGGGGGGCGTGGAGACGTGTCCGAGCCTGAACTACGCCCTGGGCGCCTTCAAGCTCAAGGCGTCCGGAACGGCCTACGGATACGGGTACAACTTTCACCTGTCCGCCCCGGCCTCGCAGCCTCCGGTTCGGATCCCGCACCTGGCGCGTCCCTCGGGCATCGCGCTGCTGGCGGATGCCGCTCAAGTGAACACGTTTCAACCGCCGGCCTCGCCGGAGAATCCGATGCTCGAAGAGTTCTATTACATCAACGCCAGCGAGCCCACGGTTCACTTCCGCCATGCGCGCCGCGCAAACGCCGTGTTCTGCGACGGCCATGTGGCGTCCGAGCCGCCACTGGCCGGTTCGATCGACGCGCGGTTGCCAGCGCAAATCATCGGGCGGCTGCGTCCTGACATCCTGCTGTTGCCCTGACCTCTCCCCCTAGCCTGCATTTCTCACCACTTTTTGCCAACGCGAAGCAGGAGCTCACAAGAGAAGTCAGCA